>NZ_VSRN01000001.1:1200000-1512500 GCF_008369915.1 Dyadobacter sp. UC 10 | reverse complement strand
ACGACGACAAAAAACAAAAAGCTTCCGGGGTAAGAGTGATCGATGCGACCACGAACCAGATGATGGAGTTTTATGCTGATATCATTTTTGTGAATGCAGCTGCATTGAATACCAATCTCGTGCTAATGAACTCCACATCCAGCCGTTTTCCGAATGGCCTGGGAAATGACAGTGGAGTTTTGGGCAAATATGTAGCTTTCCACAACTACCGCGCGAGTGTCTCAGGCGAATATGAGGGATTCCTTGATTCAACGACGGACGGGCGCAGGCCGAACGGAGGGTACATTCCGCGTTTTCGAAATGTTTATAAACAGGAGACTGACTTTTTAAGAGGATATGCAGCAGGTTTCTCTGCATACCGCCAGACTTCCAATGACAGGAGCGGGCTTGGCGAGTCTTTGAAAGAGGGGCTGCAAAGCACCAGATATGGTAACTGGGGTGTAGGTTCTCACATGATGGGCGAAACGATTCCGAAGGAAAGTAATTACGTCGCACTTGACAAAACACAAAAAGATGCCTGGGGTATTCCTCTGCTGAATATTTCTGTGGATTACGACGATAATGACGAAAAAATGATCAAGGATTATGTGGAGCAGGTAAGTGAAATGTTTACTAACGCAGGTTTCAAGAATGTGAAAGCACATGATGGCAAGCGGAACCCCGGTAATGATATTCATGAAATGGGCGGTGTACGCATGGGTAAAGACCCTAAAACATCGTTACTGAACAAATGGAATCAATTACATACCTGTAAAAACGTATTCGTGACGGATGGTGCATGCATGACTTCCACTTCTACACAAAACCCTTCGCTTACTTATATGGCACTGTCCGCAAGGGCGGTAGACTATGCTGTAAAGCAAATGAAAGCGAAGAATTTGTAATGAAAAGTAGCAGATTTTGATTCTTTTAGAATTCGGCGGATAGGCATTATGATATCCTGTTTGCACGCAATTTGATAACCCAAAACTTATTACTAGATAAAAGCTCCTGGAAACTTTCCAGGAGCTTTGCTTTTTTTTGCCCCTTCTGGCATTGATTTTTCAATAGGTGGTTTTTAAACAAAAATTCATCAACCAGGTATGAAAAAGACAATGAACGTTTGGGTTGCGGGTGCTGCAATTTTAATTGGCTCGATGGTATCGAGCTGTAACTCGCAGGCCGACAAAGACAGAAAAGAGCTCGCAAATGCAGAGGAAGAGGCACTTGAAACTGCCAAGAAAACTACCGAGGAGGTTTCCGGTGATAGCAGTAAGGAGGAAATGTCAGAAGCAAAAGAAGACTTGCTTGATGCAAATGCCAAATTGAGTGAAAAACAGCAGGAATATCTGACTTCACTTAAAGAGCGCGAAACTAAGATTCAGGAGCGCATAACCAAGCTGGATGAGAAAATCAGCTCTGCAAATGATAATTCCAAAAAGCGCCTGACAGAAAAAAAGGATAAGTTCACAAAAGAGCGTGACCTTTTGCAGGCGAACATTCTGGAAATGCAGAAGCCTATGGAGGATAAACGGCTTGAAACAGTGCAAAAAGAAATTCAGCAGCGCGTCGTTGCGATTGACAAAGAGTTAAGCCAGCAGGATTAATTTGATAGCGCAAAAAAATAATGGCCGGTTTATCACCGGCCATTATGCTATGAATACCTTTATATTACTTAAATAAAGCGATTGATCAGATTTTCCAGATATTCCTGTCTGCCCGAAGTGATTGCAGGCTCACCGCCGGCTGCGGCGATGTTGAAGAGGTCTTCCAGTTTCAATGCGCCCTTCTCGAAATCAGCGCCTTTTCCGCCGTCAAAGCTCGCATATCTGTCTGTCCGGATTTTGTCATACTCTCCGTTTTGGATGATTTTGTCGGCTATAACAAGCGCTCTTGCAACCGTGTCGACGCCACCGATGTGCGCGTGGAATACATCTTCCATGTCAGTTGAGTTGCGGCGACGTTTTGCATCGAAATTGATCCCTCCGCCTTGCAAGCCACCTGCTTTCAGGATGACAAGCAATGCTTTTGTCCATTCTGCCAGATCGTTCGGGAACTGGTCGGTATCCCAGCCATTCTGGTAATCTCCGCGATTCGCGTCGATTGACCCCAGGATGCCGGCGTCTGCTGCCACCTGTAACTCGTGTTCAAATGTATGTCCCGCCAGCGTTGCGTGGTTTACTTCCAGGTTTAACGCGAAATCATTCAACAGATCATGCTGGCGAAGGAAACCGATCACAGTTGCCGCATCGTAGTCATATTGATGCTTGGTAGGTTCGCAAGGTTTTGGTTCGATAAAGAATTTGCCTTTGAAACCATTCGCACGCGCATAAGCAACAGAGATTTTAAGCATTTGCGCAAAGTGCTCCTGCTCTCTTTTCATGTCAGTATTCAGGAGTGTCATATATCCCTCGCGGCCTCCCCAGAACACGTAATTTTCACCACCCAGAGCAATTGTAGCATCCAATGCCATTTTCACCTGGGCTCCTGCATGCGCCACTACTGCAAAGTCCGGATTGGTTGACGCGCCGTTCATATAACGGTGGTGGCCAAACAGGTTAGCGGTTCCCCAAAGCAATTTTACGCCTGATTCCTTTTGTTTCTGGCCAAGGTATGCGGTCAGTGTTTGCAGGCGTTTTTCATTTGTCTTAACGTCATCTTCATAATCGACCACGTCCAGATCGTGGAAACAATAGTATGGCAAGCCTAATTTGGTGATCAGTTCAAATGCTGCGTCAGCTTTGTCCTTTGCGCGATCAACTGCATCCGCTTTTTTATCCCAGGGATAGAAAAGAGTTGGTCCGCCGAAAGGATCCAGACCTGATCCGCAGAAGGTATGCCAGTAAGCAACAGCGAACCGCAAATGGTCTTTCATGCTTTTTCCAGCGATGATGCGGTTTTCATCATACCAGCGATATGCCAACGGGTTATCTGTTTCGGGTCCTTCAAAAGCGATTTTCCCGACTCCTTTAAAGTACTCCTGTTCTCCGAGTAAGATGCTCATTGTGATTATAAGTGTAAGATTGACAATTGATACTGCAATACTATTACTTTTTTCTGAATTTTTTGCAGTACTGAAGCAAAAAGAGGAGCAGAAATGAATTCTGCTCCTCCGCAACTAATTATTTTTTATATGTCTCAGAAAAATTTGGCTCTGTTATCTTCGATTTTTGCGTTATCACGAATGGCCTCGTTCACCAGGTAAGACATTCTGCCTTCCAGTGATTGGGTCAATTGCGTTTTATATTGTGTAAAATCTGCGATTTTCGGAGCATCCGTTTTATTCAGAAGTTCTACGATGAATACACCGTTCTCACCCGTGAATACATCAGATTTCTGACCGGCTTTCAAGCCAAAAGCTTTTCCCAGTGCAATTGGATCAAAACCAGCACTGGTAAGGAAACCGGTTGCCAGTGAAATATCATTTGCGGACTCAACCAATGCACCTGCGCCATATTTCTTAGCAATCGCGTCGAGGTCACCGGTAGCACCTTTCAGCTTAGCAGTGATTTGTTCAGCCTTGATCTGGTTGCGCACTTTTGTAGTAAGCTCATCCCGGAAATCATCGACTTTAACATCTTTCGCATCGGACTTTCCAGTAAGAACTGCCACGATATATTGTTCTTCTGTTTCAAATACCGGAGATACCGAGTTGATTTTTGAATCATCCTTAAAAGCCCATCTTACAATTTCACGACCGTTTTTGATCGCATTGATATTGGTTGAGGATTCGGGAATACGGTTTGCTGTCGCTACAACCAGGTTTTTATTTTTCTTAACCGCCTCTTCAAACTGTTCTTTTGTTTTGACAGAGTTAACAAATTCATCCGCTTTTCTGTAAGCTTCATCACGTGTCGCCTGACTTGGAGCGATTGTTTTTCCGATTGCAGCAATGCGGTACAGGGTATTTGATTTCGGGTCGGTTACCTTAATAATGTGGAAACCGAACTGGCTTTCGACAAGTCTTGGAATCAACCCAGGAGCAGTAGCCGAGAAAACGGCATCTTCAAATGGCTTTACCATCGCACCGTTGTTCTGGAAATAATCCAGGTCCCCACCACGCTGAGCGGATCCGGGATCGGCGCTGGAAGTAGCAGCCAATGCTTCAAAATTAGCACCTGCCTTGATCTGCGCCAGGATACCCTCCGCTTTTACACGGGCAGCAGCCTTTGCTGAGTCTGACTG
This sequence comes from Dyadobacter sp. UC 10, assembly GCF_008369915.1. Lineage (NCBI taxonomy): Bacteria > Pseudomonadati > Bacteroidota > Cytophagia > Cytophagales > Spirosomataceae > Dyadobacter > Dyadobacter aurulentus. The sequence goes on along the minus strand of NZ_VSRN01000001.1, from coordinate 1,508,336 downwards.
GTTTTCCGCACGGATCAGAATATGACTTGCTCTTGCAGACGAAACCGTATCCGAGCGGGTACCGCCGTACTTGTAAATGTAGTAAGTGTTTCCTTCGCGGTACGGACCGTAAACGCCGCCCGGAACGAAAGTTTTCACCGCTTCTTTGAGTTGATCGGACATATTCGCCAGCGACATATTGATCGGAAGCGGAATATCGGAGTTCATACTTGCAAAAGCCGAATCGTTTGGTGCAGATGCAAGGCCTCTCGCCAATTCTTTAATCTCTGCATAAAGAGCTGCACTGTCGTCCTTTGCAGGTTGCACAGGGAAAGTAACGTATTCGATGGAACGCGTATCAGTTCCTTTATATTCTTTGCGGTGTGCGCTGAGGTAATCTTCCAGCTGCGCGTCGGTAACTTTAATTGTAGTATCTACAACCGAGAAATAAGGTACATACAGGTAACGCAAATTGGCTTTAGTGTTTTGCGCTACATATTCTTTTTCAGCCTGGGCCTTTGGAGTATAGGTTGACAGGCGGAGCATGTTTTCATATTTACTGCGCGTACGTTCCTCGCGAAGGCTTTTCTCAAAGTTCTCCCACGATTTTTGTTGCTCGATAGGAAGTGTTTTGAGGTTTTTCAGATAGTTGATAACCGCGTTCTTGTCAAATTTTCCGGTTGTCGGGTCCGAAAACGCCTGTAATATGGATGGACTGATGTGATTTCCCTGAACCATGTCATATAGTTCATCATCAGTAACAGTCAGGCCTAGCTGGTCGAACTGTTTTTTGTAGGCGATATCAACAACAAACTGATTCCAGGCCTGATCTCTCAGGGAAGCAAGCTCACCCTCATTGAGGCTGCGGCCCGACTGTGCTTCGTAGTTCTGGCGGAATCCGTCAACCCGGCCTTGAAAATCTTTGATATTAATTTCTTTGCCGGCTATCTCACCTACTACCTGGTTATTATTTCCTCCCAGCATCGAATTGGGGCCTAGAAGGTCGCCGCCAATCATAAAAAGAATTAAACTGACAGCGATTACCGTCACGGCAACCCCGGATTTCTCTCTGATCTTGTTAATTAAAGCCATTTTCTCGATTCAAAATTAGTGCGCAAAATAAAATCTTTTCTTCGTGGAAAGCAAGACCTTACATTTCAATTTCACGAATTGGATATATCGTGAGTTGCTGCGCGTTAGGGTTAAGATAGGATTGGATAATACACTGATATTTAAGACATGTGTTTCAGGTTGAAGGCGTATAGGACAGCCATAAAAACGCTTAGGATTATACCTGCCATCGCGTTAATCACACCCAGCCAGCCGCCTATGAGGAAAAGAGGGGCTAGGAAAGCGACGGCGATGCCGGCCAGGTAAAGGTAAAAGCCCTTTTTTTGAAGGTTCCACATGAGGTATGCGGCATAAAGTGCAAGTGATTCAAAAATCAGCATAATGATTGCCCCGGTCCTGATCGAGTCGGCGGTAGTTTGTTCAATCACAGCCTCGAACATTTTATCCATGGTCTGGGTATCGGCTGTACTGTTCTGATTGTCCAGGCTTTCACGGACACTTTCAAATGTCTCCCGCGTTTTGTCAGCGGTAATGCCGGGACTCCAGAGTCTTTCGGATTGCGTCCAAAGGCCGGAAACTGAACTCATGAAGGTTAGGAAGCACAAAATAGTGAGGAAAGTTGGACGTATTACAGGAGCACTCATTGAGTCGGATAATCAGCAGATCTTTTTGGCCTGCCATGTAAAATTTGCGGATTTAGATGAAAACACCAAAGCCGATTTGAATATTCTTAACGTCCAACATACATTTGTCGTTCACGTTTGACTTTATTAACAACAACAGAAAAGCCAACAATATGAGCCTTCAAACACTTACCGAACGAATTGAAAAGATGCTGGGAACCGACAGTGGTCTCGGCGCAACCGCCAAATTTGTAACCGACGAGGGTACGGTTTTCGTCGACGGTAAGTCGGTGCCGAATAGTGTTTCAAATGAAGACAAGGAAGCAGATTGCATTTTCGAGGTTTCAACCAAAAATGCCCTCAAACTGATTGATGGTGACTTAAATGCGATGATGGCTTTGATGACCGGTAAGCTGAAAATTGACGGTGATATGGGTGTCGCCATGAAAATCGCTGAAACTTTCGGGGGGAGATAGTAGGGCAGTAAATGGGTTGACTTTTCTGTCTGTCAGGCTAGATTTTTTAAAACGTCTGATACCGAATATGGAAAATCAGCAACCCATTTCCGAGCAGGAAATCAATCGCAGAAAATTCGTTAAAGCCGGCGCATTGGCAGCCGCGGGTTTTATGATCGTTCCCCGCCACGTGCTGGGAAGAGGCTTTGTCCCGCCCAGCGATAAACTAAATATTGCCGCTGTGGGCTGTGGTGGCAAAGCCGATGTGAATATCCGCCTGGCTTATAACAACGGAGCTGAAAATATGGTGGCGCTTTGCGACGTCGACGACCGCCAATCTGAAAAATACAGGAAGCAGTTTCCGAAAGCACCTTATTACAGGGACTACCGGAAAATGCTGGAAAAAGAAGCCAAAAATATTGACGCCGTTCTGGTCACCACACCAGACCACATGCATTTCCCGATCGCGATGTCGTGCATTGAACTGGGAAAACATGTTTACGTTGAAAAACCCTTAACTAAGGATATCTGGGAAGCCAGAAATTTGACGCAGGCTGCGACGAAATATAAGGTAGTAACCCAAATGGGCAACCAGGGCAGCAGCAGCGATGGTACCCGGCAAACGGAAGCCATCGTTCAGTCGGGTGCAATCGGAGATGTTTACAAAATTGAAGTCTGGACAGACCGCCCGGTATGGCCGCAGGGTGTTAAATCTCCAAAGGATAAAAATGAATCCCAGCCGATACCGAAAGAAGTAGATTGGGATCTCTGGCTTGGCACTGCTCCAAAACGTCCATATCACGAAGCTTATATGCCTTTCAGGTGGCGCGGATATTGGGATTTCGGTACAGGCGCGCTGGGAGATATGGGTTGCCATTTCATAGATGTACCTTTCCGCGCAATGAAATTGGGTTACCCGACGTCGGTCGAATGCAGTGTCGGCTCGGTATATTCTGATTTTTTCAGTCAGGCGTTTTTTGATGACGTTTGTCCGCCTTCTTCTTCCATTCATTTAAAATTCGATTCAAAAACACCCGGAAAGGAGATCAGCTTTTCGTGGTACGACGGCGGTATCAGGCCGCAGTTACCAGAGGGGTGTGACTACAAAACGGTTTTTGGAAGTGTCGATGGCGGGATGCTTTTTATTGGTACAAAAGGGATTTTGAGTGCGGAGATGTTTGGTGAGAATCCAAGACTCTGGCCGGAGAAACAATTTGAGAATGTAAAGTTAAATACCAAGCCGCGCGAGTTAGTCCCGGGAGGTTCTGAAGGTCACCAGCAGCAGTTTGTACAAGCTTGTAAAAAAGGCTTTGGCGCTTATACCAGCTCTTCGTTCGATCAGTCCGGCCCGCTGACTGAGATCGTTTTAATGGGGAACCTGGCGGTAAGAAGCTACCTGCACCGCGAAGCCAAGGCCGATGGCAAAGGATTTAATTTTCCCGGCAGACAAAAGTTGATCTGGGACGGAGATAATATGAAGATCACCAACTTCGATATCGCTAATCAGTTTGTGAAGAGGGAATATAGAAAAGGTTGGTAGGCTGGTTTTAGGCCTGGGGAGTTTTGAAAACTTACCAGGCCTAAACAACCAATTCTCTTCGGTACATCTGTATCGTATTTTCCAAACCCAGGTACAATGCATCGGCGATCAATGCGTGGCCGATGGAGACTTCATCCATCCAGGGAATACTTTGTTTTAAAAAACGGAGGTTGTCGAGGCTTAGATCGTGGCCTGCATTGAGTCCTAGACCAACTTCGCGTGCCTTTTCTGCGGCTGCTATAAAGGGTAGGACGGCTTTTTGCCTGTTTTCAAAATAGCCTGCGGCGTAAGGTTCTGTGTAAAGTTCCACGCGATCGGCGCCACACATTTTGGCTCCTTCTACCATTTTTTCATCCGCATCCACAAAAACGGAAACACGAATGCCTGCAGATTTGAAGATCTGGACAAGATCGGTAAGTTCACTCTTGTTATTAATGGTATCCCAGCCTGCATTGGAAGTAATTGCGTGCAGTGCGTCGGGCACTAGTGTTACCTGGTCGGGTTTGTTGGCCAGTACCAGCTCGACGAATTTTTTTTCAGAAGGATTACCCTCAATATTGAATTCGGTAGTGACCACTTCTTTCAGATCATAAACATCCTGGTACCGGATATGCCGCTCATCGGGACGCGGGTGAACGGTAATACCTTGTGCACCAAACCGCTCACAATCCAGCGCCACTTTCAATACATTAGGATTATCACCGCCACGGGAATTTCGCAGGGTAGCAATTTTGTTGATGTTAACGCTTAGGCGAGTCATGACTAGTTTTGAATGAGTGAATGAGTGAATGAGTGAATGTGTGAGGGTGTGGATGCTTTAATGGGTTAATTAAGACGATTCTGTTAAATTCGCCGATTGCAAATTTAAGATTACCCGGTTCAAAATGCATTTTATCAGCAACTAATTCACTAATTCATCCCACCGGCGACCCAATCATTCACTAATTCAGTCATTCACTCACTCAATCATTCACTCAATCATTCACTCATTCAATCATTCTGTCATTCAACATTAAAAAACATGTCTCTAAAATCACAAGTCGAGTCAGGAATAAAAGATGCTATGCGGGCTAAGGACCAGGATACTTTGCGTGCGTTGCGGGCTATTAAGTCTCTGATATTATTGGAAGAAACAAAAGGCGGCGCGAGCGGCGAGCTTACTGCTGACGATGAACTGAAATTGCTGACCAAAGCAGCCAAGCAACGTCGCGAATCAGCGGATATTTACAAAACGCAGAACCGCGAGGATCTTCTGCAAAAAGAAGAGGCGGAATTGGCAGTAATTGAACAATTCCTGCCTAAGCAGCTTACCGAGGACGAAGTGAAGGCTAAATTGCAGGAAATCATCACCCGCGTGGGAGCCTCTGCACCTTCGGATATGGGTAAGGTAATGGGCGTGGCGACCAAAGAATTGGCTGGACAGGCGGACGGGAAAGTTGTATCTGCATTGGTGAAGGGATTGCTGGCATGAAGCTATTGGATGTAATCATCCTCATCCCGCTGTTGTGGGGTGCATTGCATGGTTATCGCAAAGGTCTGCTGATCGAGATCATCGGAATAGCAGGTTTTGCGGTGGCTATGGTTTTGGGATTCAAATTTTTAGGGCTGGGAATGGAGGTATTAACACCTTATTTCAGCGACAGTATGGCAAAGCGGATCCTGCCCTATATCGGGTTTTCAGTGATTTTCTTTCCCACTATATTTTTATTAAATCAATTCGGCTACATGATCCGCCGGTCGCTCAGGTATTCCATTTTGGGTACCTTCGATAGCTTCGCCGGCGCGATGGTGGGGATATTTACCTGGGTTTTCGGGATCAGCGTTTTCTTCTGGCTGGTGGATATGATCGGAGTGAAAATTCCGGCGCACCGGACTGATGATACCGTCCTTTATCCGCTCGTCGTACCTATTGCGCCCAATTTGATTACCAAAGCATTGTCGATTATGCCAGCAGGCACCGATCTGATCAGGGAGTGGAAAAGCGAGTATTTATCCGATTGAACTTTCAAAACCTGCTCTGGGTTAAGCTTTCGTTGCTGACTTTCAGTAGCTTTGCAGTAAAATAGTAAACAGGCCGGATGTGCGATGCATTTGACCAAAAGATAAAAAATGACCGGAATACAAGACAAGCAGGATATCCGCAAAATGAGCGTCGACCAGTTGAAAGGCTGGATGGCCGAGCATGGAGAAAAAGCTTTCAGGGCGAAGCAGATCTATGAATGGATCTGGAAAAAATCCTCCCATTCATTCGCCGAAATGACCAATTTATCCCTTCCGACCCGCCAGTTAATGGATGAACATTTTGTCATTCATAATATGGAAGTTGCCAAGCAGCAGCAGAGCAACGACGGTACGATCAAATCTGCATTTAAACTTTTCGACGGTAACCTGGTTGAGGGAGTTTTAATACCTGCCGCCGACAGAATGACCGCCTGCGTGAGTAGCCAGGTTGGATGTTCGCTTACCTGCAAATTCTGCGCGACAGGTTATATGGACAGGAAACGCAACCTCGAAGCGGGTGAGATTTACGATCAGGTTGTTGCGATCGCGCGCCAGGCAGAGGGAAGTTTCAAAGCGCCGCTTACGAATATTGTTTACATGGGAATGGGCGAGCCGCTTTTGAATTATACCAATGTTTTAAAATCCATTGAACATATTACCTCGCCTGAGGGATTGAATATGTCGCCCAAACGCATTACCGTTTCTACTGCGGGCATTGCGAAAATGATTAAAAAGCTGGGCGATGACGAAGTACGTTTCCGGCTTGCATTGTCGCTCCACGCGGCAAATGATGCCAAGAGAAACCAGATTATGCCTATCAATGAATCCAACTCACTGGATAACCTGGCGGAGGCGTTGAATTATTTTTACAAAAAAACAGGTAACCGGATCACCTTCGAATATATCGTTTTCAACAATTTCAACGATACTTTGCAAGACGCCAAAGAGCTTTGGGAATTCACCAAACGCGTTCCTGCGCGGGTAAATATCATTGAATACAATCCGATTGCAGAAGCCGATTTCCAGAATACAGAGGGAGATAAGCTGGATAAGTTCGCGGGGTTTCTGGAAGACCGGGGCGTGTCTGTTCATGTGCGCAGAAGTCGGGGGAAAGATATCGACGCGGCGTGTGGCCAGCTGGCAAATAAGGAGACAGCATAAAACTTTGGCTTAACAATTTGTTAATATTGCATCGCTCAAGAATAAGTAGCTTTGTGCTGTTTATAAATAAACTTATATACTTCTTCTATGTTTGGTCTTGAAACCGACATTTTTATTCTCCTCGCTTTTAGCATTTTAGCCGCCTGCGCATTCGAATTTGTCAATGGTTTTCACGATACCGCCAATGCGGTCGCTACTGTGATTTATACAAATTCACTGAAACCTAATGTGGCCGTAATCTGGTCCGGTTTTATGAATTTTTGCGGTGTTTTCTTCGGCGGAATTGCAGTAGCTATGGGTATTGTCAACTTATTGCCGGTTGAGCTGCTCATTGATCAGAATGTCTACCACAGTGCCGCGATGGTCTTCGCGTTACTTTTCAGCGCAATTATCTGGAACCTCGGAACCTGGTATTTCGGGTTACCCAGTTCCAGCTCACATACCTTGATCGGCTCGATCCTCGGGGTAGGTTTGGCTTTTACATTTATGCCTGAAAATTCCAATGCGGCCGGCGTGAACTGGTCGAAGGCAAAGGAACTGTTCATGTCGCTGCTGACTTCGCCGATCTTCGGTTTTGCATTGGCTATCATTATTATGTTCATATTAAGGCGCTCACTTTCAAAGCCTTTGCGTGAAATCGTTTTCAGTGAACCCAAGAAAAACCAGCCGCCGCCAATCTGGATCCGTGCTATATTAATCACGACCTGTACGCTTGTCAGCTTTTTCCACGGTTCCAATGACGGGCAAAAAGGTGTGGGGCTGGTGATGTTAATATTAATTGGAATTGTGCCTGCACACTTTGCATTGGACAACAGCCAGGACCCTCTCCAAATGAAGGCGGATCTGATTGGGATCGAACAGGCCGTTTCTAAAATTGATTCTTCGAGGCTTTCGGTGACTGACAGACATAATCTGGCTACGATTAAACAGGAGATCACGAATCTGAGTGCCCAAGTGAGTGATTCGCTGCCGGAGCACAAATTACCGCTGGAAAAGAGAATGGACGCGCGTCGCTCGTTGCTTTTGATCAGCCGGAACACCAAAACAATTCTTGACAACGGACACGCGAATTTGGGATCAGCCGACGCGGCTTACCTGAAAATGCAGTCAGGCAGTGAGAAAGGGATCAGACGTTACACGGATTATGCGCCCGACTGGGTTATTTTAATGATCTCACTCTCGCTCGGTTTGGGAACAATGGTGGGCTGGAAGCGAATTGTGGTTACGATTGGTGAAAAAATCGGAAAGCAGCATTTGACGTATGCGCAGGGAGCTTCCGCCGAGCTGGTTGCCGCCAGTACAATCGGCGTTTCTTCTTACCTGGGTTTACCAGTTAGTACAACGCACGTACTTTCTTCCGGTATCGCTGGTTCGATGGTCGCCAGTAAAGGTGTGAAAAATTTGCAGGGCGGAACGGTCAGAAATATCGTAATTGCCTGGATATTAACATTGCCCGTAACAATGCTACTGTCTGGAACGCTCTATGCATTTTTCCGCTGGATATTGTAGATAAGAAAATTTTCAGTTTGAAAGCCGGTGAGGAAACTCTCCGGCTTTTGCATTTAAGAGCCCGGTTGCACTTTCTTTGCTTTGGATTGGTTTTAATATCGTACTTTCGAAATGGAGTTTTAATATCAATTAGAGCTAATTATTCACCATAATGACAACTATTGAAGAGCAGGTAAACCGTTACGGTTATGTTACCGAAGCTGTTGCGGAAGATATCGATCTGATCGCCGAGATTACCAGGTTGAAGAAAGAAAAGAATGCTGTAATCCTCGCGCACTATTATGTAGATGCTGAAATTCAGGATCTTGCGGATTATATCGGCGATAGTCTCGGTCTTTCCCAGCAGGCTGCCGCAACCGAAGCAGATATGATTGTTTTCTGCGGCGTGCATTTCATGGGCGAAACTGCTAAAATCCTGAGTCCAAATAAAAAGGTAGTTATTCCCGATTTAAATGCAGGATGTTCGCTCGCGGATTCGGCCCCTGCTGATAAATTTGCCGCATTCAAAGCGCAATATCCAGATCATATCGTGATCAGCTATATCAACTGTTCTGCGGAAATCAAGGCATTGACTGATATTGTTTGTACTTCGTCAAATGCATTGCAGATCGTCGAAAGTTTACCAAAAGACCAAAAGATCATCTTTGCGCCTGATGCGAATTTAGGAAGGTACGTAGCGCATAAAACCGGCCGGGAAATGGTTCTGTGGGACGGTGCCTGCATTGTTCATATCGATATTTCGAGGGAAAAATTGAAGCAGTTGCAGGAGGAAAATCCGGACGCATTGCTGATCGCACACCCGGAGTGTAAGGAAGATATATTGAAGCAGGCAGATTTCGTGAGTTCGACTACCGGACTATTAAAATTTGTAAAGGAATCCGAGCATACTAAGTTTATCGTCGCTACCGAAGCTGGCATTTTACATAAAATGAAACAATCGGTTCCGGATAAAAAGCTGATCCCGGCGCCGGGTTCAGATAACAACACCTGCGCCTGCTCGGAATGCCCGTACATGAAGATGAATACGTTAGAAAAGGTTTATAACGCGCTTTATTACGAACAACCAGAGATTTTTGTGCCGGAAGATATCAGGCTTAAAGCCTACGAATCAGTGGCCCGGATGCTGGAACTGAGCAAAGGTATCTGATCGTATAGTTTGTAATTTTCTTCTGAATTTATGCCCCAGTTTGATTTTCTGATTATCGGTTCGGGTATCGCCGGACTTAGCTACGCGGCCAAGCTTGCCAGACATTTTGATTCCCTGAAACAGGAGAAATCTATTGCCGTGATCACAAAAGTTCAGGCCGACGAAACGAATACAAAATATGCGCAGGGAGGAATTGCGGTAGTCTGGGCAGAATCTGATTCTTTTGAAAAGCATATTCAGGATACGATGGACGCGGGCGACGAGGTCAACAAGCGTAACATTGTTGAAATCGTAGTGCGGGAAGCGCCCGAGCGGATCCAGGAGCTGATCGATTATGGTACCCGTTTTGATAAGGAAAGCGGGGGAGAATATGATCTGGCAAAGGAAGGCGGGCATTCGGATCATCGGATTTTACATTTCAAAGATATTACGGGAGCTGAGATCGAGCGCGCATTGCTGGAAGAAGTGAACCGTCATAAAAGCATTCAGATATTTACCCATTATTACGCAGTCGAACTGATTACACAGCACCATTTGGGGGAAACTGTTTACCGGTACCAGGAAGATATCAAATGTTTTGGAGCCTATGTCTTGAATCGCCGAACAGGTGAAGTGGAAAAGTTCCTGGCTAAAACAACAATGCTGGCAACCGGCGGTATCGGGAATATTTACCAAAGTACAACCAATCCGACAATCGCTACCGGTGACGGAATTGCAATGGCTTACCGCGCTAAGGGCATTTGCGACAATATGGAGTTTATCCAGTTTCACCCGACCAGTTTCTATAAACCAGGTCAAAAACCTTCATTCCTGATCTCGGAAGCGGTACGCGGTTTTGGAGGGATATTGAAAAGAGCCGATGGAAGTACTTTCATGGAACATTATGATTCCAGGCTCTCACTTGCCCCCAGGGATATCGTAGCCCGTGCTATTGACTCTGAAATGAAGAAGAATGGGGTTGATCATGTGTACCTCGACGTCCGGCATTGTGACTATGAAAAATTTGTCGAGCATTTTCCTAATATCACAGAATATTGTCTTAGCGAAGGAATTGATGTCAGGAAAGATATGATTCCTGTAGTTCCTGCACAGCACTATATGTGCGGCGGCATTCGGGTAAATGAATGGGGAAAAACGAATATAGACTTTTTATACGCAGTGGGCGAATGCGCCTGCACGGGTTTGCACGGCTCTAACCGATTGGCTTCCAATTCGTTATTGGAGGCTGTAGTTTTCGGTCACAGAGCTTACGAGAGTACGATATCGAGTTTTGAGAATGCATTTACCCCCGAAAATATTCCCGAATGGGACGATTCCGGCACTACGCACCCAGAGGAGCAGGTACTGGTCACCGAAATGACACGCGAGCTGAATAGTATTATGTCTAATTATGTAGGCATTGTCCGCACCGATCGCCGGATGAAACGCGCTTACGACAGGCTCGAATTATTGCATCAGGAACACGAGGACCTGTACCGTGAATCGAAAGTCTCAGTCGCAATATGTGAGCTGCGGAATATGATTTCCGTTTCCTATCTGATCATTAAAATGGCGATGGCGCGGAGGGAGAATATAGGTCTGCATTATAATGCAGACCACGTTTAGCCGTCCGCAACTGGCCGTCCGCAACTGGCCGTCCGCAACTGGCCGTCCGCAACTAGCCGTCCGCAACTAATTGCTGGCGATTGCATGCCGGTCCTTTTTTGTGACGGCACGTTTCCACACATTCGCGCCAATTTTTTCGCCCAGATAAGTACCTTCTTCAACACCGTCGCGGAAATGAATGCCACCGTAAACCCGGCTCATGGAAGCGTCCCAATATGCTTCTTTAAACGAACTGAAAGATTTTACACCATGTCCGTATTTATGTTCCGTGGAGTCTGTAAAAGCTACGTTATCGCCTACCAGATTTGTCAGAACAACACCGCAGGCAGCCGAAATGGTGCTGTGGCCGCTGACATATTCCGGAAAAGCGGGGGTTTCCAGAAATGGTCGCCAGTTTGGGTCCCAGTTGTTATTGATCACGGTTTCCGGCCTGATCCTGACAGTTCGGTATTTTTCATCCCAGCATGCCGAAAACGCGTCAAACAGTGACAATGCACTCAATGTGTAAGCCTCGGTAGAACGCATTAAATCCAGTTTCTTATCCGTTGCAACTGTTCTGACGATCGCAAGCCAGTGGCCTGCCGGCGTCATCTTTTTGTTGGCAAACATAGCATGGCCGACAACATTTGTTACAAACGCATTATCGTCCCAAAAGTACGCAGACGCCTTTTGATCTTCCGTCAAGGTTTTACCTGTGTTGTAGACTTCCATCGCAAGCTTCATAAACTTGCTGTTTTTATCCAGATCATATTTAGCCGGCGGCGGGCAACGGAATTGTGTGATAGAATCGAGGGTAAAGGTCCGCACGGTATTCCACATGGGTTCGCACGCATCAGCGTACGCGGGCGGCGTGGGTACCCAGGTACCGGGTGCGTGGGTAACTGTATATCTGTAACCCCGGATCTCCTTGTAGTTGTCCTTCCCGGAATAAGCCAGAACATGCTTTGCAACCGAATCTCCGTATGTTAGTGACCGTTCGTATACTTCCTGAGGAATCCCCATGTTCTGGTATTTTTCAAAAAGTCCTTTTTCGTATTTATCCCACATGTCACCGGAGAACGTCAGTGTGCGGGCAACAGTGGTGAATGCCTTGATACTGGCAAGCGGAAAACAATATTGGAGGGAAGAATCGGGTTGGGGGGGAGCTGTAAATTTCACCAGCTGGGCACCAAGCGACTGGTATTCCGGGTGCTGAGGCACAAGTGCCTCATACGCAGCGAGAAAAGAATAGCTGTAAATGCGACTAGCTACCGGCGGCTTGAAAATATCATGAATAATTACGTCGGTAAGGTACGTAGCAGTTTCGTGAAAAAGTTCAGGGTCTGCGGCTTTGGCATTGTATTCAGCGGGCGAAAGCTCCTTTTTGCAACCGTAACAAAAGGTGATGATGACCAGGGAGAGTAAGCGAAATCTCATTATACAAAATGGGTGAGGAAAGACATTCAACAATATAACTACGAATATAAACAATCCAGATATGGTTCGCAATTCTGGACAATAGAGAGAATAATTGTAACTTATATATTACAAAATGCCTATTTTCGAGCGATATAATGATTTTGTTGTTATTATTTCAATAAATTATATTCTGATATCAAGAATGCTTTTTTTTGTTAAATATTTAATATCTTTTTGTACAATCAGACGGGTAAAACATTTCGATTTGTACTTATCCTAGCGTTTCTAGAGATGCGGATTGAATTGTGTTAGAATTACACCCTCCGATATCCAGTCAACGTTCCAATCACCCTAACAAAAGCTTATGTAAAAACTTTCCGAACAAATCTTTCCTGTTTGTAGACTGACTTCCCACAGATGGAAGTACAAGCTTGCTCTACGTTCCGTGCTTATACGGTTAAGCAATTTCTAATACCACTTTTTAACTCTAAATTTTAATCTATGAGATTATCTACTGAATGGATACCTCGTGTCATTTCGCGCGGTATTTTTTCACTTAGCCTTATGCTTGCCTTTGTGATCGTTGCCCAGGCACAGAACACAATCAAGGGAAAGATCAAGGATGAGCAGGGGCAGGCACTACCGGGGGTGAGCGTTGTGGTGAAAGGCACTACCGCGGGAACTGTGACCGATAATGAAGGGCTTTATTCTGTGAATGCAGAAAGAAATGCTACACTCGTGTTTTCCTTTATCGGTTACCTGACCCAGGAAGTCGCGATTGGAAACAAAAATTCTGTTGATATTACTTTAGCGACCGACACAAAGGCACTTGAAGAGGTAGTAGTTGTAGGTTACGGTACTGCGAAAAAAGCGACTTTGACCGGCTCTGTGACTGCGGTAAAAGGAGCAGAACTGCAAAAGGCACCTGCTGCCAACTTGTCGAATACACTAGGCGGCCGACTTCCTGGGGTTTCTGCTGTACAAGCAAGTGGCGAGCCAGGATACGATGGTTCTGCTATCCGTATCCGTGGTACCAACTCTCTGGGTAACAGCAACGCCCTAATCGTTGTGGACGGTGTTCCTAACCGTTCTGGCGGTCTCGACCGTATTAATCCTGCCGATATTGAAAGTATTTCGGTACTGAAAGATGCTGCAGCTGCGATCTATGGTTCACGTGCGGGTAACGGGGTTATCCTCATTACTACCAAGCGTGGAAAAACGGGTAAACCTATGATCTCTTACGATATGAACCTGGGAGTGTCGCAGCCTACGCGGACACCGGAAATGTCGAATGCAGCTGAGTATGCTACGATCCGTAACGAATTGCAGATATACGACAACCTACCCGTTGGACAGTGGGCAGGTGCGTTACAAGGATTTAACACAACCGGTTCTTATACCCGTACTGACAATGGAACGCCGATAAATGCGGTTTTCAAGCCAGAGGATATGCAAAAATTCCGGGACGGTTCTTCTCCGTTCCTTCATCCGGATACAGATTGGTACGGCTCGGTGATCCGGAAATGGGCGCCACAGCAACGCCATAACCTGCAATTGACCGGTGGTAGCGAGAACATCAAGTATCTTGCTTCTATCGGCCACATCAGCCAGGATGGTTACTATGTGAACTCTGCAACAGGTTACAAGCAATACGATATGCGTATAAACCTGGATACGAAGATCAACAAGTATATCACTGCAAACCTGGGTGTTACGCTCCGTGAAGAATTCCGTCACTTCCCAAGCGGAGGAAACGGTGCCGGAGCGATCTTCCGTATGCTTATGCGCGGTAAACCTACTGATATAGCGATCTGGCCTGATGGCCGTCCCGGTCCTGATATCGAGAACGGGCAAAACCCTGCCGTAATCACTACGAATACCACAGGTTACAATAATGACAAAAGGGATTACATTCAGACCAACGGTGGTCTGGAAATCCAGGTTCCAGGTGTGCCAGGTTTGAAAATCAATACAATGGCGGCTCTTGATAAGCAGCTGCGCCGTGTTAAAAACTTCGAAACACCATGGACATTATATTTCTGGGATAAGAAAACTTATGAGGCGGATGGCGTAACACCACTCCTCACGGGAACTGTACGGTCGACTTTCAAAGATCCGCGTTTGACCGAGACTTCCGCTCAGGAATTGTCGATTCAGCTGACAGGACAGGTTTCTTATGAAAAATCCGTTGGTGGTCACAACTTCAATGTAATGGCAGGTGCTCAACGTGAAACAGTGGATGCCGATGGTTTCTTCGCATTCCGCCGCTACTTTATTTCACCGATTGTAGACCAACTATTTGCTGGCGGTACACCGGAGCAGAATATCGGAAACTCCGGTTCGATCACATTGAACGGGCAGACAATCAACAACACCGACTTGTATAAAAGAGCCCGTTTGAGCTATTATGGTCGTGCAGGGTATAACTTTAAAGAAAAATACCTGGCCGAATTCCTGTGGCGCGTGGATGGTTCCTACGTATTTCCGAAAGACGGTCGCTTCGGTTTCTTCCCAGGCGTATCGGCGGGATGGCGTATTTCAGAAGAAGGCTTCTGGAAAAACAGCATTTCACGTTATGTGAACAATGTAAAGCTACGTGGTTCATGGGGGCAAATGGGTGCTGAGCCTTATTTCCTTGGAACAGAAACACTTGCAGAATATCAGTACCTGTCTACTATGGGCTTTGGCAACTACATTATGAACGATCAGGTGGCAAAAACCCTGCTCGAATCGCGCGTAGCTAACCCGAACTTTACCTGGGAGGTTGCAAACAACACCAACTTCGGTATCGAAGGAACGTTGTTGAACGACAAACTGGCCTTCGAATTTGACTACTTTGTAAACAACCGTTCGAAGATCCTGATCCCGAAAGCAGGTTCAACGCCTTCGTCTGCTGGTATCGATGGCAAACTTCCTCCCCAAAACCTTGGTAAGCTACAAAACAAAGGTTGGGAATTTAAAGTAAGCTATGACGGCAATGCCGGAGACTTTTCTTACTCCGTGAGTTTAAATGGTGGTTATGCCAAAAACAAAATTACTTACTGGGACGAAACGCCTGGTGCACCTTCTTATCAGAGAACTACCGGAATGCCGTATCAGTCATTCCTCGTGTATCAGTTTGACGGAGCATTCAAAAGCGAGCAGGAAATCAATGATAGCGACATCGATTACAGCCCGATCACAGGTAACCTGCGTCCAGGTGACATGAAATTCAAAGACATCAACGGTGACAAGAAGATCAATGGCGATGACCGTATCCGTTCCGAAAAGGTACAGCGTCCCTGGTTCACAGGTGGTGCTTCGGTTAACCTCGGTTATAAGCAATTCGATGTTTCGATGTTGTTCCAGGGAACGCTAGGAGGCCTTCAAATCATAGGTTTGACAGAATCCGGCGACATTGGTAACTATCTGAAATATGACTTCGATCACCGCTGGACGATTGACAATCCAACCGACAAATACCCACGTCTGACCAACCGGAATAACCGTTATTACACCAACACAGGTCAGGCAGGTATCAATAACTACTTCCTGAAGAGCAACAACTACCTGCGTTTGAAAAACGTCGAAGTAGGGTATAACCTGCCATCAGAAATCGGTTCGAAAATCGGTTTGAGCAATCTGAGAATCTATGTGAATGGATTAAACCTCCTCACTTTTGATAAGATCAAGGTATGGGATCCCGAAGCAACTACGAACAGCGGACAATACTATCCGCAAGCAAGAGTTGTCAGCGCAGGTATACGTCTAGCATTTTAACGAATAAGAATATGAAATTGAGATATAAAAGTCTATTGCTTATCACCCTGCTGGGTGGAGGACTTTCGTCCTGCGATACGGATTTTCTGGATGTGACGCCGCCTACGGAAATCCCGACTGAAGAAGTTTGGAAGGAAGGTGCGCTCGCGGAAGGTTTTGTAACAGGCGGCTACCAGGGACTTCAGCAAGGCGGTTTCAGCGAGCAAATGCTTGCTTCGCTGACTGACGAAGCTGTTTTCACCCACACGGGCCGTAACATCAATACAATCACGGAAGGTAGTTTGAGTCCTTCTAACCTGGGCTGGGTTGACGCAACGTATGGATGGGGCCAGATGTACACGCAGATCCGGAATGCGAATATCGCCCTGAACAACCTGCCAATTGCCACTTTCACCGACGAAGTGCTGAAAGCGAGATTGATGGGAGAGGCATACTTCCTGAGAGCTTACTATTACCAGCAGCTGGTGCGTTACTATGGTTCAGTACCTATCATCAGCAAAGTATACAAGCTGAATGAAGATTATTCAGTCGAGCGCGCTACGTTCGATGAATGTATCAAGCAGATCGTGAATGACTGTGATAGTGCCGCATTGCTTCTTGACGGAAAAGCGATGGCAAAAGGCCGCGCAACCAAAGCTGCCGCGCTTTCGCTGAAAGCCCGCGTGCTTCTTTACGCTGCAAGCGACCTGCACGATATCCCAACTGCCAAAGCGAAGTCGAGTGTGATTGCAGACTTTGCCAAACCCGAGTTTCTGGGCTATACTTCCGGCGACCGCAAGGCGCGCTGGCAGGCTGCTCAGACGGCAGCGAAAGCAGCGCTCGACGCGACTGTCGGCGCCGGTTTCAAGCTGAACCTGACAGCCCCGGCAACTCCGGAACAAGGTAAGCTGAACTACATCTCTATGGCAATGGCGGGTGCGAGTGCAGACAAGTCACTCGACGGAAGCGCTGCCAGTGAAATCGTTTTCGGGCGCTACTTTTCGGCAAGTATGAACGAGGGTGCGCGTCAGACGGGTCTTAACAACGGTCCGAACGGATACCATAACTGGGCGGGTAATACACCGATCGGCCTTTTGGTGGATGACTATCAAATGATGGACGGAACCCCGTTTGCGTGGACAAACCCAGTTCACAAAGCAAATCCTTATGCCAACCGTGATCCTCGTCTGTATGCAACCATTATGTACGATGGTGCACCCTGGAAACCTCGTCCTTCCGATGCGAAAGATCCTGCTAACCAAATTCAAACCGGTGCTTATGACCTGCTTGATGACAAAGGTGCATTGATCAACCGCAAAGGATTGGATACCAGAAGCAGCTCAATCGAAGACTGGAACGGTAGCCGCACCGGATATTACATGCGTAAGTTCATCGATCCGAATCCAGGTCTTTACGACAATACCGACCGTCAGAACATTCCCTGGCCATTTATTCGGGTGACTGAAAACGTGTTCAATTACATAGAAGCAAGTATCGAACTGGGCCAGGATGCGGTTGCGCTGGAATGGCTGAACAAGATCCGCTTCCGCGCCGGTATGCCTGCGTTGAAAGTAACGGGAGCCGCTTTGAAAGATGCTTACCGTCATGAAAAACGAATTGAAATGGCTTACGAGGAGCATCGCTACCATGACGCACGTCGCTGGATGATCGCAGAGTCAACATTGGGAAGACCACTTCAGTACATCAATGTAATCGGCAAATTCAAGCCAGGTAAGTCGATGAAAGAGCCATATCGCTATGATCCAACAGTTTATGACTATACCTACACCCCGGTAGAGGAAAAGTCACATGAAAACCGCAAGTGGGTGGACAAAATGTATTTCCGTCCGTTCAGCCGCGATGAGATCAACCGTAATGCCTCGCTGTTACAAAACCCGGGCTACGACAAATAGTTAGCGTTTTATGATTATTTTTACAGAAACTATGTCTTCGAGAAGGAGACATAGTTTCTTTTTTCTATCCCTACTTAAATCCTCGTTCGCTGTTATGAAGAGCGCCAAATCCTGGAAATCGGGAATTTTGACATTATTATTCGGATTGACGCTTGCTTCCTGCGGCAAAGACGCGGAGACGGAAAAGCCGAAGGGTAATGCTGGCCCACCCCTATTCACGCTGCTGGCCCCTGAAAAGACCAAGATCGACTTTGCGAATACACTTACGGAGGGTTTGAATACCAACGTATTGATGTACGAGTACTTTTATAACGGAGGCGGGGTTGCAGCGGGCGATGTGAATGGCGACGGACTTGATGATATTTATTTCACAGGCAATATGGTTTCTAATAAGCTGTATATCAATAAAGGGAATATGGTCTTTGAAGATGTTACGGCACAATCGGCAGTGGGAGGAAGAGAAAAACCGTGGAAAACGGGTGTCACGATGGCGGATGTAAATGGTGATGGGAAACTGGATATTTATGTTTGCTACTCCGGGAATGTATCCCCGGAAAGTTTGCGCAACCAGCTTTTTATCAATAAGGGAAACAATGCCAACGGAATACCTCAGTTTGAAGAAAAGGCGGTTGAATATGGTCTGGGCGATCCGAGCAACAGTACCCAGGCCGCTTTTTTTGATTTTGACAAAGATGGTGATCTGGATATGTTCCTGCTGAACCACAACCCCAAGTCGCTGCCAATCCTCGACGAAGCCAGTACTGCCGACATTTTGCGCAAGGACGACCCGGTTACGGGAGTAAGGCTATTTCGGAACGATCAGAAAGGGAGTGAGCCTGTCTTTAATGATGTTACCAAACAAGCCGGCATTCATAGTTCGCCGCTGACTTATGGGTTGGGGATTGGAATTGCAGATATAAATCAGGATGGCTGGCAGGATATGTATATTTCCAACGATTACTCAGTCCCTGATTTTCTATATATCAATAACCGAAACGGCACTTTTACGGATGTGATCGGCGAAGGTATCGGCCACACTTCACATTCTTCAATGGGGAACGATATTGCCGATTTTAACAACGACGGGCTGCCGGATATTTTCACGCTCGATATGCTGCCGGAGGATAACAGAAGGCAAAAGCTCCTCGCTGGTCTTGACAATTATGAGCTGTTTGATTTTAATGTAAAAGTTGGTTTTCACCACCAGTATATGCGCAATATGCTGCAACTCAATGAGGGGGCAGCAAGAGGTTCGAAGGTTCCGGTGTTTTCGGAAATAGGCCAGCTGGCAGGGGTTTCCAATACCGATTGGAGCTGGGCGTCGCTTTTTGCAGACTATGATAATGACGGGTGGAAGGACCTTTTTATCACCAATGGCAACCTCCGCGACTTCACCAATATGGATTTTGTCAAATTCATGGGCGACCATTTAAAGCGGATCGAGGGGCAGGTAAAAAGGGAAGATGTGCTTCAAATGGTTTACCAGATGCCTTCTTCCAATATGAAAAATTACCTGTTTAATAACAGGAAGAATCTGACATTTACAAATGTCGCTGACAGCTGGGGGCTAGGTGAAGTTTCCAATAGCGGCGGGGCGGCTTATGCAGACCTGGACAACGACGGAGATTTGGACCTGATCGTTAACAATATCAACAAGCCGGCTTTTATTTATCAAAATGATGGTGATAAGCTGCTGAAAAACAATTTCTTAAAAATTAAACTCGAAGGCGAAGGAAAGAATACTTTCGGCGCTGGTGCCAAGGTTACTATTTACCAGAAAGGCCAGAAACAGTACCTGGAACAAATGCCGACCCGGGGCTACCAATCGAGCGTTTCGCCGATCCTGCATTTTGGTTTGGGGAAAGAAACAAGCATTGATTCGCTCACCGTTACCTGGCTAAGCGGGAAGCAGCAAAAACTCCCGGCGCCAAAAATTAACCAGCAGCTGGTATTGCACGAGACCAATGCTAAACCGGCGAAACAGGCACCAATCAATATTACTCCAATTTATATTCCGGCCACTTCTCCGATTGCATTCAAAAGCGCAGCCAGCCAGACCAACGATTTCAAAAGGCAGCCGCTGCTGATCAATCCGATTTCGTTCTCGGGACCATGCTTGGTAAAAGGCGATATCAATGGTGATGGGTTAGAAGATGTTTTTGCAGGTGGAGGAGCTGGGGAGTCGGCGAGATTATATATCCAGCAAAAGGGCGGCGCATTTGTCGATAAGCCGGTACCCGCTTTTGAAATTGATAAGCAGTCGGAAGATACGGACGCAGTGTTTTTTGATGCAAATGGTGATGGTTTTCAGGACCTGTTTGTATGCAGCGGCGGTTATGCCAGTTTTGTGCCCGAAGATCCTTTGTTACAGAGCCGGTTATATTTAAATGACGGAAAAGGGAATTTGACCAAAAACACAACTGCACTCCCCAAAATGCTGACCAGCACAAGCTGCGTGCGGGTTACAGATCTAAACGGAGATGCAAAGCCCGACCTTTTCGTAGGCGGCCGCGTGATTCCAGGAAGATATCCCGAGGCTCCGCGGAGCTACATCCTGCTCAATGATGGAAAAGGTAATTTTTCGGATCAAACTAAAAACTGGAATGCAGATCTGGAAAGGATTGGCCTGGTCACCGATGCGGCCTGGGCAGATCTGAACAATGACAAAAAGCCAGATCTGATCGTAGTAGGCGAGTGGATGCCAATCACGGTTTTGATCAATGTGAACGGAAAACTGGAAAATAAAACGGCTGACTATTTCGACGAATCCTACAAAGGCTGGTGGAATAAAATCCTGGTGGATGATTTCAATGGCGACGGAAAGCAGGACATGGTGATCGGAAATATGGGCCTGAATACACAATGTAAAGCCAGCGACCAAGAGCCGGTACAAATGCTGTACAAGGATTTCGATGACAATGGATCAGTAGACCCGATCATGAGTTTTTACATTCAGGGAAAAAGCTATCCCTATGTCACGCGCGACGAAATGCTGGATCAAATGAGCATTATGCGTACCCGTTTTCAGGATTACAAAAGTTATGCGGAGGTTTCTGTCAAAGAAATATTTACACCGGAAGAATTGGAGGGTGCCAAAGAGCTGGAATCGAATTATCTGAAAACGGCTTATTTTGAGCGCAATGCAGCGGGTAAGTTTGTCGAAAAATCGCTGCCGCTTGAAGTGCAAAGCTCGCCCGTGTACACAATCACAAGTCTGGATTACGATGGTGACGGGAAAAAGGACCTGCTGCTATGCGGAAATGTGAGCAAGGCGCGTCTGCGTTTCGGAAAATATGACGCTAATTATGGTGTGTTGCTGAAAAACGATGGAAATGGACAGTTTAGGTACATCCGCCAAAGCCAGTCGGGTTTCGCTTTGAAAGGCGATGTGCGGAGCGTGTTGCCACTGGGCAGCAAATTATTGTTTGGTATAAATCAAAAGGAAATTAAAGCATATCAGGTTGGCAAAGCTCAGTAAAATCCTCTTAATACTATTCTCCGTTTGTCTGTGGTTTGGTTGCAGTAAAGAGCAAAAGGAGCATCATCTGAATCCGGACGTACTAGGGCAGGTAACCCTTCAGATGACCGACGTAATGGTGCATGATGTGACCAATCCACCGCTCAGTGCCCGTTTTTTTTCCTATGCTTGTCTGGCAGGATATGAAGTGGTCGCACAAAACGATACTGCTTTTAAAAGCATGCATGGTGTTTTAAATGATTTTCCCGTGATTGCTAAACCTGCTGTTGAAAGCTATTCCTATCAGCTGGCAGCAGTAATGGCGATACTGGAAACTGCAAAAAAAATGCAGCCTTCGGGCGCTCTTTTGCAGAAATACCAGGACCGGCTACTCGATTCGTGCAGGACGCTGGGCTGGGACGAAGAAATTCTGGCCGGCTCGAAGGCTTATGGATTGGAAGTAAGCAAGCAGATCCTGAAATATGCCAAAGCAGACAAGTACAACCTGATCAGTAACTTTCCCAGGTATGAGCCCAGGAAAACACCAGGTACCTGGTATCCCACTCCGCCGGGGTACTTTCCGCCTGTGGAACCCTATTTCACTACGGTAAGGCCGTTTACGCTCGATTCGGCTGCGCAGTTTATGCCGCCACCCCCTGTCGCATTCTCGGAGGACAAGAATTCGGCGTTTTTTAAACTAATGAAGCAGAATTACGACGATAAGAAAGAACAGGAACACCGTGTCACTGCTGCTTTCTGGGATTGTAATCCATTTGCCCTTGAAAATAAAGGGCATCTACTGGTAGGCATGAAAAAGATCTCTCCGGGCGCACATTGGATGGGGATCACAGATATTGCTTGCCGGCAGGCGAAAACTGGTTTTGGAAAAACAATGCTGATCAATACTGCCGTGGCAATCGGGCTGATGGACAGCTTCATGACCTGCTGGGACGAAAAATTCAGAAGCAACCGCATTCGTCCCGAGACTGCGATCCGCAAATATATCGATCCTACCTGGACACCATTCCTGCAAACTCCGCCATTTCCTGAATATCTCAGCGGACACTCGGTGATTTCGACTTGCTCAGCGGTAATCCTGACGCATTATTTTGGAAAGGATTTCGCCTATACTGATTCGGTAGAAGAGCGGTTTAATCTCAAAGCCCGCAAATTCCCGTCATTCATGGCGGCCGCTCTGGAATCCGGAATGTCGAGATTCTATGGAGGCATACATTTCATGGACGCCATTACGAACGGCCAGAAGCAGGGTGAGCAGGTTGGGGATTGGGTGGTTAGGGTTTTGGCTTCCCAGTCCAAATGACGTTTTCTGCATTTAATAGTTCGCGAGTATAGCTATACCCAACATCATAAAGCGCCTTCGCTTTTCTGAAATCAAATATTCCGAACTTATTCAATGCCGGCGGTTCGATGAGCAGGGTACATTTTTTCAAACGTTCGCGATTTTTGGCGTGCATGGCCAGGATCAGGCTGCGGTAAACGATTTCGGTAGTTGTTCTTAAAGGTTTGTCGAGGCTGAACGGGTTGCAGTGACTTCCGATAATGACATCGGCTTCCTGCTCAATATACTCGACGGGAAGGTTGTTTAATACGCCTCCATCGACCAGATCGTGGCCATTAACCTTAATTGGACTGAAAAGCCCCGGAATGCAGCACGAAGCAAGCAGCGGTAACGCCAGCTCTCCTTCGCGAAAGAGCACGGTTTCTCCCGAAATGATATCGGTAGCATTGAGTACCAGCGGGATTTGTAGCGATTCGAATGAATTTTCAGGAATGTACTGGCGGATAACTGTTTCTATCCGCTTCATTTGCAATAGACCGTTTGCTCCAAAACCGGGCCTTAAATAGGGATAAAAACTGGTTTGAATAATTTTCTCAAGAATATCCTGCGGTTGGTAACCGTAAGCCACCATCGCCCCGACGAATGCGCCGGAACTCGTAGCACTGATGAGATCCGGCTTGATGCCTTTCTCAAACAATGCCTGTATCACTCCCAAATGCGCAATTCCGCGCGCACCGCCGCCTGACAATACCAGAGCCGTTTTCATATTCAGTTCGCGAGGAAGTCGGTTAATGGGCCGCGAGCCCGAATCTTGATCCCTTTGTCAGTCTGTTCCACAATGCCGGCTTCGTACAATGGATCGTGCTCGAAGAGCAGGATGTGGTTTTCGTGAACCGCATGATGGAGCACTGTCTGTTTTTCATCCATGGTTTGCAGTGGCCGCATATCGTAGCTCATAATCCAGGGAATCGGGATATGAAATGACGAAGGCAGCAAATCGGCCACGTAGATGATTTTTTGATCCTTGTAACTGATCACAGGCAGCATCATTTGCTCCGTGTGGCCGTCAACAAACAGAAAATCGATGGATTCAAAGGGGGAAGTTCCGTTTTTAATAAATTGTAACTGCGCCGATTCGTGCAGTGGAAGTATGTTTTCTTTCAAAAAAGATGCTTTTTCCCGCGGATTTGGATTGATCGCCCAGTTCCAGTGCGCTTCATTTGACCAGTACGTGGCATTAGGGAAAGTAGGCTGTAAGCTGGACTGATCCCTGAACCTGACTGCGCCGCCGACATGATCAAAGTGAAGGTGGGTCAATATCACGTCGGTAACATCTTCCAGCGCAAATCCTTTGCTTTGAATAGAAGAGATGAGCGTGGCGTCGCCGTGCAGATCGTAATGTCCGAAAAACTTTGCATCCTGTTTGTCTCCCATGCCGGTATCTATGAGGATCAGTTTTTTCCCGTCTTCAATAAGCAGGCAACGCATTGCCCAGGAGCAAAGGTTTTTTTCGTCTGCCGGATTTTGTTTATTCCAGAGCGATTTAGGAACAACGCCAAACATCGCGCCTCCGTCCAGCTTAAAGAACCCGGTATCAATAATATGGATATTCATGCACTGTTTTTTATGCTTTATTCTGAAATATATTGAACTAACATACCAAAAATTTCGCGAACTGCATTTGGCACAATAGGAAGGTGTTGTTGGATATATTTTAATTTTTTAAAATAATGTTCTGAATCAAGCGGTAATAGCAATAGGAAGTTTGTAAAAGATGGTCGCCTTGTTTATTTTTCGATTGTTGTGTGTTAATTATCCAACCTCCATGAACCGTAGAAATTTCTTTGAAAAAGCAGTACCTGCCAGTTTTGCCTTGGGCGCTATTGCCTCTGGCTGCGTGCCTAAAACGCAGGTCCAATATCCTGACAAGCATTTCCATATCAGCCGCGGCTATCATCAGATTCCGAAGCTGAGGCTTTCCATGGACCGGATCGTGAAGGAAACGGTAGGCCTGAGGCCATTTCGTGCATCCGGCCCAAGGCTGGATGTGGAGCAGCTTGGAAGCAAAACGCTGGTGCACAATTATGGTCACGGAGGAAGTGGCTGGTCGCTTTCATGGGGCACGGGCAATATCGCACGGAATAATGTTCTTAAAACCGGCGAAAAGAAAGTGGCCGTAATTGGTTGCGGAACAGTTGGTATTGCTACCGCCAGGCTACTGCAGGAAAGTGGCTGCGAGGTAACCATTTACACGAAGGACGTACCTCCTAACATCACCAGTAATCTGGCAACCGGCACCTGGTCGCCGGCATCGAGGGTTTGTGATAAAAAAGTGGCGAAACCGGAATTTGAAGCGATTTGGGAAGAGGCCACACGCTTCTCGCACCGCCGCTTTCAGTTCTTGCTCGGCATGAACGATATTGCCTGCTGGGCTGAAGAATACGGCGTTTTTAATCAGGTGCCCGTGTATACGCCGGGCGCTGGCGGCGAGGACTTTGAAATAGAAGGACTGCTCCCGGAGCGGGTACGGCTGGAAAAAAAAGAACATCCTTTCAAGGCGGATTATGTTACCCGCAGGTCCAATATTATGTTCAATATCCCCACTTACCTGCGTCACCAGTTGCAGGATTTCACGATGTTTGGCGGAAAAGTGAAGATCCAGGAAATTAAGAAGCTGGAAGATATCGACGCATTGCCCGAAAAGGTAATCGTGATTTGTATGGGATTGGGTGCAAAGCCGGTTTTTAATGATGAGGAGCTTACACCCGTTTCCGGTCAGCTTTCGTGTCTGATCCCGCAGAGCGATATTAATTACAAACTTTACACCCAGGGCGCTAACTTCATCTCCCGGAAAGATGGTATCTACATCGGCAGCAATGGAGTTGTGGGCAACTGGGACACCACGCCCAGTAAAGAGCAAACCGAGAAGACAGTAGGGATATTAATGAAGGTAATGGAAGAGATGAAAGGATGAGTTTTATTCACCTTTAAGGTGATATCTCCTCCTGATCTCATTAACAAGGAATTTTTTGTGCGCGGTAAAACTTTCTGGATGCATGGTTTGAAACAAGTTGCTCCACTCTTCAAAACGCGCCGCATCGGCTTTCCGGAAAGCATTTACATCAATCTTTTTGGTGATCAGGTATTCTTCAAATTCCATAGTTCAGATTTTGGATGCAATATATCTGTTTAAAAGTATTTGGTACTTATTGACAACACTTGCGTAATTAGCTTTTCAAATAACTTCATGCATGATGTGTCCGGCATTAATGCGCTTTTTAGTAATTATAACAAATGAAAATTGATCTACGCAGTGACACGGTTACAAAACCAACGCCGGAAATGCAGCAGGCCATGTGGGAAGCCGTTGTAGGCGACGATGTAATGGGCGACGATCCAACGGTCAATGCATTGCAGGAAAAGGCTGCAAGGCTTTTTGGAATGGAAGATGCGTTGTTTTGCGCCTCGGGAACAATGACCAACCAGCTCGCGATCCGCGTACACACGCAGCCGGGCAGCGACGTGATTTGTGACAAAAACTCGCATATTTATCTGTACGAAGGCGGCGGTATCATGCTGAATTCACTTTCATCGGTAAAACTGCTCGACGGCGACAGAGGCCGACTTACTGCAAGCCAGGTGGCGGAGGCAATAAGTCCCGAAAATGATATCCATTCGACTTTGACACGCCTGGTTTCACTTGAAAATACAATGAATAAAGGCGGGGGGAGTTACTACAACTTTAATGAAATAAAGGCGATCAGGCAGGTTTGCACTGAAAAAGGGATTCCGCTGCACCTGGATGGCGCACGGTTATTCAATGCATTGGTAGAAACAGGGGAGGCACCCAGGGAGTACGGAGAGGTTTTTGACAGCATCAGTATCTGTTTGTCAAAGGGATTGGGGTGTCCGATCGGCTCCTTGTTACTGGGAACTAAGGAAATGATCGGCAAAGCGAAGCGGTTCAGGAAAGTCATGGGCGGCGGCTGGCGGCAAGCCGGTTTTCTGGCGGCTGCCGGTATTTATGCCCTCGACCATCACGTCGACAGGTTAAAGGAAGATCATGCACGCGCCAGGGAAATCGGGAAAATCTTCGAAGCCAAACCCGAAGTTGAAGCTGTATTTCCGGTCGACACCAATATTGTGATCATCAAAATCGCCGAAGGAATATCAGAAACCCAATATGTTCATAAATTGGCAGCGCTGGGAATACTTGCAGTAACCTTCGGGAAAGGCCTTGTTCGTTTTGTAACCCATCTGGATTTCAGCGACTCACAGCTGGAAGAGCTTCGGAAAAGAATAGCCTGAGGGATAACGCCCCAGGCTATACTTCCGGAATAATCTCCTCGTATTCATATTCCGAGTTCGGACCCTGATAAATAATCGTCATACCGGCAAGATCGGCCACATACGTGTGAATGCCCGCCGCGCCTATTTCTCTCAGGAAAGTCTGGTAATCTATTTCTCCGTCCTGACTTCGTTTGATTGCTTTTTTCACATCTTCCAGTTCAAAGGCTTCCGCACATTCAAACTCGGGGTATTCGCCCGGAATTTGCAGCTTATCACCATTTGCCGCAGTATAAGTACGTCGGTGATCTCTCACGCGTACCTCATAATTATCAACACCGATCGCTTTCAGGTTTTTGACAAAATGCGGGTATGACTGCCCCATCGACCGCTCTTCAGCCGATCGGATCAATTCTTCGGTTAATTCTATCATTTCCATAGCCGTGTCCTTTTAGAAGCAAAAGCCTTAAAATAGCTGTGCCAAGTGTTTTTTCAATGTTTTTTGACCAAAATTTTATCCAATTCGGCAGGAATTGATGGAGCTCACCCACTCGTCCTTGTGACAAACCGGACAGATGTGTGGACCTGGCTGCAAAATTTCCGTGTTGCCGCAAAATGAGCAAGAATGATAACCTTCACTCAGTACTGTCTTGCTCTTTTTGTAATAAAGCTCCGGCAACAACGGCAAGCCATACTTCACTTCATCGTCCTTATAAAAGAAAATACTTACTTCGCCCGAAGGTTCCAGATAAGCCTTGCGAACCTGGCCGAGGTGCTCGGTACTCCTTGACCGCAATTCTGAGAAAAATTCGTCCTGTGCCAGCGTTTCTTTTGAAAATTCAGAGGTTGAAAACCGGCCCTCGTGAATTAGGCAGACTGTTTTACCTTCGACCATTTTCTCGAAAAATTGGCTTTTACCAGTGAGCCAGGTTACTGCCCTGTACAACATAATGATAGTTGCAAAAACTACCAGTGCAGGTAAAATGCCCACGTCTTCATAAAACATCGGGTCGCCGGCTGCCGAACCAAGCGCAATAATGATCACCGTTTCGAATATCGAAAGCTGCCTGACGCCACGTTTTCCGGTTATGCGGAGTGCAGCCAGCAGGAAAACGAACATGATAACTGAACGTACCAATACCTCGACAAGAAAAATGGGAGGCAGTTCATTAAGCAATACTCTTTCCCATTCCAGAATGTCTTTCATTACAATAAGAAGATTTAGCTGACAGGTCTGATACATGAAAAGATGCTACATTACACCAAATGGCCAACGTAACATCTTTTCTCTCTATTAAAGTCAATTATAGTGTGAATAAAGCGCAGGTCAATGCGCAATATCTTCATCGTCGTGGTGAACGATCAGTGAGCTTCTGGTGTCCAGTTTTTTGATCATCTCATTGGTCATCGCATCGGCATATACGCCGTAGCTGCTGACCAGCGTTCCCTTCAATCCATCCTTCGATTCGATCGCATACAGGATTGACATATCGGAAGGATCAGTCATACCTTCAAACCGGTAGACCTGTACAATATCAAAATCCTCAGGTGACAGGTTAAGGCATATTCCGTCTTCCTTGTGAACCTCAAGCGCGTGGGCGGTGAGGTTAAAATCGTAAGTGAAACCGTCTTCCTTCAGGTCTTCGAGTGTTTCGAGAAGCGTATCGGGTTCACCTGTATCTTTATTTGAAGGATGTATTTTCTTTGTTTTATCCTTATCAGTTCCTTGCAAGTCCATAACTAATTTTGTTTAAGGTTGTTAATAGGATATCATATCAAACTGATACATATATATTTTAAACCTCTTTGTTTTAGAGGTGGTTAACAGAATTTATCGCTTCGAGAAGCCTTATAGTGAGTGTAGCCAGAATTTAGAAAAAATTATGCCTTAAAGTGACACTTACGCCCTGTTCGGTTTTGAGCTGGATGGAAAGGGAGTGAATTTCTCAAAATAGCTTCCAATGGGTGACTATTCTGGTGATTTAATTGGGCAAATGATGTATTTTCTTGTAAAATTAGAAGAAACAGAAAGCGCATTTTGAGGTGGTTTGACCTCAGTTTGTCTTAAAATGTAGAACGCGCGGGGTATAGACAAAGTACACTGATTTTACTTTGGCCGGTAGATCAGCTGGCCAATGTGATACGCTGCAAAACAGCCCAGGCCGCCGTTTATATTTGTAAAAACAAGGGAAGGTTCTACAAAAGGATTATCCGAATTCCGCGCGTTGTCGAGGGATTTATGGTATTTGTAATAGGTTTCGTCTGTGTTGAAAACTTCCATCGTCACCAAAATGATTTTTGCTTTTGGATAAACGGTGAATACATTTCCGTTTCCGAAATCATAGCCGGTTACACCAGGCAGCCTCAGTTTACCCAATGGAGACGTAAATGTAGTCCCGTCGAGGCTGGCATCACTCTGGAAGTTGTCCCGCCCGATCGTTTCTTCCCAATTGACACTGAAACGGTTACGTATGCGCCGCTCCTTGAAATCTTCAACGGTGGTACCATCGGGAACGCTGTATTCCAGGTCGACAAAGGCTCTTACCCGGTAAAAATTGGTTTCTCCCGCAATGTCGTCCCACTGCATTTTCAAGGTCAGCATCGTATCCGTGTCAAAACCACTGGAATAGGAAGTATCTATTTCATAGCTTTTGGGAACCGCCAGCTTAACCGGCACTGTACAGG
Organism: Dyadobacter sp. UC 10; assembly: GCF_008369915.1. NCBI lineage: Bacteria > Pseudomonadati > Bacteroidota > Cytophagia > Cytophagales > Spirosomataceae > Dyadobacter > Dyadobacter aurulentus. Next base: position 1,478,467 of record NZ_VSRN01000001.1, on the reverse strand, counting down.
AGGAGTTGACAGTCCGTTTCCCGTCCGAAACGGTAATGCTGTATTTTTTGCCAGCCTCGATCGGAAACCTTCCTTTATCAATTGAATAAAGCATATTTACGGAATCATAGGGAACGATGGCCTCCCGGCTTCCATCCGAGATCCTGACCAATGCACCGGCAATGAGTGTGGCTACCGGACTGTTTTGCCCGAACAATGGCGCCGACTGACTTACCACCACGTATGTTTTCGGATTTTCGGGAGCAATAAAAGATTGGACTACGAGCCTGGATTCTGTTTTGGGCAGATCCGCTTCGGGGATATCCGTCACAAGCGATTCGCAGGCAGTGAGACCGATACACCCTATACAAATCAGGAAAATGCTGATTTTCGTTTTCATTGCATCAAAACTTGAAATTGTAGCTGAAATAAGGAAGGATCGGAAAAAGCGAATATCGTTTCAAAGTCTTCTTGCTTCTCGTTACGGATCCTTCCGTAATACTCTCATTGTCAATATTATAAAAGAACGGATTGCGCCTATTATAGATATTATAGAAACCAAATTCCCAGGTTCTTTCGTGCCGTTTTTTCTTTTTGTGAAATTGAATCGCTACATCTGCTCTGTGGAAAGGCTCGGCGCGAAAACTGTTTTTTTCTCCGTATTCATTCACTTCCCGGCCGCCCCAGTCGATGATCGTCTGTCCGCTCGGCATCACGCGCGGGATAAAATTGTCGCGCAGCCCGGTATAAGTCGCGATTGGTAAGGTGAGTGCGTTTCCGGTGCCATAAACCCACGTCGCACTGAGGGTAATGCGTTTGCCCAGCTCATAAATTCCTACAACCGAAAGGTCGTGGCGGCGGTCGTAGCGAGGGAAAAACGTTTTGCCGAAATTCAGCTCGGGGAATTTCCAGTAGGTCCAGGATAATGTGTAACCAATCCAGCCTGAGAAGCGGCCTGTTTTCTTTTGAACTAAAAATTCAGCGCCGTAAGACCAGCCTTTTCCCGAAGTAACATTGTTTTCCCAGCTCAGTTCATTTGCATTTTCACCATTGAAACTCAGGAAGGAAGATCCCTCTTTGTAATTCAGAATGTTGTTCATGATCTTATAATAGCCTTCCAGCGTAAATGTGAGTGCCGGGCGGTCCAGATCTTTTGCAAATCCGATCGCTACTTGCCGGGACTGCTGTGGAGCCACGCGGTCCGTGGTGGGTACCCAAAGGTCGGTCGGTAATCCGAGGCCGGTGTTGGAAAGCAAATGAACATATTGGTTCATTTGTGCGTAGGAAGCTTTAAAGGACAGGTCCTTGGCCAGTCTTAAAGCTGCTGAAAACCTTGGTTCGGGACGAACATAATTTTTCGTTTTTGTCTGAAACAAACTCACCCTTAACCCTGCGTTGATCTTTAAAGCATCAAGTGCCTGCCAGGTATCTTCGATATAGACCCCGGCTTCAAGTGATTTAACCGGTCGGACTGAGCGTTCAATCGGATTGTCGAGGAAAGAGCCTGCGATAGCGAGTGCAGAAGGCACAAATTTGTGAAAGGTCGCCTGCCCGCCAAATTTAATGGCATGTTTGGTGGAAGGATAAAAATCAAAATCCGTTTTAATGCCGAGATCGCGGATTTTAGAATTGTATTCAAGGCTGAACTCGTCGCCGGTACTCCCATTAAAACCAGCTTCATTGGAATAGCTGGAAACTCCGAAGTCGAAGTTGCTGTAAATGAGGGAGGTATTGACAAAGAGCTTTTGGTTAATGAGGTGGTTCCAGCGCATCGTAGCGGTTGCGTTGCCCCATGCAAGGCCCGCCCTGGTCTCCGAATCGGAGCTTTTTTCGTTTGCGTGAAACTTGTCCCTTCCAAAATAGCCGCTCAGGTAAAGCTTGTCTTTTTTACCCAGGTCGTAATTCATTTTTGCATTGAGGTCATAAAAAAAATAGCCTGGCTTGACCTGACTATCCGACCCTTTCTGGGATTGCGCGATAAATGGCGCCGCCAGTACATCAATGTAGGTCCTGCGGCCCGAGATCAGAAATGATGATTTCCCTTTTGAGATCGGCCCTTCCAGTGTAAGTCTTGAAGATATCAGCCCGATTCCGCCTTCTCCGTGCAGCTTTTCCTTGCTGCCTTCTTTCATATTCATTTCCAGAACAGAAGAAAGCCTGCCGCCATACCGAGCCGGAAACCCGCCTTTGGTCAGCTCTACGCTTCTCAATGCGTCGCTATTGAAGATCGAGAAAAAGCCGAAAAGGTGATTGGCGTTGTAAACGACCGCATCGTCAAGAATGATAAGATTTTGATCAGGACCGCCGCCGCGCACATACAGTCCTGTTTGACCCTCCGTACCTTTCTGAACCCCGGGCATAAGCTGCAATACCCGTAATACGTCTTTTTCACCGAAAAAGGCCGGGATCTTTTTGAGCTGTTGAATAGGGATTTCCACTTTGCTCATTTGCACGCTCCGGCTCACATAATCCTCCTGTTTGCGAGCCGAAACCAGCACTTCTTCCAGCTGGTTTACGGTAAAAAGAAATATGCTCAGTTGGATGTTTTTGACCGGAACAATGGGCCGGCTGACTTTTTCGTAGCCTACAAATGAAAACGAAAGTATGGCAGTGTCCGCCGCAGGTACCGTGAGCGAGTAAAAACCGTAAGTGTTGGTAACCGTTCCGTAAGGCGAATTTTCGATATACACATTTACGCCCGGTAATTGCTCCTGACTTCCGTTTTCTTTTACAAAGCCACTAATCGTGATGCGTTCCTGACAAAAAGCGACAGCCGAAAGAGTAAGAAATAGACTGGTAAAATAAGCACGCATAGGCATAGACGAGGTTCGTCTTGTGTAACGACCTGACCAAATATATAGTATAGCCTTAGAATGCAATAAACCGGAAGTCTACCCACGGAGGTTCAACATAACCTCCTTTACCTCAATGAAAGCCGTGAGCCGAATGCTATTTCACGCCCTTTACCTTCATCTTCAATCCATAAACCGCTGTTTCCGCGGTTATAAACAGCATGTCATTGTTTTTTCCTCCAAAACATACATTCGCGGTCCATCCCTTATGCACCGGAAAATGGGCGATTTTCTCACCCGTCTTGTCAAATACGGTAACCCCATCACCGGTAACGTAAAGGTTTCCCTCTGAGTCGAGGATCATGCCGTCGGAGCCTTTGGAGACAAAAAGTGTTCTGTTGGCCAAAGTTCCGTCTTTTTGAATATCATACACATAGGTTTTATTGTCGCCAATGTCTGCTACATATAGTTTTTTTCCGTCTTTGGTGCCGATAATGCCATTGGGCTTTTTGATATGATCGTCAACGCGGATCAGCGTTTTGGCCTTTGGCGCGAGATAATAAACGTGCTCTCCATCCTGCTGCATCTTCGGGTCGCGTTTCCAATAATCGCGTTTGTAAAGCGGATCTGTGAGATAAATTCCACCTTTTGCATCAATCCAAAGGTCGTTGGGGCCATTTAGTAACTTACCCTCAAAGTCTTTTACCAATACCGTAGGCTTTCCATTTTTATCAAAAGACCAGACCTGGTTGTCTTCGTCGGAACAAGCAACGAGGTTGCCTTTTTTGTCAAAATACATTCCATTTGCCCGGCCGGCATGATCTGAGAATACAGAAAATTTGTTCGTTTCTGCGTCCCAACGAATGATTTTGTTGTTAGGTTGATCCGTAAAAAAAACATTGCCGTTATTGTCTGCAACCGGGCCTTCGGTAAATTTGTAACCATCGCCGAGCTTTTCAACCTTCGCGCCGTCTGCCACTATCGATTTTGAATCCATTATCTGTGCTGAAAGTAAGGCCGGGAAGAGCAAAGTCGCTAACCCGGATAAAATTGAACAAATACTTGCTGTCTTTTTCATATCAAAACAATGCCGGATGGAGTAGGTCCCGGTTGTTTTAAAAGCAGTCAGCTTCTGGTTCCTTACTTATCCGATTCTTGACGGAGCTACTCCAAATGCCTTTTTAAACACAAAGGAGAAATGGGAAAGGTCTTCAAACCCGGTTTCAAGATATACCTCAGAAGGGGTTTTACCTTTTTCCTTGATCAGATAATGCGCCGCTTCCAACCGTTTTTGTAACAGCCAGCGACTGGGTGAAGTGTGGAATATTTTGTCAAAATCCCGCTTGAACGTCGCCAGGCTTCTGCCTGTGAGATAAGCAAATCGTTTCAGCTGCACATTGAAATGGAAGTTTTGGTTCATAAAACCTTCGAGATCAATCTTGCCTGGTTCACTGAAATCGAATAGCAAATTTTTGAGTTCCGGGTTGGTTTGAAGCAATATCAAAATCGCTTCTTTCAATTTTAGAGACATTAAATGTGGACTGGTAGGCGGTTGAAATTCCTGGTAGGGCATCAGAGAGTCCATATAACTCGTCAGCAGTTTGTTTGATGTTAACTCCAAAACAGCTTTTCCATTCTGGTGCTGCACAGCGTCATATCCAAATTCCCGGTTGACCACCCGTAGCGTTTGCTGATCCAGATAAATCGATATCGACCTGAATTCCCCGTTTTCGGGTGGCCGTTTACTGAATTTGACCAGTTTGTTCCGCCTGATCAACCTGAAATCTCCTTCCCTGCTTGTAAAATCCTGAATGCCATCGTTAAGAATCAGCGTGCCTGCAATCTGAAAACTCAGTACATGTTCCGGTACAAACTGTTCACCTTCCCTGTTTCTCGCATAGTAACAGGAATACGCAATTTGTGACAATTTCGGTTCTTCGACTGGCTGTTTCATTGGGTTATGAACTTATAAAAAATAAAACAGCATTGCAGCCCGGATTTGTTCTGCAATGCTATTGATTTAAACGCCTTTCATGCTCTGAAAAACTTTCCCTGCTTCTGACTCAAAGAATTCTTCGGCGTTATCATGGTCGGTAGACATACTGACCGACAGCCACTTGGTCATCTCAGCCTGTCTGGCTGCATCCGCCCGCTGTAATATGCCAATCGCCTCACTTCCAAGTACTAAATGTAAAGGTGGCTCAGAATGATCTGTTAATTCCACCATTACTTTGGCCGCTTTCTCAGGATCACCCACGGGAACGAAAGAACCGCTCGTCAGGAACTGTTTAATTCCGCCGACAGTAGCCTCATACCCTTCAATTTCTGGCGCAAAAGTCATAGAAGAACCTGCCCAATCGGTACGGAATCCGCCTGGTTCAATGCATGTAACCTTGATTCCTAATGGCCCAATTTCTTTGGCAAGTGCTTCACTGAAACCACTGAGGCCGAATTTCGCTGCCTGGTACATAGTCAGTCCGGCACCGCCCACACGTCCACCGATCGAGCTGATTTGCAGAATATAACCCGAGCGTTGCTTTCGCATATGCGGCAATACGGCACGCGTAACTTCGATAGGCGCGAGCAGATTCGTATTGAGTTGACTCTGAACCTGTTCGTCTGTAAACGCCTCGGCTGCGCCGGTAATGCCAAATCCGGCATTGTTTACCAGAACATCGATTTTTCCAAAATGCTGAATTGCATCTGCAACCGCAGCGTAAATTTGCGCTTTGTCAGTAACATCCAGCTGGATCGGGTAGATCTGACCGGGAAATTGCTGGACTAATGCTTCTAAGTGTTGCGTATCGCGTGCAGTCGCAGCCACTTTGTCGCCGCTTTTCAATACTGCTGCTGTGAGGCTTTTTCCCAATCCACGGGAGCTGCCTGTAATAAACCAAACCTTTGTCATCGTTTTCTTTTTTTGAATTAACGATAACAAAGGTCGGTTGCAAAGGAGACAGCCACTTTGCTGAAAAGCTCAAAGTTGGTTTGTTAAAAAGCTCACTAAACGGAATCGAATTCTTTCGGATAAATTACTGTCCCGTCACATTCCTAACAGCTCCGCCCCATTCTTAACTGGCATCTTTTGCCAACAATTCATCCAGTTTCTCGTATGAATCCACCACGCCGCGCTCCATGCCCGAAGCTACCATTCCGTCGCGGTCTGCAACCGACTGGAATACGGATTGGACTGTAAACTTTGTCCGGCCTCCGGGAAGTTCTTCAAAACGGGAGGTTTCCAGAATTACGTGCCCTTTTTCTGGCATACCTTCAAATTCGAAAGTCTGTATAATCCGCTCAGGTCTCGTGAATTCGTGGCAAACTCCGCGAAAAGAAAATTCAGTTCCATCTGGAAGTGTATTGATGAAGCGGTAAGAGCCACCTTCTTTTGGCTCAAATTTTTCGTAGCGCATACCCATTTCTTTTGGCCCAACCCATTGCACCAGAATGTCTTTGTCGCTGAATGCCTTGAATACAATATCGCGGGGCGCATCGAACTCGCGGATTACGAATAGCTCCTGTTTGCCAGGCTCTACGATGATCTGTGTTTTGTTGTTACTAGCCATTTTTTTTGTCTTTTTTTAGATTATCAATAATGTCGTCCAGTCTTTCAAACCGGTCTTCCCACATGTTGCGGAACGGTTCGATCCAGTCGGCTATTTCCGCCAGTTTTTTAGGCTGCACGGAGCAATAGCGTTCTCTTCCGTAAGGCCTGATCGCCAGAATGCCGCATTCGGTCAGAATTTTGATATGCTTTGAAATAGCCTGGCGGCTCACATCAAATGATTCCGCGACAGCATTCGGCGTCATCGGTTTTTTAGCAATCAGGCCAATAATTTCCCGCCTCGTCGGGTCGGCAATTGCCTGAAAAACATCTCGTCTCATTTCATTTCAATTTTGTTGCGCAACTGATTGATTGTAAATATATATGCAATCGATCGGTTGCGCAAAATTCCTTTAAACTTTTTTGTTTTTCGCCGTGGAAATAAAAAAGGTGTCATTTTGTGACACCTTGTAATCAATGGGTTAGGCTTTGATGACTTTCTCTGAGTTCTTTAAGAAATTTCCTGGCTCTGGCAGTTTTTTCAGGAAACAAATCTCTGTCACCGATTCGCTCTGATAGTCGTTTCAAATACTTTGCGGTCGACTCCTCCGTAGGGTTAGCAATGTCGTTTTTTTTCGGTTTCATATAATAAAGTTATAACTATTTCTTAAAAAGTAAGATCGTATCGTATTTATGTCCAGGGATATAGCGCTCAATTTTCGTATGTATTTCCGTTGAGAGAAATCCTCCAAGAAACCAATAGTCGATACTTAATTCAAGGAAGTTTTTTTCTACAAAATTGCGATACACGGTAATGCGCTGATTTGATTTTTTGCAAGACCCGACACAGCGTTTCGTGCAGCTTTTACGACAATTTTCTATAAGGTAAGCACCGCCATCGCTTCCTTGAACCATTAAGATTGCATGTTGCTGCCTTTCAAAAAATATCGGCACTGTCGACAGAACTGTCCGGAAAACTTTGTAGGAATCGCCGTTGTTTGATTTTACCTGGTCTCGTACTTCCTTTAATTCAGGGCAGTAATCTCCAAAACCGAGATTATAGACTTCGCGGTCTTCAAACAGTTGTATGTAGGAATACTCAACTACTTTTGGAACATCTTTAAGTCCTTCATGAAAAAAAATCTGTAACCAGCTGATAGCTGGGTTTCCTGAATTTCATAAGAGTTGGAAACATTTGCCATTCCCGATCGTTTTAGTCGTCATAGCAAAATGAAGGAAAGAACGAAATTTTTCTATTAGAATTACTAAAAGGCAACCGATTAGTGATTTGGCGGAGTATGCAGTTGAACGTGATGCGCAAGAGTCAGCTGATATGCCACAAAAAAAGGCGATCACATTTGCAATCACCTCTTTTTTAAGTGTCACGAAAACCGCCAGACCTACACGTCCATCGCGTCGTACACAATCACTTTATCCCATAACGCACTGCAATCTTTGATAAACTGCTGATGAATAGGGTGATCCTGATATATTTTCTGGGCCGCTTCGTTTTCAAAAAACATCAGTTCCGATACAGCCCACGAGTTGTCGACTACGTCACGCTTTTCAGTGCTGGCAACCACGCCGATGCGCAATTCTTTAATCGCCTCTATTTTTCTTAATGTTTTCAAACCTTCAATAATCCTGTCGCGATCCTTCACAGAACCAGGATTTTTAAGCCAGAAAAATACGTGGTGTACCAGCGGATATTTGCTTTTCTGGGGCTCATTTGAAGAAGCTATTGCGGTAGCGGTTCCTGCTGCCAGTGCCACCGAGCTGGCAATAAATTTACGACGGGAGTTGTTCATGCTTTGAGTTTGAATATCGTTTTTCCAAAAATAGCAGTTGTTGCCAAGCTTTGCAGAATGATACTTAAAAAGGTTAAAAGTTTGTGTATAACCTGCTGACTTATGCTGCGATCCGATTTTAACAGCTACATTGCCCCGATCTCTTTCAACACCGCCTTGGTGATCATCTTCCGGCAATTCCCGAAATCAGCATTTAAAGTACTCCGTTTCTTCGTCACCCGCGTAGCGAAAAAGTAGACGTTATCCTCCCGCTCCACATAGCCAACCCACCAGCCGATGTCATTGCCATCCACACGCGTCCAGCCTGTTTTGGCGCGGAGTGTATAGTCATCAGTTTGCTCGTTGACCATTACCTTTTTAAGAATATCGAGGTTGCGTTTTGAGAAAGGCGTTTTACCGTCATAAACCGCCGTCAGAAATGTAATCTGATTTCGCGGAGAAACGCCAAATGCACCGAAATTCCAGAAGTCGTCGCCTTTTTCAGACAGGTTGTTATTTCCATACCTTGCAGCTTTGAGGTAGTGCAAGTACTGCTTGCGCCCAACCTTCTTTGCCAGCTCAATAAACGCCCAGCCAGCCGAAACTTCAAATGCTTCTTTGACAGAAATGTCTTTGTAAATCTCCGGCCGGTAACCGTAAAGCGTGGTATCCGTAGAGCCAGGCCATTTCACGATTTCATTTTCATCTTTGATTACCCCGGTTTGAAGGGCAATGAGCAGGTTAATGATTTTAAATGTAGAAGCCGGCTGTGTTTGCCGACGGGAATCCCCTTCATCATTAGTAAGCCATTTTCCTTTTTTGTAATCGTAAATGGTGATGCTGCCGGTGAGGTTGCAATTTTTGAATGGGGTAGTGAGGTTCTGAGCGAGGGCAGAGAGGGAGAGGAGGCTTATGGAAATCGATAATAAGTAAATTCGTTTCGACATTGTCTATTGTCACTTATCAAGAATGTAAATGCGATGCTTTTCGAAATGTATTATTTGAGATTTGAAGTTTGGTAAAAAGGTTAGAAGCTCTTCGATCTTACTGCTCGCAGCATTCAAGACAGCAATAGTGACGGCATATTTGTCCATATTTTGCTGATAAACCATATTCTTGTCAATGGTCAGTAACATGTCAAAATGATTGTCGACACAAAACTGCATCAACCTACCATTTTTAGTCCCGCCAAGACCAAGCTCGCGGACCGTAAGAGTTTCAAATTCTGAAAGGTGCTTTTTCAGTCGCTTGGTAACACATTCGTCAAGCAAAATTTTCATTCAAAATGTGCGTAGATGTTTCTATGAGTTTTTGCGACATTTCTAGAACCTTGACAACCTGGCCTCTTGAAACTCCATCGAAATCTTCGAGAAATGTCTCAATCGAATCTCCTGATTCGAGGTAATCAAACAAGTTTTTAATAGGAACCCGCGTACCAAAAAACACGGGTGTACCGCCCATAATCTCGGGATCTATGTTGATTACATTACCTTCCATAATCTTAAAGTCGCTAGTAGTTTAACCAAATTTAATGTTTTTCACCAGATTTCAAGCTGCGGATTCTTCCTCAACTCACCGACTGGCTCAATAATCAGTCTCTCACCTTCCAACCGAAGGGTGACGTGCTCTCCGTAATCAAAGCCCATATCTTCCAGCCACTTTCCACAAAGCCGGATTTCGGGGACTAACTTCGATTTCCATTGTGAAGGTTGTTGATACTTGGAATAAATTTTTAGTTGGCGGGCTTTGGGTGATAGGATGCGCATCGCGTGGATTTAAATGATTTTATCAAAATTGGTAATAAGTGTCATTATATGCAATTATAGTGTTTTGTAAAGATATTTAAGTGATTAAATATACTATTTATTTTCGAAATTTAAGTTTTTTGTTGTGGCTATCTTACCACTAAAATGGTACTTGATATCACTTCAATGGCGGAAAACAAGACTTATAATAGAATAAAAGCAGTTCTTGCGGAGAAGGGGAAAACTAATATTTGGCTGGCAGAGGAATTGGATAGGAATAAAACCACAGTTTCGAAGTGGTGTACAAATGATGTACAACCACCTATTGAGACACTCTTTAAGATTGCAGATGTGCTTGAAGTCGACGTTCGCGAGCTTCTGGTTTCAAGTAAGAAATGATGTCTAAACGAAAGTATAATCGGATTAAGATTGTTCTCGCGGAAAAGGAAAAGTCGGCCAAATGGTTAGCAGCGGTAACTGGCAAAGATAAATCAACAGTATCTCGCTGGTGCACAAATGATATGCAACCTACGATCGAGACTTTTTATGAGATTGCGAAGTTGCTGGATGTGGATGTTAGAGAGCTTTTCATATCCTCTAAGTGAAAGCAATTTTCTATCTGGTAAGTAAAATCTATGACAGAATTGGGCCTATATCTCGGAAGAAAGTCAATTAATAAAGCGGAGATTTCGCGCAAGACTGGTATCAGTGCTTCAAGAATTAGCGAACTGACTCTAAAAGAAGGCTCGCATTTAAGAGCAAAAGAACTCTACCTGATTGCGCTTGCAATGGATGTTGATCCATGTGATCTGCTAAAAGCAGTTTTCAAAGACTTGGAACTGCCTTCCTAGTGGAAAAAATTGAACTGCAAAAACTAGTAGGAAAAAGGATTGTTCAACTCCGAACAGAAAAAGGTTGGAGTCAGTCAGATCTGGCCCGGGCTTGTGAAAAAGACAGGCAATCAATTGAAAGGATAGAGAATGGAAAGGTATCGCCTTCGCTTTATTCTTTGTATGAGATTGCTTTGGCGCTGGGAGTCCGATTGGAAGAGCTGGTCTATTTATAGCTCGTAATTCAAAGCTAATAAAGCATTCATTTTGACTTTCAAAGTGTCAACAAGCTCTTCATCCATAAATTCATAATCATCCGCGATTTCGAGCACTTCAATCGCAGGTAGCTCCAAATGCTGATACACTTTCCGGATCTTGGTTTTCTGATCGGTTTCCATCACCAGTACCAAATCAGCCCAGTTCAAGTCGTTTTCAGAAATTTTTCTATTGCTTTGAGGACTTAGACCAGCGGATCGGATATTGAAGCGAAAGTCATTCTTGAAGATATGCTCAGCCGTGCGGCTTCGCCTTTTATTTCTTCCGCAAATGACCAGGATATTGGGTCGGCTCACTTTTCAGCAGGCACTTTGGGGCGCATGATTTCAGGAATAAAGGAATTTTTAAGCGACTCTTTCGCCTTCGCAACTTTTTCCGGGAAAAGGCTAGTATTTCGATATTTAGCTAATGATGGGTCAATTTCCACCTTCGGAACAACTTCTGACCACTTTTTTTCTGCCTTTTTCATAATGCAATTTAACTATTTTCTTTTCACGAGGAAAGCGCTATATCTTTCATTGGGAACAAAAGGAACGAACCTCCCATCCAATTTTCCAAAAAGATAAAGTTGGGATCTAGCCTCTTCGTAAAACCTTGTGATACCCATTTGATAAAGTCTTGTTCGTGTATCGGTACTGCCTTCTGCATAAACGACTGCGTCTGGATATTGATCAAGAAATCGGAAAAGAGCTGCGGCAACGGTAGCCAAGACTTTATCTGTATCCCGGTTGTTGGAAACACTCAAGTCATTGACACCGCCGGTTAGCGGATCGAAATCGCCAAGAGCCAGGTTATAATACCCGTTTTCCTCAATGAGTTCGAATTGAACAATCTTTGATATCGTTCCCTTCGGACCAATACTCTCAAACCAAAAAACTGTCGATTCTTCCTCTGCTTTTAGTGTGTATTTGTCAAGATTCATTAATAGAAAACAGTGTGTAAGAATACTGCGAATATCGCAAGAAATCATTTCCCCCTCACCACCCCATCAATCTCCCCCAACAACGACTTCACCCCGGTACTATCCTGCAACAACTGCCAGATCATCACCCCACTCACCTTCTGCTTCGCCAGTTCCGTTTTCTTTCGAATCGTAGGCAGACCATTATAATAAACCACCCCGCCATTCAAATGCATCTGATCCTGGTTAATGGAGTCGGGATATTGCCGGAGAATGTTTTTATAAGACATACTTTCCGGGGCGGTGCCGCCGAAGCCGTAGCCGTAGAATGGGACGCCGAGTGTAAGTTTTTCTCTGGGGATTTTGCGGGTTTCGAGCCAGTATTGGAGGTCTTCTTCGGCCATGGAGTAGGGGGCGTGCGGGCCGGGTTTGTCTGGGCGCCACGGGCCGGTGCGGTCGTAAGACATGATGTTGACGAAATCGAATTGTGCCAATGCTTTGTCGGTAAACTGAGTTTTGTAAACTGTGGCGATGGCGGCTGTAATGAGTTTGTTTTTCTGTCTCAATGCAGCTGCCAAATCGATCACAAAACTTTCGTAATTAGCATCGATCAATGCGCCTTCCAGGTCTACGTCAATACCGTCGAGGTTGTTGTCAACTGCCAGATTTACAAGGTCTTTGATTAGTTTTTCTTTCTTTTCTCCAATTAAAAAAGAAGGATAATATTTCGGCGCGCCGCCGCCGCCGATCGAAGCCATGATCTTTACGTTTTTCGAATGCGCGAGTGTGGCAACTTCTTTAAGATATTCAGTTCTTGTGAGGTTCCCGAGCGAATCTGGATTGATAAAAGCAATGTACAAATGTGTGATTTTGGTAAAATCAACCTGATTGGCACCAGCTTGCAGATTGTTGCCATTGGGTAAATAGCCGATCACTTTAAATGTAGCATAGGAATTTTCGCCTTTAGAAACGCTGACGCTTTTCTTACTGCAACTAGTATTAAATGCAAGAATCACCATGAAGGCGGAGATGCATTGAATGAACAACTTCGGGAATTTCATGGTGATTCTTTGGAGTGAGAAAAGCTATTTGCCTGCTAACATAATTTTCGCCCCGCCTTTGCGGATGGATTCGTAGACCGCGTCGACCACGATCATATCCTTCAATCCCTCGGCGCCACTTACATTCGGGTCGGGCTTGTTGTTGAGAATAATGTCGGCGATTCCGTCCATTTGCAGGGTTTGGTGGGTGATCACGGGCTGGTTCATCGGACCATTGTGCGTCCGGCCTTTGATTGGACCGTAGCTGAATGCGGGACTGAGTTCCACAAACCCTTTTTCGCCGATCACATACAGTCTTTCATAATTATTAAAATTGTAAGTCGTGCCGCAGCTCGCTACTACGCCGCTCGGGAAGCCGAGCTGAAACATAATCGTTTCATCCACTTCTTTGAATTTCACCGGGTCGGTTTTGGTTTCCTGGGCCGTCACCCAAATAGGCTCTTCGCCTGTCGCATACCGTGCGCCATTCAAAGCGTAAATCCCCACATCCATCATCGCGCCGCCGCCAGCCAAAGCCTTTTTCAGCCTCCATTGATTCGGATCGCCGGATTTGAAACCCATATAATTGTTCACGTGCATGATTTTACCCAGCTCGCCCGACTCGCGCATGCGGATCAGCTCGCGGGTGTGCGGCTCAAAATGCATGCGGTAACCAATGTAAAATCTTACTCCGGCCTTCTCGCAAGCCGCGATCATTTCCCGGGTTTGCTTGGCATTGTCAGCTACCGGTTTTTCACAAAGTACGTGTTTCCCAGCCGCTGCAATTTGAAGTACGTGTTTGTGATGCAGTGAGTTAGGTGTGGTAATGTACACCAGGTCGATTTCCGGATTATCCTTGATCTTGCTGACGGTTTCGTAGTTATAAGTGTTCTTTTCGGGAATATTGTATTTCTTTTTCCAGTCTTCCAGCTTGGCAGGTGTACCCGAAACGGCACCGACCAGCGTGGCCATTTTGCAATCTTTCATTGCCTCGGCCACGCGCGTTCCGTAGCTGCCCAGACCCATAATTGCGACCCGCAATTGCTTGTCGGCTTTTGGGCCGGAGTAAAGTTCGCTCGCAGCTGCCGGCAAATCGGAGAGGGCGGTAGCGCCGATTCCTAATGTTAGTTTTTGAAGAAAATCCCGACGAGAATCCATAGTAATGCGTAATTATTTTTTGATAAAGACCTTCGCCCCATTCTTGCGCAGCGATTCGTAAACAGCGTCGATCACCAGCATATCCTTTAATCCTTCTTCGCCGGTTACATTCGGGTCTGGTTTTCCATTTAAAATCGCGTCTGCGATGCCGTCCATTTGGTAAGCCTGATGATTTACGTCGGGCTGGTCGATGGCACCTTTGTGTGTGGTACCGCGGATCGGGCCATAACCAAAGGCAGGGTTCATTTCCGCCCAGCCTTTCTCGCCCATCAGGCGCAGCATTTCTACGTGATTGAAATTATAAGTGCAGCCGCAGTTGGCAATGATTCCACTTGGAAAACCGAGTTGAAAAGTAACCGTTTCGTCCACATCTTTAAATTTCACAGGATCCGTTTTAGATTCCTGCGCCGTAACCCAGATCGGCTCCTCGCCGGTACAATACCTCGCTCCATTAGTGGAATAAACCCCCACGTCCATCATCGCGCCGCCTCCTGCCAATGCTTTTTTTAGTCTCCACTGCGTGGGATCGCCGATTTTGAAACCTGCATAATTGTTGACGTGCATAATTTTACCAAATTCCCCGGCCTCACGCATTCTGATCAGTTCTTTGGTATGCGGTTCAAAATGCAACCGATAACCAATGTAAAATTTCACCCCGGCCTTTTCACAAGCCGCGATCATTTCCCTGGCTTGTTTCGCATTGTCGGCCACCGGTTTTTCACAAACTACATGTTTTCCGGCAGCTGCAACTTGCAATACATGTTTGTGATGCAGCGAGTTGGGGGTGATCACATATACCAGATCAATATCCGGGTTGTTTTTGATCTCGTGCAGATTTTCGTAGTTGTATACATTCTTATCCTCAATCCCATATTTCTGTTTCCATTCCGGAATTTTAGACGGCGTACCGGTTACAATTCCCACCAATTTCGCGGTTTTACATTCTTTCATGCCGCGCGCCACAATATTTGCATAACCGCCAAGGCCCATTAATGCGACGCGGAGTTGCTTGTCGGCGGGTTGATTGGAAGTGACATTAGCAGCTGTGCCGGGAGTCAGATCAGTAAGCGTGGCAGCTCCGATGCCTAGTGAAAGCTTTTGTAGAAAATCGCGACGGGAGTTCATTATCAGTTGTTAGAGTGTTGAAAACAACTGGAAAAGGTTTTTGAAAGGTTTATCTCCTTATTTTAAGTCCTAACCCACGCTACGAATACTTTTCTATATATGTTTTCTGTATGCTTTACTGTCACTATATGGCTTGCCTGGTTTTGCAGCGTCAGTCTGCAACTCGGCGGCGGGGATTGTTTGAGAAGAATCTCTTTCCCTTTTAGCTGCCTTTTGAATCACATCTTTAAACCTGATCTCAACTTCCGCCGGTATTTCTATGTTGATAAGCTCGTCTAGTTTAATGTCGAACAATTTGTGAATGATAATTAAGTCGTTCATCGCAAATGACCGTGTGCCGCTAAGCAGCTCAGAAATATACGACTTACTGTGAGCGAGGAGTACGGCGAGATCATTTTGATTAAGACCATAATTTTTCAGTTTTGCGATGATCAATTCCTTTCTTCGTTTGAAAAAGACAAATTCTTTTTTGACTTGCCTCTCTGCTTTGTCGCTCTCCTTAAACTGGCTCTTTGGAATTGAGTCAAAATCAGACCAATGAAGTGATTCATAACTGATTATAAGATCTCTAACTTGTTTTCTCAAAGGTTCCAGATCGGGTTGTTCCTTACTAAGCAGCCTTAAAGATCTTTCCGCCCACACAGCTCGCTGCATATCCAGTTCTGATGTCAGTTCGCCTCGTCTCACTATCTCCCTGGCGTCAAAGGCCGACGTTACAGCAGACTGTTGTTTTTTAGCCATTTTTCAATGCTTTTTTTGTTGTTCCTAAATGTTCGTTCGTAATCCTGATGGTGCCCAGCCCAAACGATTGTCGCTTCCTGATCCTCAATAACTACTAGTATCAGGGTCCTGTGATTATGAATATCTACAAAGTAATACCCTGCATTGTGCACTTTCTCGGCGTCACTACGAACCAGTTTGATCTCGCTAAGTGAGTTAATTTTGGCATTCTCGAGATCTTGAATTAGCTGATCAATAGCTTTTGACAATTTAACATTTCCACGATTTTTATCCCTTAGCCTGAATAGAATACCCTTCCCTTGAAGTCGCATCACCTGGTTAAATTTAAGTCAAAAGTTCTATAAAAAGTAGAACTTTAAAGTTTATCCTTAATCTTAGACGTAACATTGCTCCGGAGGTAACACACTCTGCGAAAATTTAAAAACAAAAAAAGCCCCCAGGGCGAACCCGGGAGCTTGATCTGAACCTTAAAAAGTGAATTACTTGACGGTCACCACACGCTCTACTTTTTCTTCCGACAACTGGAAAGTTTTGGATTGAATATCCTTTCCGCTGATAATGTCCAGCTTGTACTGACCAGCTTCCATGCTGTCGAGATTCAAAACGCGACCGAATTTTTGTTGTTTTTTATCAACTGTTTCACGGTACACAACCTCTCCGTGCTGATTTTTAAGTAACAAAACTGTGTTGGACTCAGTGTTGCTCTTGTCTACTAAAACATTGATCTTACCCGCTTTGGTTGGATAAACGCCTGTTCCCAGGGCTGCTTTTTTTGCTTCTTTGTCTTCTGCGTTGGCAGTGAAAGCAGCGGCTACGAATGCGAAAGCTAATGCGAAAGTTTTAACTGAAGTTTTCATGGCTATTTTATTTTTATGGCTGTTGTTTTGATTTGATTTTCTTTTTGTCCCTGAGGACATAACAAAGGTGCGACTAAACCCAGTACTATGTATAACAAAGTACAGGAGTGGGGATTTTAGGTAAATGAATGGTTGATATCTGTCATGAGCAATTGAGCGGTTGAATGGTGTAGACTTATTTTTGGTCTAATGAGCGCGTTTCGATGCATGATGTTGCACTCCAATATGTTAATAACTGTTAAAAAAAATGGCCGCCTGCAATGCAGACAGCCATTTTCTAAGCAGACAAAAATATCTGGAACTATTCCTTCTCGACAAAATCCATGTCTTTTGTAAAAGTTTCTTCGAGGAAATACAATGCAAGCAACGCGACCGCGGAAGTGGCGACCCCGATTACGAGACCACTTTGTATTACGCCCAGATCAGGTTTGAAGCCGACAAATAAAGCCGCAAGGGGAATCGTAGCGCCCCGCACGAAGTTAGGAACCGTCGTAGCTACAGTTGCCCGAAGGTTGGTTCCGAATAGTTCTGCGGCGATGGTAATGAATAAAGTCCAGTAGCCATTGCAAAAACCGAGCAGGGTACAGAGCAGATAAAATGAGAAGAGATCAGTCATCGGGATCATGAGGTAGCCAACCACCATCGCTAGCGAAAGCAGGATAAACAGTCTGATCACCTTTTTTCTGCTTTTTAAATACTGACTTAATAAGCCACTCACAATATCGCCGGCCACTTGTCCCGAGAATGCAAGCATGACCGCCTTTCCCGCATTAATACCTTCAATTCCTTTTGCAGCCCCGAATTCGGGAGAAAAGGTGATCAGGATACCAACTACGAACCAGATCGGCAGCCCGACCAAAATCGCCATCATATACTTCCCAAAGCGTTTTCCATTGGTCAAAATCATCATAATATTACCCCGGTCGACCGCCTTTTCCTTTACATGCTTGAACATGCCGGATTCGAAGACGTTGAACCGCAGTACCAGCAGCAGCAAGCCCATGCCGCCGCCTACGAAATAAGATATCCGCCAGGCAAACAGATCAGCCACAAAATAAGCCAGAATAGCGCCCAGCACACCCAAAGTTGCCACCAGCGTTGTGCCATAACCCCGTATTTCTTTCGGTAAAACCTCAGTTACCAGTGTAATACCGGCTCCCAGTTCTCCGGCGAGACCGACACCAGCGATAAAGCGCAATACTGCATATTGGTCGAGGGAGGTAACAAAACCATTGCCAATATTAGCCAGAGAATACATAATGATAGAGCCGAACAATACCGAAAGGCGGCCCTTTTTATCAGCAATCACTCCCCACAAAACACCGCCAATCAGCATACCCGCCATTTGGTA
The DNA here is from genome assembly GCF_008369915.1 of Dyadobacter sp. UC 10. NCBI lineage: Bacteria > Pseudomonadati > Bacteroidota > Cytophagia > Cytophagales > Spirosomataceae > Dyadobacter > Dyadobacter aurulentus. The sequence continues at coordinate 1,460,341 of NZ_VSRN01000001.1, read as the reverse complement.
ATTCAACAAACTGATACCTTCTGTCAATAATTGGTCTTCGGGCACATTGAGCGCCTTCAAACTCGGGACGCGCACCACGCTGAACAAAAAAAGGTCGTACATATCGACCAGATAACCCAGCGCCGCCACAATAACCGGCACCTGCATTAATTGCGAGAAAAGAGAAGGACGGGAAGTAGGAAGTTCGGACATTTCAGGAGCTTTTAGCCATTAGCTGTTAGCCTTTAGCTTTTTGTGAAATAGTTATCAAAGACAATACTTAAAACTAACAGCTAAAAGCCAACGGCCAATAGCTAAAAGCTGGTCACAATCTATCAATCAACATCCCCCCATCCACACCAATTACCTGACCGGTGGAGTAGGGGAAATCGCCTCGCGTCAAAGAGGCTACTGCTTTTCCCACATCCTCGGGCGTGCCCCAGCGTGGTTGTAGTGCAATGCCGCTTTGGAACAGGTTATCGTATTTTTCCTGGACTTTGGATGTCATATCTGTCGATATAATGCCGGGCCTGATCTCGAAAACAGGGATATTGAATTCGGCCATTCTTACTGCAAAAAGCAGGTTTGTCATCGCCAGTCCCGCTTTTGAAACACAATATTCGCCGCGATTTACGGAGGCGACCGTAGCCGAAATGGACGTTACGAAAATGATCGTCGCTTCAAAAGCATGGTTGTTTTGTTTCGTATGCGCCATTCTTTTCGCGATGGCCTGAGTGAAGAAAAACGGCCCCTGCAAATTGGTGGTCATTACTTCTTCGTAATTCTCAATGGTCGTTTCAAGAATGTCGAGCCGCACGCGGGGAGCGATTCCTGCATTATTGACCAGTATATTGATCTCGCCCAAAGCAGAATATGCTTTCTCAATGATCCCCTCCCGATCTGCTGCTGAGGCAATGCTTCCCTGACAATACACGACTTCCGCGCCGAGGCTTCTCAGTTCGGCCAATGCTTCCGTAACACTTTCTTCGCCGCGTACTCCATTGATCGCCAGGTTGTAACCTTCGTTGGCCAATGCTTTTGCAATGCCAAAACCGATCCCGCGACTTCCTCCTGTAATCAGAGCGGTCTTTTTCATAGTTCTTCAATATCAACCCAGGCGCGTTTTGCCCAGCTTTCCAAACCTTTTTCCGCCAATTGCACGCCGCGCGCACCCGCTTTCAGATCCCAGGGGAATGGCGTGTCTTTTACAATATGTTTCAAAAACAGCTCCCATTGCGCCTTGAATGCATTATCAAACAACTCCTGCTCAGGTACTTTAGACCAACCCTCAAAGAATGGGATCGGTTGTGCGATATCCGGGTTCCAGACCGGCTTAGGCGTATTTCCGTAATGCTGAATGTAGCAATCGCGCAGGCCAGCTACGGCTGATCCGTGTGTTCCGTCCACCTGTAATGTCAAAAGGTCATCACGACGCACACGTACTGTCCACGAAGAGTTGAAATGTGCGATTACATCGTCTTCCAGCTCAAACGTCGCGTAGCAGGAATCGTCGGCGGTACATTTATAGGGATTGCCATTTTCGTCGATACGTTCTGGGATATGTGTAGCGCCGAGGCAGGATACTGCTTTTACTTTTCCGAAAAGGTTATCCAGCACATAGCGCCAGTGGCAGAGCATATCTACAATAATACCGCCGTCATCTTCTTTACGATAATTCCACGAAGGCCGCTGGGCAGGAATACTATGCCCTTCGAAAACCCAATAACCGAATTCGCCGCGCACAGAAAGGATCTTTCCGAAAAATCCATTTTCCATTAAACGCTTTAATTTCAGCATGCCGGGCAGCCATAGCTTATCCTGCACTACGCCGTTTTTCAGCCCTGCTTTTGTAGCCAGATCATATAGCTCCAATGCTTCTTCGGTAGTAGTGCCCGTCGGTTTTTCGCAGTAAATATGTTTGCCGGCCAGAATAGCTTTCTTCACCGCAGCAGCGCGACGACCCGTTACCTGTGCATCAAAATAGATCTGGTAATTGGGATCGGACATGACCGAATCCAGGTCGGTCGTATATTTTTGTACGCCGGATTGTTTGCAAAGTGCCTGTAATTTGGATTCGTTTCTACCTACCAGAATAGGATCCGGCATGATCACTTCATCCGCAGAAATCTTTACACCACCCTGTTCCCTGATTGCTTTGATCGATCGCAGCAAATGCTGGTTGGTACCCATGCGGCCGGTTACGCCGTTCATGATGATGCCGATGTTATGTGTAGTCATTGTATTGGCTGTTAGCTATTAGTGGTTAGCAGTTAGTTTTTTATACTGTTTTTAAAAAAGCGTCGGTGATTTCTTTGAGGAATATATTCTGGTCTTTGGCCCAATGGATATTTGAAAAAATCTCTACTTCGCAAAATCCATTAAAACCTGCCGCCTCGACCCAGCCCCTGATCTTTTTCAGGTCAATGCAGCCTTCGCCCATTAAGCCGCGGTCGTTAAGTAAATCGATGGTATTAACCTTCCAGTCGCAGACATGATATGCCAGCAGGTTTCCCTTTGCGCCGCACCTTGCGATTTCATTTTCAAGATCCCCGTCCCACCATAAGTGATATACATCCACTGCCACGCCTACAAATGGCGAGTTGAAATGCTCGGCCATATCGTTAGCCTGCGCCAACGTATTAATCGCCGACCGATCAGCAGCATACATCGGGTGCAACGGCTCGATGGCCAGTTTTACATTCAGTTTTTCGGCAAGTGGTAAGATGGCCTGAATGCCTTCTTTGATCTGCTCCCTCGATTTTTCGAGCGATTGATCAGGTGATGCGCCGCAAACGAGCACGATCATCGGCGCTCCCAAAGCTGCGGCTTCTTCGAGCAATTTTTTGTTGTGATCGATCGCCTGCGCGCGGCCTGCGCTGCTTGTATGCGGGAAAAAACCGCCGCGCACGTAGGAAACAATTTCAAGTCCGGCAGCCCGGATCAGCTCTCCGGCATGTCGAGGACCGATCCGTTCTACGGCATTCTGCCAGACGCTTATTCCTTTAATACCTGCCGCCGCATATTTCTCCACCGCCTCGGAAAGTTCCCAGGGCTTGGTCGTTATGGTATGGATGCAGCAACGGTTCAGTGTTATGTTTTCCAAGGTCAATTCGATTTATAGAATGGTCATTTTGTGGTGAGGGGTGGTCATTGATGGTCACTTATTGTCATTTGTGGTCATTTAATAGTCACTTATTGTCATTAGGTCATTTGTAGTGCGCAATCCTAAACTACGAGACTAGATTCATCTATAAACAACTAATGACCCAATGACTAATAATACCTATCAATGACAAAAACCTCATTCCCTCACCGCACCCAGATAGCTGTAGTAAGGCAGTCCCTTATTAATCCGGTGCAGGTAGAGTGCCACTTCGCGTGCGTGATAATCCCCCCACATGCTCGACTCGCCGCAAGGTATTTTCTGACCCGCCGGAATGTTATCCCAGCCATTTGGACGGTGGTAAATGGAATGCAGGATCAATCCCTGATGTGTAGGGTCTGTTGACAGATAAGGTTCAGCGAAAAGCGAATCCACTGCGGTCAGACCTGCCTGCCAGTATTTCTGGCTTTCTTCCTGCTGGCCTTTTGCTTCGAGGTATTTGCCCAATCTCAACAAGCCTTGCGCGCCAATTGCGGCCGCAGAGCTATCAATAGGTTCAAATTCGTTATATGGATCAGACTTGCGGCTTGTGTAATCGCCCAGCCTGTGAATCTGAGGAGCGCCGGTGTCCCAGTAGGGAATGCCGTCTGCGGCTGTATTTTCGATATAAAAATCACAGGTTGCCCTGGCTGCTTTCAGATAAATCCTCTCAATTTCTGCTCTCCCTCCCAGTTGCGACAGTTCTTCGTCTGAAAAACTTGCCAGCGATTCCAGTTGTTCGGCAAAACCAACCATTGCCCAGGCAAGTCCGCGCGTCCAGGTCGTAAATCCTGAAAATCCTTGCTGTGAATTAGGACACCGATAATTTCCATCGTTGGTATTGAAAACGCTTTCATGCGCCGTGCGGCCCCACAGATCATAACTGTCGCGGCCTTCGCCGTAATAAACCGAATAGTTGGCGGTAGCAATGGAATGCAGCGTTCCGCGTTCGAGCAGGCTGGTTTTTACGTCGTTTTCACCCATCAAACTATGTCCCATTAAATGCGAGACCATCAATGCGCGAACTGAGCGGATCGTATCTACAAAAAGGGAATGCGGACCATTAAAAGAGTGAATGTAGCCCTGGCCATTTTTAGTATTAGTCCAGCGTTTGGCCTGTACCGCGCCTGATATTTTTAAAGCAATTTCATAAAAGTTACGCTCCCACTCGTTTTCTTCAATGCGACCTTCATTCATCAATCGCAAAAGATTTCCGTAGGTACTTACATTGTTGAAACCGTGATCGTGAACCCCGAAATGGCCCACGTGCGACGCCATATAGTTGACAGTATTCTTTCTGGCTGAATCCAAAAATTTAGTGTCGCCGGTTGCATCAAACTGCAAAACCTCCGCGCCATATTGAAATCCCTGCGTCCATTCCGTCCAGCCTCTCAGCGTGTATTTTCCATTGACAGTAAATACCGGGGTGCCTTTCGAGTTGTCGTATTCTTTGTTGATCAGGTCAATTTTCTCGGCGGAAAGCTGCCAGAGTTTGTCAAGCTTGGGTTGCAGCGCTGCTGCGGTAAGGTCGTTCCTAATCTGCATAATATCCGGATAGTATTATTTAGTATTTTAAATATAGGATAATACAAAGATATAATGGCTAAAAAACCGGATCAAGGTACAAATCGGCTAATGGATGGTACTTTTCCGTACTTGGTCACGGTATTCGTTTGGCGTCAGTCCGGTTTTCTTTTTAAAGATGCGGCTGAAATAGGAGGGGTCGTCAAGGTGAATGTGATAGGCTATCTCTTTGCTGCTCAGACCAGTGAAGACGAGGAGACGTTTTGCTTCGAGCAGAAGCTTGTCAAGGATATATTCCTGGGAGGGTGTACCGAGGTATTTTTTGGTGAGTTTACTTAAATAATCGGGAGACACAGAAAGAGCATTTGCATATTGTTTCACTTCATGCATCTGGCGAAAGTTTTTTTCAACCATTTCCTGAAATCTGCCGATCAGCTCCGGGATACTTTGCGCCCCTGATTCTTCAGGTTGTACATGATGCTGACTCAATAGTGCACATTTTTGCAAAAACACGCCCAGATACCGGCCAATAAGTGCCTGATCCGCTTCTCCATTCAAATGGTCAGAGACCATGTTTTCCAGGATGTTATGGAAATACCTTTTTTCTGTTTCTGATAGCGTAATAATCGGCTGCCGGCGTGTAGGCTGAAAGAACGGCAGCTGCGAAAGCGGCTGGTTTACAGGGTTGTAAAAAGTATAGAAATCTTCGGAGAAGGCGACTATAAACCCCTGGAAAGAGCTGGAAAAAGTCAACAGGTGGACCTGGCCGGGTGTCAGGAAATGCAAGCCGGCACCTTGTACCGTGTAAGAATGAAAATCGATTTCATGGAAACCCTGACCTTCCTCCACAAAAAGAATCTCATAATAAGTGTGTCGGTGCGGGGTATCGGTTGGCAGGGGAGTAATGGGCAACGGAATCGCCAGTTCCCTGTCGATCTCAACGCTGTTTTTAAAACGGAATATCTTTAATGCGGGTACCTGACTGGGTGTTTTCGGCAGTGAATGGATAGGTATTGCGTCTGACACTGGGATCATGGGCTGCGTTTTTTCATATTCGAAAGTTTTTTAAAAAGCCATAAAAACAGCAAAACTACCAACGCGATTGCGATAATAGGGAGGAAAATAGCCAGTCCCGAAATCGTAAAAGACGCAACATTCTCTGCGGTCGAGACGACTGGGTTTCCTAGCCCGGCAGTCGTTTTGGAAGATAATAACCGCAAAGCGCCGGTCCCGAGCTGGACAATGCCGGCAGTGCCGCCGCCAATGATCAGCCCGAGGCCCCAGTGGATTACCGGGCTGTCGATTTCGATGACGGACGTAGTGAGGAGAGTGCCCGCAATCACCGCCGCCGGGGTTGCGATTGTATCCAGCAGGTTGTCGACGAAAGGAATGTAATAGCCTCCTATTTCGAGGATCGTAGCGCTCAGAAGCGCAAAAAATGCCGGCCAGGTTGCAAGCCAGGCGAACTGTTCTCCTGGCGTAATCCAACCGTTCATGGCGGCAATATTAGCAAGGAGCATGGGCATAAAAACCCGGAACCCGCAACTGGCACTGAGGCCAATCCCTAGGCAGATACTGAGAAATAGCTCCATTCAGTTCGTGATCATTGTGATACAGGTTTGTAGAAAGATACACGTTCGAAGGGAGTTTTTTCAAATCGTTGGTGACATTTTTTTAATTTACTTTGTTGACCATGAACCCCAGTCAAAACCAATTCAAATCAATACCAGGTGAATCAGGAAACCAAAAGCGGCCAGATATTCGATCTACCTACATTAAGACGTTTATATGCATTCGTTCGACCTTATGAGAAGCAGTTTTATCTGCTGATCGGGATCATTTTGCTGAACGCACTTCTTGCGCCGCTCACCCCGCTGCTGATCAAGTACACTATCGATACGCCGATCGCAAATGGTGATTACAAACAGCTGACAATCATGCTGATTGTGATGGTTGTGGTGACGATTTTTCAGGGGCTTGCACAGTTCTGGAACACTTATATGTCCGGCTGGCTGGGGCAGTATATCATCCGGGATATCCGCGTGCAGCTTTATCAGAAGATTATCAGTCTGCGGTTGAAGTTTTTCGATAATACGCCGATCGGAAGGCTCGTGACCCGCACGATTTCCGATGTAGAAACCCTCTCAAATGTGTTCAGTGACGGCATGGCGGCGATTGCAGGGGATATTCTGCAATTAGTATTGATCATCGCGGTGATGTTTTATACGGACTGGAAATTGTCGCTCATCAGTTTGTCGATGATACCTTTGATGCTGTTCTGTACTTATATTTTTAAAGAAAAAATCAAAGACTCGTTTAATGAAGTCCGGGCAGCCGTCTCTAATCTGAACTCTTTTGTTCAGGAGCATCTGACGGGAATGGGCATTGTGCAGATTTTCAGCAGTGAAGACATTGAATATAAAAAATTCAGAGAAATCAATAAGGTACACCGCAATGCGAATATCCGATCGATACTGTATTATTCGATCTACTACCCGGTGGCTGATGTAATTGCGGCCGCGGGGACGGGATTGGTGGTCTGGTACGGATCAAAGCAGATATTGGAGAGTGAAGTCACATTTGGTACAGTCACGGCATTTGTGATGTTTATAAACTTATTCTTTCGCCCGATCCGCCAGCTGGCCGATCGGTTCAATACTTTACAAATGGGTATTGTCAGTACGGACAGGATTTTGAAAGTGCTTGATAGTGACGAGTATACTTCGAACGAAGGCACATTTGACCCGCCTTTGATCAAGGGAAATGTGGAGTTCCGGAATGTGTGGTTTGCTTATAACGAAGAGGAATATGTATTAAGGGATATCAATTTTAAAGTGAATGAAGGCGAAACAATTGCGTTTGTCGGTGCAACAGGGGCAGGCAAGTCGTCCATTATCAATCTATTGACCCGGTTTTACGATATTAATAAAGGCAGCATTTACGTCGACGGTGTAGAAGTGCACGAATATGAACTGAATGCACTCCGGAAACATATCGGCGTTGTTTTGCAGGATGTATTCCTTTTTTCAGATACCATCGAAAACAACATCCGCCTGGGTGATTCGACAATCACGCACGAGAAGATCGTGGAAGCTGCAAAATTGGTGGGAGTACACGATTTTATTGAAAGATTACCGGGAGGTTATACTTACAATGTTATGGAACGCGGCGCGACGCTTTCGGTTGGACAGCGACAGTTAATTTCATTTGTGAGGGCAATGGTTCATGAACCGAAAATCATTGTGTTAGACGAAGCAACCAGCTCGGTGGATAGCGAAACAGAAGAGCTGATCCAACACGCGATCGAAACGCTGATGAAAGGAAGAACTGCCATCGTTATCGCGCACAGGTTATCGACAATCCAGGAAGCCGACAAAATTATCGTTGTCGACAAGGGGCAGATCGTGGAAGAAGGGAACCATGATCAGCTGCTGGAAAAGGAAGGATTTTATGCGAATCTGTACCGGATGCAATATAAGGAAGTACACAAGATCGGTACTGTTTAGTAGTGGCTTTGTTGGTGTTAGTGCTTTCGTTGGTGACAACACCAACGATGGCTAAGTGCCCAAGTTGGCGTTACTGCTTTCGTCGGTGACAACACCGACGACGGCTAGATGCCTAAGTTGGTGTTGTCACCGACTTCATGCTTAACGAAAAGTCAAACGTTCAATTCCTCCTCCCGGTATCCAGCGGGATTGGCGGGGGGCCTATCAGGAATTCGTCTTCGTCACTTCTTCCGGCCGGCGTACTGTCACCTTCAATCCCCAGTGAATCACTCATGCTCGGCAGGTACAACGTCGGACAATTATAGTTTTTCTCGATTTTAAAGCTCGGCTTCGGAAAAGGACCGGTTTCATATGCCAGGGACTTATCCCTGTAAATTTTTTCCAGGAAGCTACCTACAATAGGCAATGCAGTTTTCGCACCTTCTCCCAGATTGGTTGTCCGGAAGTGAATGCTTCTGTCGTCGCCACCAACCCAGGCGCCCACTACCAGGTCGCGCGTGATGCACATAAACCAGCCGTCAGAATTATTGGAGGTAGTACCTGTTTTGCCGCCCAGTTCATTTCTGTTTTTAGTAACATCAAATTTCCAACGGATACTTCCCGAAGTTCCCCCCGGCTCTTCCACACCTGCTTTCAGCATTTGTGTCATCAGAAATGCGGTTTCAGGACGTATTGCCTGGCGGTGTTCTGCCTGGAATTCTTCTATTACTTTACCGTTACTGTCTTCAATTTTTGTCACCAGGATCGGCTTCGTGTAGGTACCATTGTTGACAAAAACACTGTATGCTGCTACCATATCGTAAAGCGATACATCAAATGGCCCCAGGCCGATAGAGGGAAGTCCTTTCAATGGTGTTGTGATACCCATTTTTTTGGCATAGCGCGCTACGTTATCTGCGCCAATCTGATCCGTCAGTTCAGCCGTGACGGAGTTGATCGACTGTGCGAGCGCCCTGCGCAGTGTCATGCTGGCGTAAGTATAAGTGCCTGTCGCGTTGCGTGGCCGCCATTCTTTTTGCTCGCCGTCTTCCATATATACTTTTTCAAATGGCTTGTCGACAATCTCGTCACAAGGCGTCATGTTGAATGTAGAATCGTCGATCGCGGCCGTATATACGAAGGATTTGAATGTGGAACCAGGTTGTCTTTTACCCTGCTTCACTGCGTCGTATTTGAAATAATTATAGTCCAAGCCACCCACCCAGGCCTTGATCTGGCCACTTTGCGGGTTCATTGCCATCATACCTGCCCGCAAAATCCGCTTATAGTAATCCAGCGAATCCATTGAGCTCCAGTATTTTTTCATCTCACCGCTATTCTTCCAGTCATAGACCGTCATCGTATCCTTTTTATTCAGATAATACGTGACGCTATCGGGATTGTTCGGGAATTTCGCAGCCAGCGATCTGTATTTGCTGGTGCGCCTTACTACGGTTGGCAGGAAGTCGGTAATTTCTTTTCCCTGCTCGTCCACCCAGGGATTTTGGTTGCGCCAATGGTCTTCAAAAATGCGTTGCAACTGTTTCATTTTCTGCGTCATTGCTTCTTCCGCTGCCTCCTGCATTCTTGAATCGATGGTCGTATATATTTTCAGACCGTCGGTATAAAGGTCATATCCATTTTCATCACCCCATTTTTTTACAAAATCAACAACCGCATTTTTGAAATAATTGGCGTTGCCATCGTAAGGAGTTTCAAATTTGGTTTTCAGCTCGATAGGTAATGCACTGAGTGAATCGGCCTCTTTCGCTGAGAGGTAACCGTATTTCTGCATTTGCCCGATCACCACATTCCGGCGTTCCAGCGAGCGCTTCATATTCCGGATCGGATTGTAGGTGGTTGTGGCTTTCTGCAAACCAACCAGAACCGCCGATTCCTGCACATTCAGGCTGTCAGGTGATTTGCTGAAATAGGACTGCGCCGCCGTATTGATCCCGTAAGTATTATTCCCGTAATCAACCGTATTGAAGTACATCGTCAGGATCTCTTCTTTCGTGAAGTTCCTTTCCAGTTTAATTGCGGTCAGCCATTCTTTTGTTTTGTAAATCAAAATACTGAAACCAGGAATGTAGCTAAGCAAGCCGCGGGCTCCGGATCTTCTGGTTTTGAAAAGCTTTTTTGCAAGCTGCTGCGTAATCGTGCTGCCGCCTCCCCGGTCGGTTGCGCCGGTTGCAATGCCTATCGCTACACTGGCCATCGCTTTGTAATCGATACCTGAATGCTTGTAAAAGCGCACATCTTCCGTCGCAATCAACGCTTTTACTAGGTTGGGCGAAATCATTTTGGAAGTTACAGGTGTGCGGTTTTCAGTATAAAATTTCCCGATCATCACACCATCAGAAGTATAGATCTCTGAAGACTGGGCCACTTTCGGATTTTGCAGATCTTCTACGCTGGGCATACTGCCCATGAGGTAAAGAAAATTTGTTTCAACACAAAAGATATAAAGTGCAAGTGTTACAAATCCATAAACGAACGTTTTCCAGACGAACATAACCGGGCGGTAAAAACGGGAGTTTGTATCCACATTTCTTTCCCACCAGTCGTTTAGTGATCTTTTTTTGTCACGGTAGGATTGGAATAATCCGTCAGCGCGTTTTTTGCCTGTAACCAGAGCGGTAAGCTTGTATGCAATACGGTTGATGAGGGTGGCAATGTATCTGAATATTGCCCTGATTTTATTAAAAAACGATCGGATAACTTCCATCAAACGTTATGGTTCGTAAGAATTCAAAGATAAGAAAAGCCGGACATTTCTGATTGAGTCCGGCTTTTGTGTAATTAATGCTAGTCAGCTTTGTCGAATTTCAGCGCAGCGCCGTTCATGCAATAGCGAAGGCCGGTAGGTTTGGGGCCGTCGTTGAAAACATGGCCTAAATGTCCTCCACATGTTCTGCAAACTACTTCAGTCCGGATCATTCCATGACCTTTATCTATAATCTCTTCCACATTTTCTTTTGCAATAGGCTGGAAGAAACTAGGCCAGCCGGAGCCCGATTCATACTTGGTTTCGGAGCTGAACAGTGGTGTGCCGCAAGCTGCGCAAACATAAATCCCTTCTTCTTTATTGTCGTTATAAGGATGTGAGAAGGGTCTTTCTGTCCCTTTTTCGAAAAGGACGAAACATTGCTGGCCTGTCAGTTCCTGCTGCCACTCTTCTTTTGTTTTTTGTACCTCTCTCATTTTATTTTTTGTTTTGAAGATATGTTTTGTACCAGAAAAATTGTACCATATCTGATTAATAACGCAGCAGAAATATTTATCGTTTAGTAAAAATGCGCCGCAGCCAGGAATCTTCCCGCGGCCAGCATTGATTAGGCGATTCGGGAGGTCTTCTGAACAAACCGGCTGATAAGCCAAAGTACAGGTTAAATGCTTTTGGATTACCAATGTTTAATAGGCCCGTCAGATGATCGGTACCAATCCACAGCGGCCCGGCCCGGCCTACAATTCCGATTGCAGGTGACCTGTACCTGTTCATCAGCGATACCGGCACGGATATTTCATACCATTTGTGCTCAATGCGTGGCGTTACGGCTATAAACGATTCCGCTTTCATTCCAAATGCGCCTTGTCCGATCAGGTTCTGGACCCAGAGACCGCTTACATAGATTTTTTCCTTCAAATGATAATCGACACTCGCCTGGAATGCCATCGGTAAAACTGAACGGAAGTTGGGTGCAATTGGAGGGCCTCCATCGAGCGACGAATTAATTGCATTAAAAATGCCCTCAGAGCCTTCCATTTTCTGGAATGAATCGTGACGGAATTCCTTGTCGGTCGTGTGGGTTTCCTGTTGCAGGAGATAAGAGGGATTTTTGAAATGCACGCGGCCGATATCAGTCAGTGAAACTGCAACGCGGTAGAGGTACTTATTTTTGGAAGCGTCCCTTTTTCGTTCGCCTTTTTCAGTATAGGTAAATTTGTTGATATCAGGCCTGTATTCGTAAACCGCACCTATATCGAATCCCCAGCCGCTTCCCGGAGGCGCGCCGCCTAAAAGCCAGGCAGGTGACGGCTTGATATTCTGAAAACCTTCGTCCCGGGTAATCGCATATTTGACATTGGCTTCCTGTATATTGATGTACTGACGCCGGTTTTCGTAGGTTTCATCTGGTTGTAAATCGTATGTCGAATTTTCTACGATCGCGTGCGCATTGTACAATCCAATGAGCCTCTTTACGGTCAATCCAACTTTGATAAACTCGGTTTCATTGTCTAGGACTATCCCCCCGAATGTCAGCGCTAACTCTCCCAGGGCATTAAAGTGCAGTTTCCCGGATTGATTTTCGAAAACAGGGCCTTGCAATTCTTCCAGCTGCGCAGTTTTACTGATCAGCCTTGCCATCGGTTCTGTCATCTGGGATGCATTAAGAACATAGCGTGCCCTCGCAGAAATTCCTACTCCTACTTTCCCTTTCAGCATATTGAACATAATCGACGGGAGCCGGGTATCGCCGCCTGCATTCAGATACTTGGGGTTACCGTTCAGTCTTTCTGTCAAATAGGAGCGGGGGAAGCGCAATATGCCTCTTTCGGTCCTGTATTGATCTGATACTGTGTTGGTGATCAGGCTGAGGAATGAAAAGGGGGCGTTGTATTTGACGTGGTTATTGGCAGTATAGAATTGAGTGCCGACTACATTCACATAAACAGAATACCTGCTGTCGGCCACGAACGCCGGATTATGATATAGTGCATGAGTACCCGCAAAGTTCCCCATAGCAACGCCCGGCATGTGCTGGGCTATACCCTCGAAGGTAAACACCAGTACGATGATGAACGTGAGTAACAGACTTTTGGGCATAGTCACTAAAAAACGTTGAATAAAGGAATTTTATATCAGTGTGCAAAGAAAAGGGGAAGTGCACGTACTTGCAACGAATGTGTGTGTATTGAGAAATTAATTGTCTTTCGCTGGCGGCACGATTTTAATAATTCTAGAAAAATGGGGTTGGGGGACTGTATGAGATAATACTAAGAATAAATAGGTGGTGTCTAATATTCTGGTACGGCATATGTGCTTAACGTCATATTTCTTTAGTAAATAGTTGGGTATAGTGTGTTTGTTGATGCCTAATCGTTTTGTTAATTAAAACATTGACCATATATTGTTTTGGTTAATAGGAGTATAGGCTTATTCAAATTTTGTATTGTATGAATTTTTCATTTTCAAATTATCAAAGCGAAAATTTCTTTGACGAAATGTTTTCACCACAGGGAGAAATACGTCCCGGCTATGAACATTTGAAAAGTAAATTCGAAAACCTGACGCATGAGGACCTCACCAACCGGCAACTCGCAACCGAGCGGGCGCTGTTATCGATGGGGATCACTTTCAATGTATATTCCGAAGGTGAAGGAACGGAAAGGATCATGCCGATAGATATTATTCCGCGTGTATTATCCAATGCGGAATGGGAATGGCTGGAAAAAGGGCTTAAACAGCGCATCAAAGCATTAAATATGTTTATTGATGATGTTTACAATGAACAGAATATCCTCAACGACGGCGTAGTGCCGCGTGACCTGATAGAGTCGAGTAAATGCTTTTTAAAACCTTGTCTCGGCCTGAAACCGCCAAAGGGAATCTGGTGCCACATCACAGGCACTGACCTGATCAAAGGTGATGACGGTACATTTATGGTTTTGGAAGATAACCTGCGCTGTCCTTCCGGTGTATCTTATATGTTGGAAAACAGAGAGTTATCTAAGCAGATTTTTCCCGACGTTCTGGCGAGAACAGGTGTGCGGCCTGTTTCGGATTATCCTACCAGACTCCTGCAAATGTTGCAGCACCTGGCCGACAGGCCCAACCCGACCGTCGCCGTTCTGACACCCGGAATTTATAACTCAGCTTATTTTGAGCACTCCTATCTTGCCCAGCAAATGGGTGTGGAGCTTGTTGATACGCGTGATCTGGTGGTTTCGGATGGTTATGTGAAGATGAGGACTACGAATGGGTTGCAGATTGTGGACGTAATTTACCGCCGGATCGACGATACATTCATGGATCCGGAAGCATTTAATCCTGATTCCCTGATCGGAATCCCCGGGATATTTGAGGTGTACAAAAAAGGCAGGGTAGCGTTGGCCAATGCCCCCGGCACCGGCGTGGCAGATGATAAGGTCGTGTATGCCTACGTGCCACGGATCATCAAATACTACCTGAATGAGGAGGCAATTATTCCAAATGTGCAGACATATATCTGTGGCGAGGAAGAAGATTTCAATTATGTGATCGAAAATATCGCACAGTTGGTTGTTAAAGAAGCAAACGAAGCCGGCGGCTACGGAATGCTGATTGGTCCAAAGGCAACAGAAGAAGAGCATGAGCTCTTCAGGCAGAAAATAAGGGATAATCCGCGCAACTATATCGCGCAGCCGACGATTTCGCTTTCGCGCGTGCCATGTATGATCGATGGCCACGCAGAGGGAAGACACGTTGATTTGAGGCCGTATATCCTCTACGGAGATGATATCAGTGTTATTCCGGGCGGGTTGACAAGGGTGGCATTGCGTAAAGGTTCTCTGGTTGTCAACTCGTCGCAAGGTGGCGGGGGAAAGGACACCTGGGTTTTGTATTAATTTATCATGAACAGTTGCTGGCAGGCTGTTTGTGATGAAGGTTTATAGATCGTTTTAATAAACCACCATTTTATGAACATGCCTGGATTTTTTTAGTCAGTAACTTAAATGTTAAAAACAATGCAACGCGAGGTAACCGGTTGGTTTAGTCCGGCGCTTAATGAGCATATGAATATCGCGGTTTATGGACATTACGGATTTGCACTTCTGCTGATTCCCACTGCCGCCTCGGATTATCTTGAATACGAACAAAATGGATTGATTGAAAGTATTAAGCCATTTATCGATGCAGGAAAAGTAAAAGTATACTGTATCAACAGCATTAATTCGGAAAGCTGGATGAATCCATATATGCATGGATATGACAAAGCGGTCAGGCACCAGTTGTTCAACGATTATGTGATCAAGGAAGTAATACCGTTTATCCGGGAAAATTCAAGTCCGGGTAATGAAATAATAGCCGGAGGTGCTTCTTTCGGAGCAATGCACGCCGCTAATTTGTTTTTCAAACATCCGGATTACATTCACGGCATTATTGCTATGAGTGGCTGCTACGATCTGAGTGTTTATACAGATGGTTACTACGATGATAATGTGTATTTCAATTCACCGGTGCATTATTTGCCTCAGCTGAAAGCCGAGTGGCATTTGTCGATGTACCGCGACAGCCGGCATATTCATTTTATAACAGGTTCAGGCGCATACGAAGTACCCGATTATTCCAGACATATTTCAGCGATTCTTGCTTCCAAAAATGTTCCGCACGAGCTGGATATCTGGGGCGGCGATATGCCGCATGAATGGTGGGTCTGGAAACTAATGCTTCCTTACTATCTGGAGACAAGATTTTAGGCAGAGAAAAAGGGGCAAATTCAACATTGCCCCTTTTCCTTATGCTCCTTCAAACTGCCGGAGAAAGCGAACATCATTCTCGGTAAATAATCGAAGGTCGTTGATTCCGTACCGCAGCATCGTAATTCGCTCGATCCCCATTCCAAATGCGAACCCGGTGTATTCTTCACTATCGATCCCGCAATTCTCGAGTACATTCGGATCAACCATCCCTGAACCCGCTATTTCCACCCAGCCGCTGTATTTGCACACATTGCAGCCTTTACCTTTACAGATAAAGCAGGTAACATCGATTTCTGCACTGGGTTCGGTGAAAGGAAAGTAGGATGGACGCAGCCTGATCTTCGAGTCCTTTCCGAACATCTCTTTTGCAAAGTGGTACAAAGTATCTTTCAGGTCCTTGAAACTCACATTTTTATCGACATACAGACCTTCAACCTGATGAAAAACGCAATGCGCGCGTGCTGATATTGCTTCGTTCCGGAATACCCTTCCCGGCATAATCGAGCGGATTGGCGGTTTCTGCCTTTCCATCAGGCGCACCTGCACGTTGGAGGTGTGCGTACGCAGCAAAACATCATCCTTTACTTCCCCTTCACTTTTGGAAATAAAAAAAGTGTCCTGCATTTCACGGGCAGGGTGATTGTCGGCAAAGTTCAATGCGCTGAAATTGTACCAATCTTTTTCGATCTCGGGGCCGTAGGATACATTAAATCCCATGCGCTCAAAAATCTCAATTATCCTTCGCCTCACAATTGTCAGCGGATGTAAGCTGCCTTGCAAATTAGGCGCAACCGGCAAAGTCAGGTCAATAAGCATTTCCGGATGTGAGTCCGCAACGTTCTCGAGAGCTGTCGAGAATTCCTGAAAACGGTTTTGCGCCAGGTTTTTCAGGGTATTCAATTCCTGGCCCACTGCGCGGCGGTCTTCTTGCGGGATATTCTTAAGACTGTCAAAAAGCTCTGTTACCGCCCCTTTTTTACTTATATATTTCAGTCTGAATGCTTCCAGCTGTTCCTTGCTGGTAACCGAGGCTGATTCAATTTCTGATACTAGTTGCTTTACCTTTTCGGTAATCATAACGCATTGATTATTGGTGGTACTAACATTCCAATCGTGTCCCTCTGAGCTCAATAGGCCGAAGAAATACGCTCAAAGATAATCAAAGTTAAGCCGCGCAATAAGCGATCGCCGAATCAACATATCTCTTTTAGTCTATTTTCTCTTCAAAGCAGCACTTTTGGCACTACGTAAATTTACGCATTTTGCTAAGTTCTGTTACGCCTTTTCTGATTTGCCTAAAACATAAATGATTGTTAATCAGATATTTGTAATTTGATACGTACTTTTACGTATTTTATTTGAGATGCACTATTGACTAAATTTGAATCAACCAATCAATCATATTAGTCATACGTTCCATGAAAAATTTCACAGCCTTTACCCGCCCCAATCTGGCAGAAAGAACTTACAGTGACAGCCGTTCTTCTATCTCAGTCCAATCGATGGGCCGCACGATTTTTTTGACTCCCGATGTCATCACCTTTTTGGAGGGTGAAGGAAACTATACTTTTATATATACGAACACCGGGAAAAAATACCTGGTATCAAAAACATTAAAATCGTTGGCTGAGCAGCTTAATCCTAATTTTATGCGCGTTCACAAATCATACCTGGTGAATGCGGATTATATAGTTGAAAGATTAGAAGACGACAGGATGCTGAAACTATCCTGCGGAAAGGAAGTAGCTGTGTCACGCAGGAAGATCAAGGAAGTCTCAGGATTTCTGGATCACACCACACTTCGCATCAGCGCATGATTTTTGGTAAAATAAATTAGTGGGTTATTCATAAAAACAGCAGCCATCGCTTGATCGAAGGCTGCTCGTTTTGTTTTTAAGCGCACTGTACAACGTCGTAAATTCAGAAATGACCTAAGGTGCAAATATTTTGAACCGACTAGGAACCTTCAAGCTAGTTCAACACTTTCCATTCGGTCATTCGGTCATTCGGTCATTCGGTCATTCGGTCATTCGGTCATTCGGTCATTCGGTCATTCGGTCATTCGGTCATTCGGTCATTCGGTCATTCATCGCACCGGCGATCCGGCGACCCGGTTTAAATTAGAACAACTTCAACCCCAGCGTCACCTGCCAGGAACTGATCTTTTGCTTCACATCACCACCGTCATTCGAGCCGTTGGTTTGAAAAGAAGCTACATTGGTAAACGAACCTTCTTTTCTTACATCCAGACTAAAACTGCCGAGATCGAGCCCTGCCCCTAACTGGTAGCCGAATGTTGCCTGAGATAAAGAATTATTCAGATCAGATGTGTAATATTTAAAAGCATCCCTCAATTTCTGATTGTCCCCGATCCGGAAGGAAGTCACCGGTCCGGCCAAAATCCTGAACGGACCGCCCTTTAAGCCGATCAGCAAAGGCACATCGATATTGCTGTACTTAACGTTGACAGTTTTGCTGATCGGTGTCTCCTGATGCATTTCTACAATTTCAAATGAGCCTCCTTTAGTGGAGACCAATACCTCTGGCTGTATAAAAAGGGTGCGTCCAAACCTTGCGTAAATTCCTCCTACGGCTCCTGTCTTGGTATTAAAGCTTTGCTTAAGATTGTCTTTCACTTCCTGCCCATTATAACCCAGATATGGATTACCGGCGTCATCATAACGTGTAGTGAAAACATTGCCCATGGTAAGACGCGACAGGTTTACCCCTCCTTTGATACCAAACGCAAAACCTTTCTTCTGTGCCTGAGCCGACCCGATCGCAACGATGCATAACAAACAAATACAAGCTACTTTTGTCAGGATGTTCATGGATAATATCATTATTTTAGTAAAACCGGATAATAACGTCAAAAAGCAAAAAACTATACCTTGCCTATATTTTTTTTGATTTTGTGGTCGGAACATCCAAATTTTCATGTTAAGGTCTGCATTTTACCGTTGAACAGCATATAATTACAAATTAGATTTTTCTATTATGGCCAAAGCCAAAACAGCATACTTCTGCCAGGAATGCGGGTATAATTCACCCAAATGGGTTGGAAGATGTCCATCTTGTGGAGAGTGGAATACTTTTGTTCAGGAGGTGATCGAAAAAGAGGACCCTAAGACAACTGTTGCCTGGAAATCTGTCAACCTCGCCAGCCGGCCGAGGGCAATCGCTGAAATTGAATACCAGAATGAGCCCAGGATAAAGACTTCCGATCATGAACTCAACCGTGTTTTAGGGGGCGGCATAGTACAGGGTTCTCTGGTTTTGATAGGTGGGGAGCCAGGGATAGGCAAGTCCACACTCATGCTGCAAATCGCATTGACGCTCTCTAATAAGAAAGTACTTTACGTTTCCGGCGAAGAATCCGACCAGCAAATAAAAATGCGCGCTGAGAGGATGTCAGCGAAAAGTGATAAATGTTTCATTTTAACCGAAACGCATACCCAGAATATCTTTCGTCAGATTGATGATTTTAAGCCAGACGTCCTGATCATCGATTCAATACAAACTATGCAATCGGCTTTTATCGAATCGGGGGCAGGCAGTGTTTCGCAGGTTCGGGAATGTACGGCCGAATTCATGAAGTATGCGAAGGAAATGGGTGTTCCTGTGTTCTTGATCGGACATATTACGAAAGACGGCTCAATTGCCGGACCGAAAGTGCTGGAACATATGGTCGACACCGTATTGCAGTTCGAGGGCGACAGACACAATACTTACCGTATTTTACGGACAGCCAAAAACCGTTTTGGAAGTACCTCGGAGCTCGGCATTTATGAAATGCACGGATCCGGTCTTCGCCAGGTGAGTAACCCCTCTGAAATATTGATCTCGCAGCGGGACGAGCCCGTTAGCGGCATTGCAATCGGTTCTATGATGGAAGGGAACCGGCCGCTTCTAATTGAAATACAATCACTTGTAAGCGTGGCAACATATGGAACTCCCCAGCGTAGCAGTACGGGCTATGATGCTAAAAGGCTTCAAATGCTACTAGCGGTGCTCGAAAAACGTGGTGGTTTCAGGTTGGGCACGCAGGATGTATTTTTGAATGTAGCAGGTGGACTGAAGGTAGAAGATCCGGCCATTGATCTCGCTGTGGTCGCGTCTATCGTTTCGTCCTATGAAGATAAATATATTCCACCATCCATATGTTTTGCAGCCGAAGTCGGTTTAGGAGGAGAGGTCCGGGCTGTGAACCGCATTGAAAACCGGATTTCAGAAGCGGAAAAACTAGGTTTTCGAAAAATTTATATTTCCAAGTACAATAGCAAAGGACTGGAACTTAACAGGAGCAGCATGGAAGTAATCCCGGTGGCACATTTAGATCAGCTGTTTATTTCACTTTTCCTGAATCAGGCTTAATATTTAGCATAGAAACTTTGCAGTTTGCTGGTTAACCTTTCATAAATCGGTTTACTAAACTCGATAAAAAGCTGTTGGGGGGGAGGAGGGAACAGCTCCTGACTTTTGCATTTGCGCAACTGCGCGGAAGTTAGGGCCCTTTCATCGCCGGTGAAACTGGCCCACTCGCAAGTCCAGTTATATTCTCCGTTAAACTTCTCCTCATTTGCTGTTTGTCTGGTGTTGAAATCTGTGATCCGCATATTCAGCAAGCCAGCTGAAAGTACCGTTTTGCGAACTTCTGTGAGTTTTGCAGATACCTTTCCATAGACCGGGACACGTGTCCGGCCGACCACTTTTTCTCCCGTTTTTACTGTGTCCTTACTTATAAAAGTCTCCGTAGTTTTCACTATCATAGTCTGCCCTACCACGAAATCGTCAAATTGGAGCGAAATGACCTGATCAGGTCTGATGCGATTTTTGACAGCCTCCTCCGGCATATAAAAACGGACAAATTTGTTAAGCCGCCCGCTTGTTTGAAGAAATTCATTTACTCTCTCCTGAAAATACGCGTTGCTGAGCTGATATTTTCCGGAGTTCACCAACACTTGCTCCACAATTACTTTGAAAGAGGCCAGCTCATAAGCAATTTCCAGCTTCTTTTTATTATCGTTAAAATCAGGAATGAGTGCTTCTACTTTTTCGAAATGCTGGTAGGCTTGTCTGGCATTCGTGCGATCACCAATGCTTAGGAAATTTGTACCTTCCTTATATCTGACGCTGGCAGCATTGTGCCTGGCCAGCTTTTCTTCCTTTTCAAATCCTTTTGGCGTCACTATTGTTATACACGCCTCACAGGAGTTGATTTCTTTAAAAAGCCGGTTGAGCTTCAAGTACGTTTCCAATAGAGCCTCCCACCGAAACAGGTCTTCTGAATGCTTTTTAGCTTCGATTTCGTTCAAATGCTGGTCAAGTGCGAGGGGATAGGCTTGCCTGAGTACGTCGAGGGAAGCAGCGTGCGTAGGATAGCTTTTTAATTTGACAGCTGCTCGGAGGACGGAGTCGTCAAAATCGCCTTCTTTGAACGATTTTTCTGCTGATTTACAGCCAAGTAGAATAGGGAGTAATATAGCTACAAGATAGCCGGCAGCCAATTTTCTTTTCATAAGGAGATAGCGGAACCGAGGAGCGTAATTTGCTATCAAATTATAAAAAAATCACCTCATTTTTGAGTGTTTCACCAAATAGGCCATCAGGATAGGATCGAAGCCTTTTGCAATATCTGCTTCTATGAAATCGATCTTATACTGACCGCATTTCAGTTTTAATTTGGTGTAAAAATCGCGCACAAACTCCTTGTAGGATTCCCGCACTTGCTCCGGCTGTACCTTGATCTTTTCACCCGTTTCCAGGTCAATAAATTCGTAAGGGCGGTTTTCAAAGGCAAAATCTTCTTCCGTTTTCCGATCGGTAACATGGAAGAGAAGTACCTCGTGCAGGTTGTGGCGTAAGTGCTGTAGTGCAGAGAAAATTTTGTCGGCATTTTCCAGATTGTCAAACATATCGCTGAAAATAACTACAAGCGAGCGTTTATGTATCTTTTCCGCAATCTGATGCAGCACTTCGGAAACGGAGGTTTTCAGAAGTGGCCGTTTCGCTGCCAGCTGGTTCTCCAGATCCAGCATGATCTTATGCACGTGTGAAGGTGTGGATTTGACCGCGGTCTGGATCTCTATATTTTCAGAAAATGTGCAAAGACTAACTGCATCTTTCTGTCTTTGAAGTAAATAGGTAAGACTTGCTGCGGCCATCACGCTGAAAGTCATTTTACCGTAGCTGTCTTCCGGGTAATACATGGAAGAAGAGGTGTCGAGCAAAATATGGCAGCGTAGATTGGTTTCTTCTTCATACCGCTTGACGTACAACCGGTCGGTTTTGGCAAATACTTTCCAATCTATATTGCGGGTAGATTCTCCTGTATTATACAGCTGGTGTTCCGCGAATTCGACTGAGAAACCGTGAAAAGGGGATTTATGTAAACCGGTGATAAATCCTTCAACAAGTTGTTTGGCCAGGAATTCAAGATTTCCAAATTCTCTGATTTTGGATAAATCAAGCTGCCGGTTACTCATTGAGGAAAGTCAGATTTTAAGGTTTGCTGCGCATCGCGATCACTTT
Source organism: Dyadobacter sp. UC 10 (assembly GCF_008369915.1). Taxonomy (NCBI): domain Bacteria; kingdom Pseudomonadati; phylum Bacteroidota; class Cytophagia; order Cytophagales; family Spirosomataceae; genus Dyadobacter; species Dyadobacter aurulentus. The sequence goes on along the minus strand of NZ_VSRN01000001.1, from coordinate 1,438,216 downwards.
GCCGGATTTTGGATCGATCTGTTCGTAAGATTCAAGCAATATCATGCCTTCCATCCCTACAACTCTTACCGAAACATTGGCGACTCCCTGGGCAACTATACCTAGTAGTCTGGCTGCCTCCTTACTTAAATCAATGATCCTGTTTTTGGCAAATGGGCCCCGGTCATTAACCCTTACTATTACTTTTTCGTCATTATTCAGATTCGTCACTTCCAGCATTGTATTAAGCGGATAACTTCTGTGGGCGGCAAGCAGTTCGGTACTTTTGTGTACTTCTCCGAAAGAAGTTTTCCTTCCGTTGAACCGGCTTGCGTAATAAGAGGCATTTCCGGTTTCTGTTTTGCCTAGCTTTACCTGGGCTATTGTTTCAGGCGCAGCAGCTGCAAGAGCTAACAAGATGAGAATCAGAATCCGACGATAAGTCATATCTCAGGATTTAAGTGAAACATAATAAGGAAAACCTTCCTTATGCGATACTCGTTACCGGGTTATTCGTGGGAATTGAAAACCACGGAATTTCAAAAGTAATATAAAATTTGAAGAACAGAACAATTGCTCTGGTGAAAGTGCAAACGAAATACAAAATAGTCTAAATCCGGGCGCGGCATCGCTAATATATTTGTGTTTTTTTGTTCGCAGCAATAAACTTTATATTTTAGCGTTTGAAAACCTATTTAAAACTAAACATAGTGGAAGACAGAGAGCAAATCTACTCCAAAAGGGTTAGGGCAGGAAAACGGACTTACTTCTTCGATGTTCGCTCTACGCGATCTAACGATTATTATCTCACCATTACAGAAAGCCGCCGGCACCCACAGGGAGACGGTTTTACGTACGAAAAACACAAGATGTTTTTGTACAAAGAAGATTTTGATAAGTTCGTAGATGCTTTGAAAGAAGCCGTTGACCATGTGAAAACAGAGCTGATGCCGGAAGTTGACTTCTCTCAGTTTGAAGCCAAGGCCGATGAGGTGGATGTAGTAGGGGAGTCGGATCTTAAGTGGGACTAACAAATTTACTTTAATAGAAAAAGCCTTCGGAAGCAATTACGAAGGCTTTTGGTTTTTGTATCAGCTAAATGGTAATTTTGCAAAAAATTTAATTTAGCAGCCAGGAATTCTTTGCATTTCCATAAGAAGAATGCCTGCTATTCACTGCATACTTCTAATATATGAGTCTTCAATGCGGGATCGTTGGATTGCCAAACGTTGGGAAATCCACTCTCTTTAATGCCATTTCTACCGGAAAAGCCGAAGCAGCAAACTATCCATTTTGTACGATTGAGCCTAATGTGGGAGTCGTAACTGTTCCGGATGAGCGCCTGGAAATTCTGACCGGCCTTGTTAAACCTCAGAAAGTGATTCCTACTATTATTGAGTTTGTCGATATAGCAGGCCTAGTAAAAGGGGCGAGTCAGGGTGCCGGACTAGGTAATAAGTTTTTGGCCAATATCCGTGAAGTTGACGCTATCGTGCATGTTGTCCGCTGTTTTCAGGACGAGAACGTAGTGCACGTGGAAGGGCGTGTTGACCCCGTTTTTGATAAAGAAATTATCGATGCGGAGCTTCAACTGAAAGATCTTGAGTCAGTTGATAAAAAAATCCAGCGTACTGAAAAAGGTGCTCGTGCCGGTGATGCCAAAGCGAAAGCAGAGCTGGAGTGGTTGAAAAAATATAAATCGACGCTAGAAGCCGGAAACAATGCACGAAGCCTCGAAATCGATGAAGAAACCAGGGAGGCTGTGATCGGCGACCTGCAATTGCTCACTGCCAAGCCGGTACTGTACGTAGCCAATGTGGACGAAGGTTCGATGCTGACTGGCAATGAATATTCTGAAAAGCTAAGAGAAACTGTTAAGAAAGAAGGCGCAGAAGTGATTGTGCTTTGCGCTGCTATTGAATCTCAGATTTCAGAAATTGAAGATCCCGAGGAGCATGAGATGTTTTTGGGTGAGTATGGTTTGAAGGAGTCAGGTTTAAGTAAGCTAATTAAGGCTTCTTATTCTTTGTTGAATCTCATTACCTACTTCACTGCGGGCGTAAAAGAAGTGCGGGCCTGGACGATCGAGAAGGGCTGGAAGGCGCCTCAGGCTGCAGGAGTGATCCATAGTGATTTTGAAAAGGGTTTTATTCGTGCAGAGGTGATTAAGATAGCCGATTATCAGCAGTATAAAACGGAAGCTGGTGTAAAGGAAGTTGGTAAAATGGCAGTAGAAGGGAAAGAATATGTGGTTGCCGACGGTGATATCATGCATTTCCGCTTTAATGTCTGACAAAGCGAATTTCAGTTATAAAGTAAGAAAAGCAGCCTTCTGGCTGCTTTTCTTACTTTATAACTGATCAATTTCGACATTATCTGCGCCGGTTCCACTCCACAGTCCGGTATCCGATCAGCAGATCAGCGCGGCCTGCCGGCGGGCGGTGATAGATCAGAATGTCATAATCATTTTCCGTCGCTGCATAATTTCCTTCGATCATTGATTCGTCTGCCTTATTGTCAACTTTGGAAACCGCGGTATAATCGTAATCGATCACTCCCTGTTTGATCAGGATTTCCACTTCGTAAGCCTGCCTGTCAGGATTATAGGTCATTCGGTTACGGTCGTTCAACTGCCAGAGATTGAATGCGCCATTAACGTAAAATGTAACATCCGGATTTTCTGCGGTCTTCAGAGTGAAAAGTACGGGAGTATAATCCGCCTCCACACTACCTCGTCCCGACTCGCGCTGGTCAACAATATATTGCCCGTTAAAATCGTCGACCTGAATATACGCGCCGACCGCCCGGGATTTGTCTGGGAAAAGCGAAAGGCTGGTATATTCATCCGAACGCTGGATTTCATTGACCCCATATCCTCGCCCGGTTAACGATCGGCTGTCGAAATAGCGAAATTCATTGCCTCCTGGAAAAGTATTTTCGAGATTAAAAAAGGTATACTCCAGAAGCTGATCAAATGGTCTCACGTTCGTAGGTTTGAAGCCTGATTTCATCTGATCAAACCTGAAATTTTTTCGGATGAAAACTTTCAGGTCGGTTTGCGGCGCGTTGAGCGGATAACCTTTGTACTCCACTGAGAAGTCGATTTGCTGGTCGGAAAACTGTTGCTGGATTCCCTGCGAAAAGCGCGCCTCGGCTTTCAGATTTATTCTCGACTCAAATAACATAAAGCGTCTGCTCAGAACCGGTTTCCTGTCCTTGTCGGAATAAACATACACCACATAATTCCCGGAGAGTTTCAGCTTCGGTAATTCAAGCCGATAGTGAAAATAAGGAACTTTGGTACTAAATGCCTGCTCCGAGGTAGTAATAGGGTATTCATTGAATTCGTACGTAAACTCAATATCGTTAAGGCCCGACTTGGTCCAGTCTGCATTGCAATGGATGATTTTAGCACGGTAACCCTCAAATTCACCCGACATATCATCGAATTCAAGCACAAGCGGCGAAGTACTGGCGAGCGGCTTTACGGGCGGGGTGAGTAACCTGGTCGGATTTTCAGGATTTTCAAGCGCCGGATAAAGCAGCACCGTCCTGATCTTTTCATTATAGATGTAATCTTCCAGCCGGATATTCTGAATCTGGGCCCGGGCGGCAAAAATGCAGAGCAAAAGACAAATGGAGAGGATAAAGCGCATCAGAAAAATTTTAAAACAATAACGTTACTTATCGAACCAAGGTACGTCTAAACAGGAAAAGGTCATTTGAAGATTATTAACTATTTTGTTTACACAACTATGACAGCACAACCTATCAAAATGTATTCAGCAGAAGCGTATCTCGAATTAGAAAGAGCCGCGGACTACAAAAGCGAATACTACGGTGGCGAAATTTTCGCAATGGCCAGTGTCGGACTAAATCATAACCGTATCAAGGAAAATTTGTCGGGAGAAATAGGTTTTTTTCTGAAAGGCAAATCGTGCCAAGGTTTTTCAAGTGATATGCGGGTGCATATTCCTGAAAATGCTTTTTACACATATCCTGATTTACTGATTTTGTGCGGCAAGCCGGAATTCCTGGATCGTAAGACGGATACCATACTTAATCCGTCCGTGATCATCGAGGTGCTGTCTCCAAGTATTGGTGAATACGATCGAGGTCAGAAATTTCACCTTTATAGAAGCATTTCCTCACTTGTCGAGTATGTATTAATCGATTCCCGCAAATTAATGGCAGAAGTATACCGAAAAGCAGATAACGGCTTGTGGGTACTCGCTTCCGAGGCATACGCAATTGACGGAGCCATTGAAATCGGTCATTCGGCATGCATTTGGAAATGCGTGACATCTATGCGCAAAACGAAGAGATTATTTAGCAGACAGCTCTTCGACTTCCATCATCAGATTTTCCCAATCCTCTGTTGTTTTTTCGAGCTTTTGCTTGATATCGGTATAGAAGCGGTTCATCTCCGCCAGTGCCACAGAATCATTATAAATCTTCGGGTCGCCCAACTTCGTTTCCGTCTCTGCCTTGCGTATTTCCAGATTGTTAATGGTTGATTCCAGTTCCTCAATCTGTTTTTGCGCTTTTTTCAGCTTGGCTGAATCTTCGCTCGAATGTGGCTTTGATACATTTTTTGCGGGACCCGAATTTTGCTGGCTTGCTTTCTGAGGCGGTGCGCTGCTCACTGTTACTTTCTCACTTACAGCAGATTGTAATCCTCTTTCCTCCACCCAAATTTCATATTCCTCGTAAGTTCCGGGATATTCTTTAATCTGATGATCTTCAATATACCAGATCTTGTTAGCAATGTTTTCAACAAAATACCGGTCGTGGGAAACCACAATGTAGCTGCCTTCATATTGCTGCAATGCCTGGATCAGGATATTGACAGACTGCATGTCCAGGTGGTTGGTAGGCTCATCGAGCAGCAGAAAGTTTGCTTGTGAAAGCAATACTTTTGCCAATGCAACCCGCGATTTTTCACCTCCGGACAGTACCTTAATCTTCTTGAAAACATCATCACCTGTAAACAAAAAGCATCCTAATACAGTCCTGAGTTCGGTTTCTGTTTTATTCGGATTCGCATATTTGAGCTCCTCAATCAGGTTATGGGCCACATTCAGGGATTCAAGCTGATGCTGTGCATAGAATGTGAAGGATACATTGTGTCCCAGCCTTCTTTTTCCCTCAATAGGCTCAGTACCAGCAACTACACGAAGTACGGTTGATTTTCCGCGTCCATTGGCGCCGATCAGCGCAATTTTATCTCCGCGTTCCATACTGATATTGGTACTATCGAGGATCACTTTTTCTCCGTAAGCTTTGGAAGCGTCTTCCAGCTGAAAAACGTGCCTTCCCGGCTGCGTAGTGAATTGAAATCGGAAATGGACCTTGGCATTTTCGTCAATTACAGCGTCCACTACATCCATTCTGTCCAGCGCTTTCACCCGGCTCTGTACCTGTCGGGATTTGGTAGCTTTTGCTTTAAAACGTTCGATAAAACGTTCGGTCTGCCGGATTTTCGCCTGCTGGTTTTCGTAAGCACCACGCTGGATTTCGTTGCGTTCTTCTTTTTCTTCGAGATAGTAGGAATAGTTTCCTGCGTAATAATTCAGTTTTCCACCAGATACTTCTACCGTCGTATCTATCGTGTTATCAAGGAACTGCCTGTCGTGGGAAACCACAATCACGGCGCCTTCGTACGATTGTACATATTTCTCAACCCATTGAATGGAAGGTAAGTCGAGGTGGTTGGTAGGCTCATCGAGCATGAGAAGTGAAGGTTTTTGCAGCAGCAATTTGGCCAGCATTACCCGCATTCTCCATCCTCCTGAAAACAGACGCAAAGGCTGCTGCAGATCGGCGGTTGAGAAACCCAGACCTTCCAGAATCGCCTCGGCTTTGGATTGTACGGTGTACCCGTCGAGCGCCTCAAATTCATCCTGCACTTTTGCGAGCTTGTCAACCAGCGCGTCGGTATAGTTGTGTTCCATGTCATGCAGGATCTTGTCGATCTGCACTTGCAGCATATTTTGTCTTTCAAATGCCTGCATTGCCACTGAAAGAATGGAATCATCGCTTTGGTAGGAGAGCAAATCCTGGTTCAGAAAGCCAATGGTACAGTCTCCTGCTTTGGAAATATTGCCGCCGTCGGGCTGGAATTCTCCGTTGATCATTCTCAGAAGCGTAGATTTTCCTGTTCCATTCAGGCCGATCAGCCCGATCTTTTGTTTAGGCTTTATATGAAGCGATGCACCGTCGTAAAGTGCCCGGTCGCCAAGAAAATAACTGAGGTTGGTAATTGCGATCATATTACAAAGTTACACGGAAGAAGCAGATAGTAAAAGTCCGATTGTTGGAATAGTTATAAATGAAACCTGACAGGCAGAATCAAAACATATTTTCTTGTAAATTTGATTATAAAGTTTTCATCTCAAACCTGCACAGTGAACAACCTCTTTCCAATTTTCATCAAACTTGAAAAACTGCACACGCTGATTGTTGGGGGCGGATATGTAGGCCTTGAAAAGATCACGGCGGTGCTTGATAATTCACCAGAAGCCAACATTACCCTGGTATCGCCGGAGATCAGGCAGGAAATTCTGGATCTGGCCCAACAAACCCCCCGCATTGTTTTGATTAAAAGAAAATTCAGTGACGAAGACCTGATTGCAAAGGACCTGGTGATCGTCGCCACGAATGATAAAGAAGAGAACAAGCGGATTTCTGTCGTTGCAAGGGCAAAGCATATTTTAACCAACGTGGCTGACACACCTGCTATTTGCGATTTTTACCTGTCTTCTGTTGTCAGAAAAGGGAATTTGAAAGTTGCGATCTCGACCAACGGAATGTCGCCCACACTGGCGAAACGTTTAAAGGAAGTACTTGGAGAAGCACTGCCCGACAATCTCGAAACCGCAATGGAACAGCTTAAAGCTGTCAGGGATATGTTAAAGGGTGATTTTGCATATAAAGTGGAGGAATTGAACCGCATTACTTCCGTGCTGACAACCGCGGGCAGACAACCTGAAAACGATCAGATTGAGGATTAAAAATCACAGGTAAATCTTACAATAAATTGCAGTGTAAATTGTTTTAATAAAGATATTTGCAACATATCACCCGCACCCCTCCACATCAGTCATTACTTCGGCTAATCCAGGCGATTGACCTTGAAACCTAAAATTCCTTTTAGCAATTGTGCTATGTAACCGGTAGCAATAAATTGTGTTCGCTTTTTATAGCTTTAATACGTATTATTGAAATAAGTATTAACCAAACCGATAACTCGGAAACCTATTCATTTTTGAGATAGACTTATACGTAAGCATATGGATCTTTTTTACCGGAACGGTGGCCAGTGTAGGCTTTCTTTGTTGTGTCTTGGTGCTGTTTTTCTTGCTTTCTCCATTTTTTCTGTTCCTTCCTTTTCCAGTAGCATTGCCATTGATATAAAGGGTGTCGTCAAAAGCAGCACCGGGGAAATATTGATCGGGTCAACTGTGCGGGTAAAGGGAACGCAGAAGGGGACTGTTACCAATGAAAAAGGCGAGTTTTTACTGACCGATGTCAACGAAGGCGCGACGCTGGTAGTGACAATGATCGGTTTTCTGGCAAAGGAAGTTCCTGCCGCGAAAAGTATGAGCATCGAGCTCGCCGAGGACGCGGTTGGTTTACAGGATGTGGTGGTAACTGGCTTTCAGAATATTGACAAGGATAAATTCACGGGTTCGGCTGTTACGCTAAAAACCGACGATGTCAAAATCGACGGCCTACCGGATGTAAGCAGGATGCTCGAAGGCCGTGCCGCCGGGGTTTCCATTCAAAACGTGTCAGGTACTTTCGGGGCAGCGCCCAAAATTCGTATTCGCGGAGCCACTTCTTTAAATGGTGATAATAAGCCACTTTGGGTGATCGACGGTGTTGTTCAGGAGGATATTGTCAATATTTCAAATGATCAGCTGTCGAGCGGCGACCCTACTACGCTACTGGGCTCGGCAGTCGCCGGACTCAACCCAAACGATATTGAAACTTTCGATATTCTGAAAGATGCCGCTGCGGCTGCATTATACGGTGCCCGCGCTATGAACGGTGTAATCGTGATTACGACCAAAAAAGGTAAAAGCGGAAAGCCTGTCATCACTTATTCGGGTAATTTCAGTACGCAGCTTACACCGTCTTACCGCAACTTCAACATTATGAACTCCGCCCAGCAAATGTCTGTGCTGGGAGAGCTGGAACGCAAGGGTTATCTGAATTCAGACATTTTGTCAAAGCCGGATTTTGGTGTTTACGGTAAATATTACAACTCGCTGAATGGTGACAATGAAGGTAATTTTCCACTTCCCAATACACAGGAGGCCAAGAGAAACTACCTGCTCAGATACGCAGGAGCAAATACGGACTGGTTTGATGTGCTTTTCAAACAAAACTTCATTCATGAGCATTCATTGAGTGTCTCGTTCGGAAGTGAAAAGTCAAGCTCCTATGCGTCTGTAAGTTACCTGGACGACAATGGATGGACGATCGCAGATAAAGTGAAGCGTTACACACTGAATTTTAACAATACCTACCAACTCTCAGACAAACTGAGCATAGGTTTGACCACCCTGGCGTCCGTTCGCAGGCAGCAGGCGCCCGGTTCGCTCAGTCGCCGCAGCAATCCGGTAGAAGGGAAATTTGACAGGGATTTTGATATTAACCCGTTCAGCTATGCCCTGAACACCAGCCGCACTTTAACCGCCTACGATGAAAATGGCGATCTTGAATATTTCAGGAGAAATTTTGCGCCATTCAATATCGTCTCGGAACTGGCTAATAACCGTATCAATCTTAACCTGGCGGACATTAAGTTGCAGGGAAATCTTTCCTACAAGATCACCGATCACATTACTTACGACTTTTTGGGCGCGCTGAGGTATATTCAAACCGGCCGTGAGCACATTATCACGGAGCACAGCAATATGGCCAACGCCTACCGCGCAGCCGACAATTCGACGATTGCTTTGGCCAATAAATACCTGTACACCGATCCCGACGTTCCCAATGCATATCCCGTTATAGTGCTGCCCAGCGGTGGTTTTTACAATACAAATGAGGATCAGATGCTTTTTTATAACATCCGTAATAACCTCAGATACAACAGGAAATTTGCCGACAGGCACCAGATTGATATCCTGGCTGGACAGGAAATCAAGTATACCAACCGCAAAAATTCCAACAATACCGGCTACGGATTTCAATATGACCAGGGCGGGACACCGTTTGTCGATTACCGGATCCTGAAGCAGACCATAGAAACCAACTTCCAGTATTATGGGATGCGAATGGACTACGAGCGGTTTGCGGCATTTTACGGAAGTGCAGGATATACACTGGACGATAAATATAATTTTACCGCTTACATCCGCTACGACGGATCGAATAGTTTCGGTAAATCCGCCATTGCCCGTTGGCTGCCGACGTATACAGTCGCGGGATCCTGGAATTTCGACAGGGAAAATTTTCTGAAAAACTCCAAATGGCTTAGCATGGGACGGCTTCGCGCGAGTTACGGACTTTCGGCCGATACAGGGCCGGCGACCAATTCTGCGGTTTTGTTCCAGAGTATTATTACCAGAAGACCATTTGCCGATGAAAAAGAATCTGCAATCGCATTGGCTTCACTTCAAAATACACAGTTGACCTGGGAGAAACTGTACAGCGGAAACCTTGGGCTCGACTTGGGATTATTTGCGAACCGGATCAATCTGACCGTCGACGGCTACATCAGAAATAGCTTCGATCTGATCGACGAAATCAAAACTTCAGGAATCGGTGGGCAGATATACAAAGTGGCCAATTATGCCGATATGCAGTCTTATGGAGTTGATTTCTCGATCGATGGTGTATTGTTTAAAAACAAAGACTGGGATTTCCGGTCACGCATTACGGTGGGCTATGCACAGACCCGCATTACCAATGTGGATAATAATCCGGGAATATTTGATCTCGTAAAAGCAGAAGGGGCAAATGTGACGGGACGGCCGGTCAGGAGCCTTTTTTCAATAGATTATCGTGCTTTAAATCCCAAAACGGGCGTCCCTATATTCCTGAACGAAAATGGAGAAGTGAGCTCTGATGTTTATTTACAAGATCAGAATGTATCCTATCTCAAATATGAAGGGCCGGTTGATCCGCCTGTAACAGGAGGTTTTAATAATACGCTGACTTACAAAGATCTTTCACTGAATGTGTTCTTTACCTATCAATATGGTAACAAGATCCGCCTTAATCCACTTTACAAAGGTGCATTCAGTGATTTGGACGCACTTCCGCGTGAGTTTCTGGACAGATGGGTGATTCCGGGTGAAGAAGCGGTTACGCCAGTGGCCTCTATTGCCGACAAGCTCGAAGCCCAGTACCTGGCTGGTACATATCCTTACAGTATTTACAATTATTCAACTGAAAGGGTAGCAAAAGGTGATTTTGTCAGGTTGAAATCGGTTTCGCTGTCTTACAGAGTGCCGCTAGCATTTTCGGGCAAATATGGTTTTAAAGCAGCGAGTATCCAGCTTTCTTCTATTAATCCCTGGCTGATTTATGCGGACAAAAAACTGAAAGGGCAGGACCCTGAGTTTTTCAACTCCGGCGGTGTTGCGCAGCCTATTCAAAAGCAATTCACAGTTGCGATCAAGCTGACTTTATAAATGTACGCTGAGACAAAGACATTGATCCAGAATAAACATGACAAGACTAAGTAACATAAAAAGCCTTCTGATTATCCCGCTGCTCCTGGTACTGGCTGGCTGTGAGGATTTTCTTTCCACCGAACCCGATAGTACCCGGGCAACGATCAATACACCCGGAAAGGTATCCCAGTTACTCACCACTGCTTATCCGCAGGGAAGCTACGTGCTGTTTGCCGAGTCTATGAGCGACAATGTTGCGGACAAAGGAATTGGGGAAGATGATAAGACCAACCGTTTTTCCTATCTGTTTGAAGAAGTCGAGGCGACGGTGGATGAGCAGGACTCGCCGGATCAATACTGGGCGGAATGCTACCGGGCGATTTCGGTTGCCAATGAGGCGCTTGACATTATCAGCAAAGTGGCCAATCCGGAAGAATATTCGGCGCAAAAAGGGGAGGCTTTGCTCGCGCGCGCCTATGCCCATTTTATGCTTGTCAACTTTTTCAGCAAATTTTTTGACGCTACACAAGCTAATCCAAGCCCGGGAATTCCTTATGTAACTGTTCCGGAAAAGGTGGTTTTGAAACAGTATGACCGCCGGACAGTCGATTTTGTTTACAGTATGATCGAAAAGGATTTGCTGGAAGGGCTTCCGTTGATTGCCGACGGCAGCTATACCGTACCTAAGTACCACTTCAATCGTGCCGCCGCGAATGCATTTGCCTGCCGGTTTTATCTGGTGAAAAGGGATTATGCAAAAGTGCTGCAATACGCGAATGCAGTGTTTCCCGGAGCGAATATAGGCGACAACCTTCGCCCCTGGAACACAACTTACGAAAGCTTGTCGCCTCAGGAATTGTACAATACCTATTCCCGCGCCAGTCAGAATGCCAATTTGCTCCTTGCTGAAACCTCTTCGACCTACGGCAGATATGTAGCGCAATACCGGTACGGAATGAATTACGGAAAATGGCTGGAAGTTTCGGAAGGCGAGGGGATCATCGCAGGTAACGCCAGTTGGGCCTATCCTTTGTATACCCAAGGCGATAATAACTATTTGATCCCGAAATTGAACGAATATTTTGTCAGGGAATCTGTAAATGCGGAAATTGGATTTCCGTATGTAATGGTGCCGCTGTTCACAGCTGAGGAGGTTTTGTTCAATAAAATTGAAGCAAATGCGTATCTGAATAATACGGCTGCGGCTATTGAAGATCTTAACTTGTTTGCCAGCAAGCGCGTTTCTAATTATAATCCTTCTACGCACAGGATTACTTCAAGCAGGATCACCAGCTTTTTTAATGGGATGAACCTCCGGTCGGGAATCGTGAATACGGTGTTGCTTTTTAAAAGAGTCGAATTTGTGCAGGAGGGAATGAGATGGTTTGATATGCAGCGTTACGGTATTCCTGTTCAGCACCAGACTTCCTCGGGACAGGTGATCTCGGTACCGGCGACCGACCCCCGCAGGGTTTTACAAATACCGCAAACGGCAACCTTGGCAGGGATTGAGCAAAACAGCAGATAATTGAAATGAATATGATAGCGAAATCAATTTCAAAAACCTTATTACTCGGAATGCTTGCTGCCAGCATGCTTTTGAGTTCATGTACGGAAGAAAAAATTGGCAAGGTGGAAGACATTCCAGGACTGGGCGGAGACACGTGGGTGCCCGGGCCGGTCGATAAATGGATCCTCGACAGCCTGACTACGCCGTACAATATTTCGGCGAAGTACAAATGGGACCAGTTTGAGTTTGGCAATATTACGAAAACACTGGTGCCGCCAGACGAAGCCCAGGTTATTCCATTGCTGAGCACAATCAAAAAAGCCTGGACAGTACCCTACGTACAGGAAGCCGGGAAAGTCTTTTACAATAAATTCTCTCCCAAGTTCTTTATTCTTTCCGGAAGCAATGAATACAATGCGGAAGGTTCAATTACGCTTGGTACTGCTGAGGGAGGTCGGAAAGTAGTTTTGTTCGGTGTTAATTTGTTTAAGATTAAGGGAATGCAGGGCTACGATGCGGCGAGAGATTCGGCCTTTGTAAAAGATTGGTTCCTGCATACGATACACCACGAATTCGGGCACATCCTGCACCAGACGGAGTTATATCCTGTTGAATACCGGAACATTACCAAGTCGCTTTATCAGGGAGGAAACTGGATCAACTGGTCGGATGCAGATGCCCGCCGCGATGGTTTCGTAACTGCATATAGTTCGCTGAACTTTGATGAAGACTTTGTGGAAATGATCGCCATGATGCTGACCGAAGGAAAAGCGGGATTCGACAAAATCGTAAATTCGATCCCGGAAGGTACCAGCCCAAGAGGCGTCACCAAAGCACAGGCGCAGTCGTCGCTCCGGCAAAAAGAGGCTATTGTGGTCGCCTATTATAAAAATACGTGGGATATAGATTTTTATAGCCTGCAAAAACGGGTTAGGGGATCGATGAACAAACTTTTTTAATTAAATGAAAAAAATCTTTCTCTATTTCCTGTTCGCTTCTTCCGCTTTTTTTTCCTGCGAGAATAGCGATGATACTTTGTTTGAAGAATCTGCGGATACCCGTTTGAATGCTGCATTGGCATCCTATGAAAAGCTGCTTGTTGAGGCCCCGCACGGCTGGAATGCAATCATTTACCCAAAAGGCGGCGGCAGCTATGGTTTTCACTTCAAATTCAATGATCAGAACAGGGTCGTCATGTACTCGGACTTTACAGCAGAGTCTGCAGCCAAACCGAAGGAAAGCAGCTACCGGTTGAAAGCCATGCAGACCCCTTCGCTGATATTCGATACCTATTCATACTTACACGTGTTGTCTGACCCGGACAATGAGGTAAATGGGGGCGTATTAGGGGAAGGGCTTCAATCGGATTTTGAGTTCAGTATTTTTCCCGACTCACTGAAAGAAGAAACGGTCACCTTCGTCGGCAGAAAAAACCAGAGCAGGCTTGTGCTCACCAAAGCAACGCAGGCACAGGCAGCGGCTTACGCCAGCGGAGATCTTGCAAAGGCGGTTCTCTTCAACAATATTTCCAAGTATCAGACCTATTTCAGGCGGATTACCCTCGGCAACGTTACTTATGAGATTACGCCCAACCAGTTGAATAGAACTATTAAACTAACCTGGCTGGAAGGCAATGTGCCCAAGACATTTACGACAGGGTATTATTTTGCGGGGGCGAGCCTCGTTTTCCTCAAACCGTTGGTAAATGGTTCACAAACCATCAATGGTTTTACCAACTTTACGTGGAATGCAAATTCAATGCAACTGAGGTTTTCGGGAGGAGGGGCCAATACTGTGGTGCAGGAAGCGATCAAACCAATTTCCGTTGATCTTGCAGCTGCAAGGAGATGGTGGCGAGAGCCCGTCGAATCGGGTGGCTACTGGCGCTCTCTCAACGGGTTTCACGTTAAGGGCGTCGATGATGCATTTGGAGTAAAAGATCTCAGTTACGAAGGAAACCCCTACTATCGTTATTTGTACCAGCCGGGAGGAGACACGAGTTATGAGATTTTTGCGCCCCTTTTTGTGGTCGATGACGCTTTGTCGCTTATCTACGGGCACCTTGGCGAGCCTCCTGTATTCACCGCCGATGGCAGGATCATATATACGGCCTACGCCACCACAGGTCCTGTCCCTATGAATGGCCCGGCAGTGAACTCGGCAAATCTGCTGTACGATAAAAGCGGGTTTTATCTGATCCAGACGTCAGAAACAACGTACGATATGGTGAGTGCCAAAGACGCGAAAGCCTGGATTTCCTGGCAATAGTTGCGTGCATTTTCTAAAGCAAAAAAACACTCCTGGCAAAAGGAGTGTTTTTTTGTAGGGGTTAAAATCATTGATAACCCTCATTTTGCACCAGGCTCTTGTTTACATCGATCTCGCGTTGTGGAATAGGCATGATCAGCTTCGGAGAATTGTAGGGGAATGTTCCTACATTCTTTTTGTTCCGCTTGATATCGTGCAACATGTGGCCTTCAAATGCAAGTTCGAGATGCCGCTCTTTGAGGATCGATTCCAGATTCACTGTTGTGACTGCTGTCAGGCCGGCCCGTGTGCGAATCCGGTTAATATCTGCAACAGGAGTAGCGCCCACTGACGTGCTGAGACGAAAATTGGCCTCTGCTCTCGTCAAATACATTTCGGCAGACCTGAACTGAAGCACGTTACCAAAAGTGTCCAGATGTTTTTGCGTATAGGTATTGAGCGTAGTAATAAAGAAATTCCCGCGTTCATCACCAGTTTCGTACAGGCTTCTGTGTTTGGGAAGTATGCGAACATCCCCTCTTCCTGAAGTCCCTGTGATATCCTCGATAGTCGCTCCGAAATAGGTGTTCATATCGTTCGCTCCGTCTTGCTGCGTTACGACCATCGAAAAAATGTATTCAGCCGGATTAGCTCCGTTGTTGCGCAGGAAAGTATAGTATAGTGAAGAAAAGTCAGCCACCAGCGGATACTTAGCTGACTGGATAACTTCATTAGCCTCATCCCTTGCAAGTGCAAAATTGGACTGCATCAGGTATACACGCGATAATTGGGCAGATGCAGCAAACTTATTAGCGTAAATAGCATTAACCTCCGGCAAAAGTGTTTTGGCTGCAGTCAAATCAGCCAGGACCTGTGTATATACCTCGGCTACCGAATTACGGGGGATATTATTGGCTTCAGTCACAACCCGCGTCGGCGTTAAAATGAGCGGAACGCCCGGATTTGCATTGTTATCCCCATCGCCCCAGGTTTTTGCATACATTCTGACCAGGTCAAAATAAATAGAACCCCTGATAAACCGCGCCTCACCTTCCACACGTTCCCTTTTATCCTCTTCCACGATATCCAGCGCTGACAATACATTATTACAGCGGTTGATTGCAACATACGAATCGCGCCAGGTCGCCAGGGCTGTTACATTCTGTGTGGTAATTTCTTTATTGTACATTTCGAGTAGGTTTTGGAAAGTCCCTCCAAAGCCCAGCTCGTCGCTGTTTCCCAATAATTCGGAGGTGTACTGGAATGCACCTCCATAAACGTCCACATCCTGTAATCCATCATAAGCACCTATCAGGGTTACCTCCACATCGCGCGAAGTGCTCAGCGCGGTGCTTTCTTCAATGCTTTGGGTAGGCGCAACATCCAGCTTGCTTGCACAGCCATTCACCATGAGCAGACCTGTCAACAGAGCCAGGGAGTGTATATATGTTCTCTTTTTCATATTTTTTTTCAATTAATGAGCTGAAATGAAATCAAAAACCTACGTTAATACCAACCAGTATTGTACGTGGCTGAGGTGGGGTATAAAAATCAGTTCCGGTTGCGAATTTGAGATCCCTCGCACTCAGGTCATCTGTGTTTACCTCGGGATCCCACCCTTTGTAGTTGGTGAAAGTTGCCAGGTTCAGTCCGGAAACATAAAGCCTCACGCGATCCATTTTGATTTTGCTGGTAATGTTTGATGGTAAATTGTAGCCCAGCGTCACAGTACGAAGGCGCAAATACGACCCGTCCATGATATACCGGCTCGATGCCTGATTTCCATTCCCGCGGTAAAACCGGGCCTCCGGAACATTTGTATTCGGATTTTCAGGAGTCCACGCATTGAGCTGATCGGTAGTCTGATTGTCTTCATAGATACCATTGGCAGATGCATATTGGCCTACCCCGTAGAAATTGATCTTATTGCCGGCGACTCCGTTGAAGAACACATTGAGGTCGAATCCTTTGAATGAAAAGGTATTGGTAATACCCCCTACAAGTTTAGGGTTCGGGTTGCCCGACACCACGCGCTGTGCACTGTTATATCCGCTGTTGGTGACCGTAGTCCTGCCTTCTGTCGGCGTATTTTTATAAAAAAGTGCATTCCCATTTGCAGGGTCAACTCCCGCGTATTCAACGGTATAGAAAACACCAACCGGCTGTCCTTCCATCACGCGGCTCATATTTGCGAGACCACCTTCGATAATCTGGTCCTGAATATCGGTAACCTTATTTCTGTTTGCAGCCAGGTTAAGAGAAGTGCTCCACTTGAATTTTCCGATCAGGTTTTGCGTATTCAGTACAAATTCGAAGCCTTTGTTTTCGAGCTTGCCTACATTGGCGACTTTGATCGAAAATCCTGTGGTGGCCGGTACATTTACTTCCAAAAGCAAACCGTCGGTCTTTTTCTCGTAATAGTCAATTTCACCATTGATCCGGTTGTTGAACAAACCAAAGTCAATTCCAAAATCTGCTTGTTTTGTCGTTTCCCATTTCAGGTCCGGGTTGGCTAGCTGGGAAGGCCGCTGGCCTGCTGCTCCCGCATAGCCCGCGTCTCCTGAGAACAAGCCAAGCTGCGGGAAATCGCCGATTTCGGAGTTGCCTGTCGAACCATAGCTTCCTCTTAGTTTAAGGAAGCTAAGCACATTGTTGTCTTTCAGGAAATTCTCTTCCGTGAGTACCCAACCCGCTGATACCGACGGAAAAAATCCATAACGGGAATTAACACCAAAACGCGACGATCCGTCGATCCTTGCACTGGCAGAAATCAGGTATTTCTCTGAAAACTTATAGTTAAACCTCAGGAAATAGGAGAGGAAGCGGAAATTGGTTTCCGACGAACTCCCGCCCGATTTCGTAGCAGCACTCGCGATCTTTTTGTATGAATTGGACGGGAACTGGGATCCTTCAATGAAACTTAGTTTGTTTTGAGATTGCTGGTACGACATCCCCAGCGTGGCACCGATACTGTGGTTGCCCATTGTCTTGTCGTAAGAAAAAAAGTTGTTTGTATTGTAATTTGTAATAAATGTGGCAAAATTCTCTCCCAGGCCACTACTTGCCGTGCTCACATTCCGTACGTTCTGCGTTTGGTAGTAGCTTTCTTCATTCTGATTGAGGAGATCAATGCCAAGCTCACTCCGGAACTTCAGTTCAGGTGTGAAGCTGATCTGCGCGTAAGCATTGGTCAGGTTCCTGAATGAAGTGGCTATAAAGCTGGCATACTTACTCGTGATCATCGGGTTGAAATAAAGCGGTACACCCACTTCTCCCGGCGGTGTTCCTGTGGGCAAGCCAGTTGAAGGATCGGTAAATGGGGTGAGTGGGGTAAGGGCGGCCATTTGTAATGGGTTGGAAAATGCATTATCACCTGGCAAACGCCTGTTAATGGTTCTCGCCAGTCCCATCGATAGCCCTACCTGCAACCACTTATAAGCCTGATGATCCAGGTTCATTCGGGCCGAAAGTCTGTTCAGCTTATTTCCTATTATTACTCCTTTTTGGTCCAGATATTGGCCGGAGATAAAGAATTTTGTCTTGTCACTTCCTCCGTTCAGCTGAAAATCCAGTTGTTGCATAGGCGCTTTCTGGAAAGCCTGGTCCTGCCACAAATATTCTTTCTGATCGGGTGTGCCAAACGTGCCAAGGCTGTAATCGTCCAGAAACCCTCCTTCTCCCAACAGGTACTGGGTGTAAGAGTCTGGATCACTCGGGTCTACATCGTCAATACGGTCGCGGTTGTTGGCCGCCATGGTATAAAATTTCACATATTGGTCTGCATTAAGGAAATCTACCCGACGGGTCGCTTCTGACGAGCCGAGCTGGTAGTTGATGCTGACATTGGTTTTGCCCGCTTTTCCGCGCTTGGTTGTGATCAAAACCACGCCATTTGCGGCGCGTGACCCATAAATTGCCCCCGCGGAAGCATCTTTCAGGATTTCGATGGATTCAATATCATTGGAATTAATATCCGCAAGCGGGTTGGTAGCGCCCCCTGTGCTGTTACTTACGTCCGCCGTCGTGATCGGCATTCCGTCAACGACATAAAGGGGCTGACTGCTCGCGCTGATCGAGGAATTTCCCCTGATCCGGACATTGATTGCCTGCCCGAGCTTGCCGCTGCCGCTGTTCACATACACGCCGGCTGCTCTTCCCTGTAAAGCCGCATCGACGCTCGCCACAGGCATATTCTGGATTTCGGTACCTTTTACCTGTGCGATATTGCCAGTCAGATCGCGCTTAATCTGAGAGCCGAAGCCAGTTACTACCACTTCGCTGAGGTTACGTGTGTCGCTTTTTAACTGCACATCGATGACACTCTGGCTACCCACCGTCAGTTCCTGGCTTGTCATCCCAACGAAACTGAAAATGAGTACGGATTCGGGGCCGGAAATATTGATAGTATAGTTTCCGTCTGCGTCTGTCTGCGTTCCTGTAGTTGTTCCTTTTAGTTGTACTGAGGCGCCGGGAAGGGGAGAGCCATCGTCACTTGATACTTTTCCAGTAATTCCTACTGCTTGTCCGTGTACAGACATCCAGGCAGCGACACTGAAAATAAATGCCAGAAGCAAAGTTTTTTTCATAGCTATTAGGTTTGGTTATTGTGCAATCTTTCAAAACAAAGATATGTTTATCCGAAATATAGCCAAATTTTATTGCGAACAAATTAGGAGTTGTATAGTATAATTTGTGGCATTTATGTAGGAGAGAAGATGTGTCAGATGTTACCTGATTTCCGCCATAGGAGTGTGCCTACCAGTATTTACCCCGCTGAGCCGCAAACAAGATGCCGCGCCAGACGATTTTCAGGTGACTGATCATCGTTGGAAGTAAGCCGAAATGTTTTTTTAGAACCTTGAACCTGTCTGCAAGGGAGCGACGGTGTTTTTTAACGGAAGTTCCTCCCAACAGATAACGGCAGAGCACAAACGGAATAAGCCGGATTGATCCTGCTCTTTTAAGACAATTGATTTCCCAGTCAATATCGGCGCTAAGATTAGTGATATCGTAGAAAGGCGCAATGTCTTTTTTCGCGATAAATGCCTGATGACATATTTTCATGCCAAGATTAAAATCTTTCCAGCTGATATTTTCGGATAAGGAATGTGGCGTAAACTGGCTCCTTAATCCCTGTTCTGCACCCGATTCATCGACCATCATCGCATCGCTGTAATGCACATCTGCTCCGCTTTCGAGGATTCCAAGCAGGTTTTTCATGACGTTTGGGGCGTATATTTCGTCGCCCGCATTCAGAAACCAAAGATATTTCCCGCGAGCCAGCGCAATTCCCTTGTTCATGGCGTCGTAAATACCTTTGTCTTTTTCGGAAATGATACGCGAAATCAGATCGGAATAACGTTCGCAAATCTCTATTGTACCATCTTTCGATTCTCCGTCAACAATCAGATATTCGACCAGCGCCGGATTTTCGACTGCTTCCATCGCTGCCCGGACACTTTTGAGCGTGCGCTCCACAAAGCGTTCTGCATTATAAGTAACGGTAATAATAGTGAGCCTCGGCTGATTATCCATTCAAAAGAGACTGATATAATTGTTGGTACTGATCTGCGATTATCTTTTCAGAATAACTTACCAAAACCTTCTCGCGTGCGCGGGCCGAGATTTCACCGTTTTGATTGTTTTCCAAAATCCACCTGATACCTTCAGTTAATGATATAGCCGACCGGGATCCGGCCACATAGCCATTCACTTTATGATCGATCATTTCCGGGATTCCGCCCGTTTCAAAACCCACGGCTGGCGTACCGCATGCCATTGCTTCCATGATCGTGTTTGGAAGATTGTCCTCCAGAGACGGAACAGCGATCAGGTCAGCCGCATTATATGCATCGACCATACCATCAGGTTCCGTAATTTTTCCAAGGTAATGGACCGTTACCGGAAAATCGCGCAGGTTGTTTTTATGAGCTTTTCCAAAAATCATCGCCTCAATATCCGGAAACTGTTTTTGCAATAACACCAGTGCTTCCTGAAAATATATAAACCCTTTCCGGATATCCTGAATATTTGCACCGGTAAAAAGCACCAGCTTTTTATCCGCAGGTAACCCGAGGGTTTTTCTGACCAAATGCTGCTCGCGCGGCTTAAAAAAAAGCGTATCGATACAATTTGGAATGCTTCCGGAAGTTTTCGCGGCCGTAAGAGGGGCTTGCTTCACCATTTGGTCGAGCCACTTGCTGGGAGAAATCAGTGCAAGTCTGGGCTGTGCATACAGCGCTTCTTTCAGCTCAAACTGAGAAAAAGAAATGTCGTACTGATCTGGTTTAGCGAGGTAAGGGCAATAGGAGCAGTGTGTTAAAAAACGATCGCAGCCGCGACTGTAATGGCAGCCGCCCGTAAATGTCCACATATCATGCAGGGTCCATACAATGGGTTTTCCAAGTTTAAACAGCTTTTGCAGCGAGCTGAGTGATAAAAAACCGAAATTTATCCAATGTATGTGGATTATGCCGGCCTGACGGACGAGTGGGTGTTCGGAGATATCGATACCGGCATCGGCTGGTGAAAAGGCAAATCGAACGGATGCATCTTTTTCGTGGGGGTAAAAGGCGAGACGCTCGGCGATAAAATGTCCCCAAATCCTGCGTTTTTGCCATTTGGTATGGGCTATTCCGGTCACATTTTGTTCTTCCCGGCTCAAAAACGGTGTTAATAAATGCGATTCAATCCCGGATTTCAGCAATGCCCTATGGAGCCTTACTGCCGCCACTCCTGCGCCTCCTTCCAAATGAAATGTACTTAAATGAAGTACCATGTAAATGTTTTGTGCTGATCCGGTTCCGCCGGCAATCGTTATAAGTGGTAAATTTAAACAGTTCCGGGGTTAAAAATTTTATTCGTTAATCTATCTTTATCGGGAAATAAGTAAACTGACGATCATGTCTAATGAAAAGCGCAGCCACGAGGCGCATTCGGAGTGGTACGATGTTCAGTATGCAACGAAGGAAGCGAAGGACCGTGCGATTGAGCTGTGGGAATATGATAACAAGCATAAAACCATCAATCACTGGATCCATCATCGCATGCTGGCGTTGGCAAATCCTTTCATGAACGAAAAGAAATCCTGGCTGACAGTTGGCGATGGGTATGGTTTCGATGCCAATTATTTTCACGAGCACGGCCTCGAAGTGACCGCGACGGACATTTCAGAAGCTTTTTTGCCGCTATCCAAATCAAGGGGATTTATTAATAATTACGCGGTTGAAAATGTAGAAAAGCTGACTTTCGCGGACCATAGTTTTGACTATGTTTTTTGCAAAGAAGCTTACCATCACTTTCCACGGCCGTATTTGGGCGTATACGAAATGCTGCGCGTTGCCAGAGAAGGTATTATTCTGATCGAGCCGCACGATCCTATTTCAAAAATGCCTTTTTTACTTGCACTAAGGAACATTTTTGACCGCTTTGATACGACTTTGTTACAGAAATACTGGAAAAACAGGTATTCGTTTGAAGAAGTCGGGAATTACGTTTTTAAGCTGTCTGAGCGCGAAATGGACAAACTTGCAAATGGAATGGGCCTTCCGATGGTCGCTTTCAAAGGCATTAACAACAATTATTATCATCCTTCATACAGTCAGGAAAAAGCGGACGATTCCTCATTGGCTTTTCGGAAAATAAAGCGCAAACTCGCATTTCACGACTTTTTGACAAGAGCTTCCTTAATGCCTTCACAGGTATTGTGCGCGGTGATTTTCAAGAAGGTACCTTCTCAGCAAACCCTGGAAGCTATGCGAAAAGACGGTTTCCAGATCCACACTTTCCCGCCCAATCCCTACGCGCGCTGATCACTCACCCGGCCGGAACCCGA
Organism: Dyadobacter sp. UC 10; assembly: GCF_008369915.1. Classification (NCBI taxonomy): domain Bacteria; kingdom Pseudomonadati; phylum Bacteroidota; class Cytophagia; order Cytophagales; family Spirosomataceae; genus Dyadobacter; species Dyadobacter aurulentus. The sequence goes on along the minus strand of NZ_VSRN01000001.1, from coordinate 1,416,015 downwards.
TCGGCGACCTGTCCTGATTTGGCGGATTGAGCAGATAAGTAAGTGCTTCATGAATGTCTTTGAATTTGATCTCCATTTCATTTTCAAGTGCATCAATTCTGACTTTCAACTCTTTGGAATCGAGGTAAAATTGCCGCATCGTCACGAAGGCGCGCATAATGGTAATATTCACCTGCAATGCTTTCTTACTTTTCAGGACACTGGATAACATAGCCACACCTTGCTCGGTGAATGCAAATGGGAGGTATCTATTGCCGCCCCATGATGAGGTCACATTTTGTGACCTCAAAATTGCCAATTCTGCCTGTGTCATCTCAAACATGAAATCAGCCGGGAAGCGATCTGCATTTCTTCTGACGGCCTGCTTTAATGCTTTTGTCTCAACTCCATACATTTCTGCCAGATCAAAATCCAGAATCACTTTGAACCCGCGCAGATTGAAAACCTTGTTTTGAATGATATCCAGTTCCATAAAATCTTTTGAATGTTTGTTGTCCATTTGTATCAATACGCGGCGATTCGACTTTGGTAACAGGTAAAACTGAAATTTTTTGGTAGGTTGAAATATGCATAGTTTTATGCCCTGTAAATAATCAAGAGTTAATGCTTCCGGACTTAAAAGAGAAAATCGCCGTGATTGGCCTGGGGTATGTGGGGCTACCGCTGGCAGTGGCGTTTAGTGATAAGTACGATGTTTTAGGATTCGATATTAACCGGCAGCGCATTTCGGAATTGCTTCGACACGTGGATGCAACCCGGGAAATTTCCCGGCAGGAGCTTGAAGCAGCAGCGAGTCTCCGCTTTTCCGATAAAGAATCTGATCTGGAATCTGCCAATATTTACATTGTCACGGTACCCACTCCCGTAGATCATCGCAAGAAGCCCAACCTGATTCCGTTGCTTGATGCCAGCAGAATGATCGGGAAATACCTGCGAAAAGGTGATATCGTGATCTACGAATCAACAGTTTATCCCGGTTGTACGGAGGAAGATTGCGTGCCGGTACTGGAAGAAGCCAGCGGGCTGAAATACAATGTAGATTTCTTCTGCGGCTATTCCCCGGAGCGCATTAATCCGGGAGACAAAGTGCGCACTTTTACTAAAATCAAAAAGGTAACTTCCGGCTCTACACCTGAGATTGCAGCTTTCGTCGACAGGCTGTATGCTTCAATTATTACCGCCGGAACGCATTTGGCGCCCAGCATTAAAGTAGCAGAAGCATCCAAAGCGATAGAAAATGCGCAGCGCGACGTGAATATCTCCTTTATCAATGAACTGGCGCTGATTTTTGACAGAATGGGGATTGACACCACGGAGGTACTCGAAGCCGCAGGCACCAAATGGAATTTCCTTCAATACAAACCCGGGCTTGTGGGTGGGCATTGTATCGGCGTAGACCCTTATTATCTCGCTTATAAGGCGGAGTCACTGGGTTACTATCCGCAGGTTATCCTGTCGGGGCGGGATGTGAATGATACGATGGGTATTTTCGTAGCGAATAAGCTGGCCAAGTTGCTGACCGGAAAAGGGCACAGACTGGATCAAAGCCGCGTTTTAATTCTCGGAATTACATTTAAGGAAAATTGCGCAGATATGCGGAATACAAGGGTAGTTGATGTGTACCGGGAGCTGTGTGACTTCGGCTTGCAGGTGGATATTTATGATCCATGGGCATCACCTGAGCTCGCGTTGGCAGAATATGGAATTAAATTGGTTTCCAATCCGAACCGGCAATATGAAGGAGTTGTATTAACTGTGGCGCACGATCTGTTCAGAAAGCTGGATTTTAAAGACTTTACGCGTCCCGAATCTGTGATTTATGATCTTAAATCGGTATTACCGAGGGAGATGGTCGATGCCAGGTTGTGAGGGTTACTCGCGCCAGCCGAATATATTGAGTTGCAGGTCCATCACATCATTACCACGATAGCGGCGATTAGTAAATGGTCTTTGCCGGTGCTGATTGGTATCTACATAATATCTGAAACCATTTTCTTCGAATATCCGGATCACGTCGGCAAGTCCCTGGGGATTGTTAAAGTAGGAGTGGAATTCTACAAAAAAGTTGCTGACGTGCTGCAAATCGTACCGGCAATCGTCCAATACTTCTTTTTCCGCACCTTCAATATCCATTTTCAGGAAATCAATGTGCTTTTCCGCCAGGATGAAATCTTTCAAACGAACTGAGGCGATCTTCTTTTTTTCGGACTGGGAGTAAATAGAAGAAGAGTCAGCGGATTCGCTGCCAAACCAGATCCCTTCCGAATCTTTCCAAACAGCTTTATCAATTACCTCGACACCCTGTACTGCATTCGCAGTCAAATTCTTTTTCAGCAGTGAAGCAATTTCAGGTTCCGCCTCAAATGCGACTATCCGCGCATTTGGATACAGGTTTTTAAAATACAAAACACTCATCCCCACATTCGCCCCGCAATCAAAAATGACGGGCTGCGGATTCTTAGTTTCGAAATGATAGAACTCATCTGCAAAAATCTCCTTATGCTGCCAGAGAAAAGACATCGCGTCGGGAACCGTCAGTTTATATTTTCCGAAAGCTACGTCCGTCAATTTGTAGCGCGGGCTATTGCCGTATTTCAATAATAAACCCACAAATTCGCGCCCCGCGGCAGTGTTCAGCGCATTGTATGGTTCTTTAAGCAGGTATCGCAGCCAGTACATAGTGTCGGGGATCAGATTCGGTACTTGACCCAGTTTTTTATTTTTACAGAAAATGGTAAGTCGTAATATTCCCGGAAATGCCGGATAACGTGCTCGTCAGGTTTCAGATCGTGGCGCATTTCAACCGTCCCGGTATTCATTTCCTGACCATAATCGCCAGATTTGAAAGTAAAATTAGTGCCGCTTCCGTCTGTTCCTATGTTTTTTATTTTGGAATGAACAGGATATAAACCAAAAGCCTGATGCTGCGACTGAGTATAGGTCCAGCGGATCGCCCAGGAATCTATTACGCCGCGCTGCTGCTTGACCAGCATGGGCCAAAGGTCGCTACCACCTTTTTCCAGGGTTGCACGGGCCTGGGCGACATCTTTTGAATCCGTGAGATTTGTCGCATTCCAATCGGCTTTTCGCCATTTATCAACCCAGGTACCCCAGCCCCAGGAGCTTGCCCGAGGCGCGAGGTAAACATCATGTTTATAGTTTTTAGGGACAGAAATCGGGGGCGTATAGGCAGTTACAGAGAAGATATCACTTCGTGAACTGTACACATTCAATGCCTCATTCATGTAATCCAGAAAATCCGGCGTAGTAAGCATATCGTCTTCCAGCACGATCACTTTACGATATTGAGAAATCACTTGGCTTACTCCTTTTATCACAGAAGCCGCCAGCCCCAGATTTGTTTCCGATTGTGTGATGTTTATTTTTTTAAATCCTTTCAGTTCAGAGAGATAAACGTGTATCTCTGCAATCGCTGCTCGGTCTGATTCCTTTTTAGGACCGTCAGAATAAATGTATAATTCGCTTTCCGCAGCTAATGCATTGGCCTGCAGATATTCCAGTGTCTGGCGCAGATGCGCAGGCCGGTTGTAGCAGAATAACACGATTGGAGCGAGCGGTTCCGACGGGCTCATCAGTTTTTATAAGCGTCAATGATCAGAGAAGTATAGCCGAGCTTGCCGCCTTTATTGCGATCGTCGTGGTCGACTGACCGACGCACCATGCCGTCTTCGATCCGCCACGGATTTTGATGGAATTGACCGTTTTCATCAAAATATTCCAGCGGCTTCACCTTAAAACCAATCTCTTCCAGAAAACCGGACATAATCTGATAATTGTACAGGATTTTATGATCGTCGGCGCCTTCACCCGTTCCGCCGGGTTTGACGTAGTTGATGTAATCTTCGCTTGTATGGTAACCGTCCGGTACTGCTACCCGCAAAAATCCACCCGGTTTCAAATACATATAACAATGCCTGAAAGCGAGCTTCCCTTCCTCGGGAGTAAGGTGTTCCCAAACGTGCTCGGCAAGTATACGGTCAATGCTGTTTTCATCGAAATACTTAGCCCAGTCGCTTTGTTTCAGTAAGTTAAGTGTTTCAATGTCGGAGTGGATCCAGCCTTTGTACACCGAATACATAGAGCCGACAACCATATTGATCGGTTTGGTTCGGTCATAAGTGGTCAACTGGAAAAGGCTGAACGGTTCTTTGAGAAGGCCGGCTACTATTTTTTGTTTTAATGACATCGATCAGACTGATATTTAAATACTTTCCGGAACACAGGAAGTTTTTACCCAAAGATAATAAAGTTAAAAAGAGTTGCGCCCCTGTCAGTCGACTGCATTTTCGCCAAATGGGCGGCAAAAACTATTTATGTTTCAGCAAACTGGTCTTAAAAAACTGCCATCCCAAACTAAATCCGGCAGAGATATCCTCTGAAACTTTCCAAACCAAAATGCCGCCCCCGAATATTGCTGTAACCAAAACCGACCGAAGTAAAATATCGAACAGCACATTGCTCAATACCTTCGATTCAGCCGGAGCCGGAATGAAGTAAACCGAGAAATAGGCAAGCGCAGCCAGAATCGCTACCTTGAAAGTGCCGAGGGTAAATGGCTGAATGCCCATTTTATGTTTAATAAAAAAGAGTTTCACCAGGTTATAGGTGATCGTCGAGAATAAAGCAGCCGCGGCTGCCCCGTTGTACCCATATAACGGGATCAGTAACTGGTTGCTCAGCAGTAACATTACCGTAAAAAACAGCATGAATACGATATCGTAACGGTAGAATTTCGAGTTGGTCAGAATTTCGGTATTCAGCCCGGTCGCCATATCTGTGATCCTGGAAATCCCCACCATAAATACTACCCATTTTCCCTGCGAGTAAATGTCTGATTTAGGTATAATTCCAAAAATAGAATCGATGTTACACCAGATGCCAAGGAATAGGAACGTGCCGATAATGAACAGGTTAAGGGATGATTTTTTGTAAATATTATCAATTTGTGCAATATCATTTTTGGCGTAAGCTTCCGAAATGATCGGCGCACTGATCATAACGATGCTATTGCGGGGAATGGAAATGACCAGCGCGATCCGGGAGGCAATATCGAAAATGGCGGTGTTGCCCAAACCGCCTTCAAAAGCAGGCAGTAGCACTTTTTCAATGTGAGGAAGCAATGCCGCACTGGCACCGCCGAGCAGAACCCAAAGTCCGTAGCGGTACATCTCCTTGAATGCGGGATGTTTGATAAAACCGAAATCCAGCGAAGTATACAATCTTTTTTGAAAATGAAGGTAGATCAGCATCGCCGTGATCGCCAATGCATAACTGAGAACCGTAAGCCAGACGAGGGTATCAAATGAAATGATCTTGAACCCAAAAAGAATAACCAGCAGGCTATTCAGCAGACGTAAACCTACTTCACGGATCAGGGAGGGAACTGCAATGCGAAGGTTAATGCGAGAATACGATTCCAACGCCAGTAAATAAACCATCCCTACCGTTAGGGGAATGAAAACGTAATAGTACTTGACCAGCAAAGGAGAATGGTCGAGGTAGAACTTTAAATAGAGAGGCTTGAAAAGCAGATAAAGGGAAACAAATGCAGCCAGCCCGACAAGCGGGGTTACGATGATAAAGGTAAAAAGCTGCCTTCGTGAAGTATCGTCCTGAAACCGGCTGTGGAACCGCACCGCCACCGAGGGTACTCCAAGCAGTGCGAAAGACATGTAAATAACCGGGAAGGTAAGCAGGGTAGAGGCGTACAAACCCAGCTGCTCCTGGGTCATAAACTGGTTATAGAGTATCAGAATATTGAAAGTCCCTATGATTACTCCTATGTAGGAAACAATAGAGCTTTTAAATCCCTGACGAACAATAATCCCCATTGAGTGAACTTGATTGGCGGGACGAAATACGATAAAAAGGATTAGATACCCTAAAAGAATCCACGTTTTGAAAATTCTCAGCATTGTCGGTGCACGCCCGAATTTTGTAAAGATAGCCCCGCTTCACCGGGCGTTCTCGGCTTATCCTGATATTGAATCGAAGATTGTGCACACCGGTCAGCATCACGATTTTATAATGTCGGGAATATTCTTTAAGCAATTGCAAATTCCCAGGCCGGATCATTTTTTAGGTATAAATGGTGGCACACATACCCAGCAGACCGCGCAGATTATGCTGGCTTTTGAAGAGGTAGTATTACGTGAAAATCCGGATCTGATCATCGTGGTTGGCGATGTCAACTCGACGCTTGCCTGCGCGCTGGTGGCTGTCAAAATGCATATCCCCGTCGCGCATGTGGAAGCCGGGCTCCGGAGCGGCGACCGGACTATGCCGGAGGAGATCAACCGGATTATGACAGATTCTATTTCCGACCTGCTATTTGTGACCGAGCAGTCGGCGGTGCAGAATTTGTTGCGTGAAAATGTGCCTTCCTGTAAGATCCACCTTGCCGGAAATGTGATGATCGATTCGCTGGTTTACTGCCAGCAATATGCGGACAACCTGAATATTGATTCAAAGCTTGGTGTACCGGTAAATGGGTATATGGTCATTACAATGCATCGTCCCGCGAATGTTGACAGTATAGCCGGGCTGACAAAGCTGCTTGAAGTGTTAAAAAGCCTTACCGTGATCCGGCCCGTGATCTTTCCCGTGCATCCCCGCACGCTGAAAAACATCCATTCATTTCAATTGTTTAACGATTTTTCAGTGGTTCAAAACCTGAAATTGATTCCCGCATTGGGTTATCTCGAATTTATCAGTCTTGTCAAAAATGCAGCGCTGGTTATAACGGATTCGGGTGGAGTCCAGGAAGAGACTACTTATTTGCAAATACCCTGCATTACTTTACGCAGCAACACTGAGCGTCCTGTCACGATTCTGGAAGGCACCAATCACCTGCTGCCCGACTTTACAGTTGATTCAGTCATGCAGCTGACGCGTGAAATTTTATCTAATAAAACGAAAAACAGCAATATTCCTCCCTGCTGGGATGGAAATGCGGCAGTGCGCATTGCGTCGATCCTGAGAGAAAAGTACATTAATTCGTAGGTTTGTGACTGATCATGTCCAGGGAACAATACAATGTTGAAACAAATCAAAAACAGTGCGTGGGGTTTGCTTAATAAAATAGGTCTGGGTGGCAGCGTTCAGCTCTACCTCGACGGTGCTTTGAAGCAATATGGTTGGTTTAAAAGCTTTCACTCGAAACAGTCTGTCGACGCCAGCGGAAACCCGCTTCCCTGGTATACTTACCCTTTTATTTTGTTTCTGAAACCGCGGTTAAAGCCTGATTTTGTGGTTTTTGAATACGGCTCCGGCAATTCGACGATCTGGTATGCGAGCCAGGTGCGCTACATTACTGCTGTGGAGCATGAATCCGGGTGGATCAAACAAATTGCCCCGAAACTTCCCTCCAATACTATTTTGCTGGAAAAGCCGCTGGGAGAAACCTATATCAGAGCAGTGCAATCGACCGGCGACTTATATCATATAGTTGTGGTTGACGGCCGGAACAGGGTAAAATGCGCAATTTTTGCATCCGATTTTCTGACTGACGACGGAGTAATCATTCTTGATAATTCGGAAAGACCGTGGTACACAGCTGCAAAAGAGTATCTGGCCGCCAAAGGTTTCAGGAGGCTGGATTTTATCGGCATGACACCAATTGTGGGGATCGAAACCTGTACCAGTGTTTTTTATCGGGATGGAAATTGCCTCGGAATATGATTCAGAAGGTAAGGTGATACGTGATTTTCGGGCATATTAAGCCGCCCAGGTTACTTTTAAAGCGGCTCAGAGATTCCTTTGGTGCTCCGAGATGGTTCTGTGATGTTCCAAGGTCCAGTATCTTGAATCCATTTTGCTGGGCGAACTCATAGATTGTCTGAACCAATAACACGATGGGGCTAAACGACCCGTAATCCGGCAGGTAAGACGATAGAAAATTATATAATATCGATTTGCTGACCTTTACTGTGATTATCATTGCGATCACTGATGCACCGCTGGTAACTGTAAAAATCAAAAAGTTCTCCGGAAATTTTTGCATAAGCATGTGGAGTTCATCTTCTGAAACCGGCATTGAATAACCGTTATGCACCCTGCATTCTTTCAGGAAATGATAAGCCTCCCGGCTGGAAATTTTAGGTTCTAAGCCGGCCTGGAACCCGGCGTTCAGGCTTTTTCTAAGTCGCCTCTTTTCGGATAAATGAATTTGTTTGTAAAAATCGGTCGCAGAAATGGGAATATAGTGGTTGGGAAGGGTACTAATCTCGCAAAAGTGAGTATTCATGTAGGCCAGATGTAGTAGCTTTTGTATTTTAGGGTCGTAACAGGTTGGGGCTGTTTTGATTATCAGATTTTGCCCGGAATTTAATTTGATCCACTCTTTAATAGTATTGAGGAAAAGCGTAAGCTCTGCATTCGTGCATTTTTCGCGTACATGTATCCCGCCGAATGGAGCTCGCGGAGGTGAAACCCAGCCGTCGGATTTTTCTGCGTTGCAATGAAATTCTGCTAAGGGACTGGAAATGCAGTTTCTGAATAAAAAGAATGAAAAAATTTTGTGATCGCTTTGAGTCACAAGATGAGCAGGGGTGAAGAAAAGGCAGGCTTCTTCGGAGCTCTCATTCAAACAAGGAGGGTATTTGTCGAACACAAATACGACACTTCCGCTATTTTCTAAGGAAAATAAGGCAGCTTTTTGTAAATCGTGTGTAAGCAAGTGTGTGTAATTGTAATTATGAATATAAATGGTATACTAATTTGATATTTTTTATGTTTAATACAATGCAGATTGCTAAATTTGTTAATTATTCAAACAGTCCGGATTGAGTGTATGATAATAGCACTGGTTGGTAATCAAGTCTTTGAAGCTTTTCCAGGCTTAGCAAAGATGAAAGCTTAACATTAATTTAACCAGAGTTTATACATTTTATTGGCCCCAGCCCATTCATGAAACACATACTTATTGCCGAAGATCACGCAGTAGTGAGAATTGGTACAAAACACCTCCTCAAATCCCTTATTCCGGATTCTACTATTTCGGATGTTGACGATTTTGATAAAATTCTTCAGGAGCTTGAAGTAAAAGCATATGACCTTTTGATTCTCGACATCAACATTCCTGGCGGAAACACAACTAAAATGGTTGAAACGATCCGCCAGAAATCACCGGGTGTCAGAATACTGATGTTTTCAAGTTACGACGAACAGCTGTATGGGTTGATGTACCTGCAAGCCGGTGCCGATGGTTATCTGTCGAAAGATGCGCCTGAAGAAGAGTTCAAAACGGCCGTTATGAGCGTTTTGAATAATAAAAAGTACATGAGCGAAGATATGCAGCAGATGAATATCAATCGCCTCATCAATCCGAAGGAATATCTTCCGGACCCGATCGTTAGCCTATCACCGCGTGAAACCGACGTGATGAACTTGCTTAAAGAAGGGTTGGGTACCGCAAAAATTGCGGAGAAACTGAATTTGCAGCTTTCGACCGTAAGTACTTATAAAGCACGTATTTTCGAAAAGCTTGGCGTGAAGAATATCGTCGAGCTGATTACGAAAATCAAATAACCGATTACAATCATTTGAAAGGCTCCTGGATCAAATTCAGGGGCCTTTTTGGTTTATTGATAGCAAGCCGACGAGCCGGCACTAGTGATAAAGAATATGCGAAAATTAGAAGTAGATGAAATGAACCGCCTGAGTGTCGAGCAGTTCAGGGAAGCTGAGAAATTTCCCTTTGTGATTGTACTCGATAACATCAGAAGCCTTAACAATGTCGGCTCCTTTTTCAGAACGGCGGATGCTTTCAGAGCGGAGAAAATATATCTGTGTGGCTACACCCAGCAACCTCCTCACCGGGAAATCACAAGAAGCGCGCTTGGAGCCGAGCTGGCGGTGAGCTGGGAAAAATTTGAAAACACATCAAGTCTGGTGAAACAACTGAAAATCCAGGGTTATCAGATATGGTGCGTTGAGCAGGCAGAGGGAAGCACATCGTTGCAAAACTTTGAACCCGCGCCAGAAAAACCCTGTGCTTTTGTATTCGGGAATGAGGTGGAAGGCGTATCCGACGAGGTGATTGCTGAAAGTAACGGATGTGTCGAGATCCCGCAATTCGGGACAAAGCATTCATTTAATGTTTCCGTTTCGGCTGGAATCGTGCTTTGGGAATTTCTACGCAAAAAAATAACATAAATATAATATACGAAATTTGGTCTTTATCGATTAATAAACTGTAATTGCAAGTTCCAGCATTGTTCGTTGTACTCAGAAAATCAGATTATGAAATCCGCTACAAAAAGATTATCCACCGAAATTGCAGAAACTATCTCAGGTAAGATCGAATCGGTTTCAGCAGGTTCAAAAAAAATAAAAAAATCGATCGAAAAAGCTGCTGAGAAGCTCGCGAAGAAAGTGGCCAAGTTCGAGAAGGAGACTTTGAAGAAGAAAGAAAAAGAAGCAAAAAATGCTGAGAAAAAAATAAAGGGTAAAGCAAAAGACAAGAAGGAAAATAAGAAGAGCAAGGTTGAAAAAACTGAGAAGGTAGCGGCACTTGTTGCGGCGGCATCTTCAAAAGCGCCGGTTGCAACTCCTGTTAAGCCGGTTGTGAATAAGGTAGCAGCTGTAAAACAGGTCGCTCCCAAAACCAGGGTTTCCAAGCCAGCGGCTCCGAAACGGGTCTCAGTTACTCCGGAGCCTTCCCCAGCAGAACAGCAATAAGTCATTTGCAACAAAGCCAGCCTTCGGGGGCTGGCTTTGTTGCGCTACAAATCTGGAAAGTAGCCAATTGTCGCCAGCAGCCGGCCGGTCATGCCATTTTCAAAACGATACGAAAAATAGTCTTCGTTGTTTAAAACCGTAGAGTAAGGGGAGGTCTCAATGTTCTTCGGTAGCAGGCCAGCTGCCGCAAGCTGCTCACGGTTGGCTTTTTTTAAATCCACAAAATACTTCTCCTTTTCTGCATCCCAGCGTTTGGTGCCAGCTTCGAAATGCTGCGCTACATCTTCGCCTACCTCAAACGAGCATTTATCGATACAGGTACCAATGTAAGCCAGGCAACTTTTTGGATCCGTTCCGAATGCATTTTGCATTTCAGCCATCGTTCTGCTTGCTATCTGGCTTACGGTTCCCCGCCAACCGGCGTGAATGGCTGCGGAAGCATTTTTAACAGGATCGAAAATGAGGATAGGCGTACAGTCGGCAACGGTAACTGCCAGTTGAATGCCGGGTATGCCGGTTATCAATGCATCAAAGCCCTCGAAACGACCGGGCGTTTTTACATCGATGATCTCGCGCCCGTGTACCTGATGTGATTTGGCGACCTGCGGGAAGGGAACCCCAAGTGCGGAGAAAAATATGTGATTGTTTGCCAGAATATTTTCCCGTGAATCCTGCGAACCGCCCAGATTAAGGGATGCGAAAGGTGCGGGACTTATTCCGCCGTGCCTGGTACTTTCAGCAGCAATAAGGTGATCGAAGCGTGTGAAAATAGCTGGTCTGCGAAACAAAGGCTTTTTGCCTGAAGTAGCCTGGTCGGTCATTTTTCAAATAAATGTATTTTCCAAAAGTAGGCGAATAAGTTTTGCGGCGGAAAATCTCCTGAATTTATTTTACTCAAGAATGGTTTGCCCATTGGGTAAAAGGTTTCGTCAGACAATTGCTGCGATCCTATCCAAGTCAGAAATTCATAAATAAATGAATTAAATTTGCCCGGAGCGAAATCAATGCATGAGTGATATGATAAAAGTGAGTGTCTGCGTAGTTACCTATAACCACGAGAAATTTGTAGCAAAAACGCTGGATTCTATTTTAATGCAGCAAACTACCTTTCCGTTTGAAATTGTGGTAGGCGACGATAACTCCAAAGACAATACTGCTGCGATCCTGAAAGAATACCAGCAGCGATATCCTGACAAGATCAGGCTTCTCCTTCATCCCAGAAATATGGGCCTGAATGGTAAATTCAATGCCTTATCCACATTTGCGGCCGCAAAAGGTGAATATATCGCACAGTTTGACGGTGACGATTACCTGACTTCCCCGCACAAATTACAGAAGCAGGTCGAAATGCTTGACGCCAATCCGCATTACTCCGCATGCTATCACAACGCGCGCGTCATTTTTGACGATAATGCTGCGCCTCCTTATCTGGTCAACACGCTGAATAAGCCGGAGGTTACTGTCGATGATCTGATCGGGGAGGATGAACTCTGTTTTATAGCAACTTCGAGCCTGATGTTCAGAAGAGAGGATTTTGCGAAACATCCTGATCCTGAGTGGACTAATCTTTCTACCAGCGGTGATATTCCGCGCAATATCATGCTGGCGACACGCGGCCCGATCGGATATATTAACGAAGAAATGTCCGTATACCGCAAGAACCGGGGCGGTGCAAGTTTTGCAGACAACCACTATGGTGCCGATTTCCTCTTCAACCGGATTCAAATGTATTCCAATATCAACAAAGAGCTGGGGTACAAATATGATGACCGGATCAAAAAGAACATTTCCATTTATTATTACAAATTGCTGTTTTCCAAAGAATATGGGCATACTTACTGGCCACGGCTGAAATACGCGCTCAAATATCTTTCTCTGGGAAATCCCGCGCCGGAGCGCCGGAAAGAAGTGATCAGGGACTTTGTAATCCCGGGTTTTGTCATGAAATTTTACAGCTTCCTCGCTCTGAACATTTATAATCTGAAATCAAAAGCGAAAGCATAGTATAGCAAAAAGGGCCGGTTTGGCCCTTTTTCATGTTACAGCAATTTCTCCTTTGGCGGCGTGGCTCCTTTCAGCCGAATGTAAACTGTGGTTTGTCCGCGATGGTGTGTCTGGTGCTCGAAAGCTTTTTCAAAGGCATTTTCCATTGTCATTTCAAAACCGAAAACCTTCACGTTTTTCTTCCATTCTGCTTCTGTCATTCCTTTTAATGCAGCAATTACAAAATCATAACTTTCCAATACCACTTTTGTCACAGCTGCTTTTGACTGGTCGGTCATTTTCTCTGCTGAGCCTTCGATCGGACTTTTCTTTCCGGTCGCACTTGAAACAAAAGCCAGGTTTGCGTCTGCAAGGTGATACATCTGGCTGGCAAACGAGCGGATCTCAGGAGTCGGTTTGAATGCATATCCATCTTCCGGCATAGCTTCGAGGTATTCTTTCGTATACTCTCTGGCACGTTCCCATTCTTTAACATACCTCGAAAAGCTGGTTTGAGCAGTGACTGCGTTACACACAAGCAGCATTACACAGATAATAGCAATTTTTTTCATCTGATCTGTTAGTTAAAATTTTTTGCGGAAAGGTAATGGTATCACAAATGATTTTCAACTCCTAAAATGCCAGCGGCCTGTATGGATGTTCAAACGATAAAATGACTCAATCTGCCGGGATTTGCCTGATAATTGTTTTATTGCGAAACATCCTTTGACCCGCCTCTCTGGCAATATATTTTTAGAGCAAGCCATATTTCAATAGTGCTGATCATTTATGCCTGAATCTCCCAAAGAAAGAGCTGAAAAATACCTGGATCTAGGTCACAGCGAAGCTGAAAACCACGCTAAGACACAGCTGGACCTGTATGAGAAACGTGTAAAAGACACGGCGTCGGCGAACAATGTAATTTCTGAGTTCTTCAAAACCAATCTGATTGATTTTGCATGGCATTATATACGCAGTCGCTTTGGCCCGCGGCATCCTTACCAGGCATATCCGCGAAATGGCGATACTGGCATTTATAATATGCAATCTTCCATTCCGACCCGCGCAGAGATAAGCATAGCGTTGCTTTCCGACTGGGCAAGCGATACCGCCGAGGCAGACAAGGTGGCCAATCTGGTTTCCAGACATGCACCCGATTACACTATTCACATGGGCGATATTTACTTCGTGGGTACACCGAAAGAAGTGGAGGAAAACTTTACAGCGCCGTATGCTTCCTGGTATTACGGCGCATCGGGTAGCCTTGCATTGTCGGGAAATCATGAAATGTATTCAAACGGAAATGCTTACTTCCAGCATTTACTGCCGGCAATGTATGCGATGGATGGAGAAGTGAAAAAAACACAGCAAGCCGGTTTCTTTTGTCTTGAAAACTCAGATTGGCGGATTATAGGCATTGACACGGCATATACTTCTGTGGGCCGCCCGCTGCTTGAGATTATTTCTCCCCCGGATTGCCACCTTAAAAAAGAGCAGGTTGAGTGGCTGCGTGATGTTGTAAAACTGGGAGATCCCGAAGATAAAAGAGGCCTTGTTTTTTTAAGTCATCATCCTTATTTATCCGCATTCCGGGAGGAGTATCCTAAGCCTGGTGAGCAGATCAGGGAATTGCTGGGCGAAGCCGACAGGCCGGTAGTATGGATCTGGGGGCATGATCACCGGCTTGTCATCTATGATATGGTCAAAAATGGGAAAGGGCCGGTTGTTTATGGCAGATGCATTGGGCACGGCGGGTTACCGGTTGAGATCAAAATGCCGGACGCTGCGGATATTGGCAAGATCAAATATTACGACAGGCGTGTAAGGACTGTAATTAAAAGACATCCATTAGGTTACAATGGCTTTGCAAGGGTGCTGATCCAGGGCAGGGAATTGAAGATTGAATACCGGGATTTGGAAGATACATCTGTTTATGAAGAATCCTGGGAGGTCGACAAACAAACTGGCCAGCTTTCATGGAAGGTTATTCACGCAATTCCAGAGCTGGCCATTCGGTAACATCCGGCTGATTGCCAGCCGGCAAATATATCAATGGTGATCGTCGTGGCTGTTATCCCGGTAAAATGCTGCAAATGTGACGATCAAACCTACGGTTCCCAATATAAAAGTGAACAAATCAGCAAATACTGCCAGGATGGTGAACAGGATCACGAATACGGCTATATAAGCAAAGCTTGATAATTCGGTAGATTCGGTATGAGGCGTTTCAGACATTTCTATATATCGATAATGAGATTGTTTCCTGCGCGAAAATAACAATTACTCACCAAGTTTCCGGTTTTTCACGCCGTTTTTTTAACGCATGATCCTAAAATCCATACATTTGTTTTACTATAATTTACGGTGCTGCAAGGTAAGTGACTGCACCTTTGCCGCGGCTTAAACATGTTCCAATGCCCTATTTGATCGGTTGTGATATCGGCACAACAAATGCAAAATCCGTCGCTTTTGATTCTGTTTCCGGTGATATACTGGTTTCTCACAGTGAAGGTTACGAAATGAACCACCCCAGGCCCGACTGGAGTGAAGAGGATCCCGAAGAGATTTTTCAGGCGGTTTGTAAGACACTTCAGAAAGTGGTTGCCGAGCTGGATGGCAGTGAACTGCTGGGAGTAAGTTTCAGCGCCGCCATGCATGGTGTGCTGGCACTCGATAAAAATGGAAAGAAGCTGACAGAATTGGTGATCTGGGCCGATAACCGCAGTTCTGATATTGCTGTTAAACTACGTGCTTCACAGGTGGGCAAGAAGATATACAACAATAACGGTACGCCAATCCACGCCATGACGCCGATTTGTAAGCTACTCTGGTTCAAAAAGCACGAGCCAGATCTGTACAAGAAAACCAGCCGGTTTATCGGGATCAAGGAATATGTGATTTACAGACTGACCGGGCAGTACCTAGTCGATTATTCTATCGCGTCGGCAACCGGCATGTTTAATATCAGGGAGTTGCAGTGGGACCCCTATACATTAAAAAAGCTGGGCTTAAAGTCGGAAAAGCTTTCGAAGGCAGTATCCCCGTATCACATTGAAAAGGTTCCGGCGGAAAATGAAGCAAAGCTACCCGCAGGGACGCCACTGATTATGGGCGCCAGCGACGGTTGTCTTGCCAATCTCGGAAGCGGTGCGATCCGCACGGGCTCGATGGCGGTGACGATCGGGACCAGTGCGGCGGTGCGAATCTGTTCCGATAAACCCTATTCCGACCCGCTGATGCAGACTTTTTGCTATGTGCTCGACGAGCATACCTATATTGTCGGCGGTCCTTCCAACAACGGTGCCGTGATTTTTGAGTGGCTGGTCAATACATTTTTTCCAAACGAAGAATTCGATACCGTTTTTGAAGAAGCTTCAAAAATTGACCCTGGGGCCGAAGGGTTGCAGTTTTATCCTTACTTGCTCGGAGAGCGTGCCCCGCTATGGAGTTCGTTGGTGCGGGGCGGCTTTTCGGGGCTGGATATCAGACATACCCGCGCGCATTTCGCCCGCGCCGTCATGGAGGGCATTATGCTTAACTTGTACAGCATTGGAAAGATTTTGCTGGAAATGCAGCAAATTGATACGATTTATGCCAATGGAGGATTTGCCCGAAGTCCGATCTGGGTGCAAATGCTCGCTGATATTTTTGGTATAAAAATCAAACTGAACGAAACCGTCGAAACCGGGGCGGTAGGTGCTGCAATGATGGGATTGAAAGCGCTTGGGATCAACAGGCATTTTTCAGAAATGGCCTCATTCACGACAGTAGGGCAAGAATTTGACCCAAAAGATACAGTGCACAAGACTTACGATTCCTTACAGGAAAAATTCAGTAAAGGGGCGCAGTTAATGCTCTCTCACGCGATCTGATCTTTTATCAATACACAAAAAATGCCCGGATTAATCAGTCCGGGCATTTTTTGTGTATACAGTCAATTGAAACTAGAACTTGTAAGCAATGCTCAAACGGTAATTTCTCGGAGGTTCTGCCTGCCAGTAATAGGATGTAATCGGGTCGCCGGCGTCGGTAGTAAAATTGTAAGTTCCGCCACTGTACAGGTATTTATCCAGGATGTTGAATACATTGACCGTCAGGCGAATTTTGTCTTTTTCCCAAAACAGTCCACCATCCAATTTGAAATAATCCGGCAGGTTGTAAGTATCATCGGTATTGCTCCATGTAGAAGTGGCGCGATCTCCCTGGTAGGTGAATCCGCCGGAGATGCCCGCGCCTTTTAACGCTCCCTTTTGAACTTTATAGCTTAGCCAGCCATTGGCAGTATGTTTTGCAAAACCCGGAACCGGATCGCCTACTTTCGCTACCTCTACTCCCTCTGTAACCTTGGTCACTTCGGAGTTGGTGTAAGCATAATTTGCAGTCAGGTTCAGGCCGGGCAGGATCGTGCCGCGAACGTCGAACTCAATTCCCTGTGCCCGTTTTTGGCCCAGTTCCACACTGAAACCGGAGTTGGCAGGCCGGGTTGGATCACCGGTGAGCTCATTGTTTTTAAGAATGCGGTAAAATGCCAGGGTTGTATTCCAGCGTCCCTCCGCCCAGTCTCTCTTTAAACCAAATTCGGTATTGTTACCTGTAATCGGCTGCACCTTTCCGCCGCTGCTCAAACGTCCCGATTGGGGCAGGAAAGCCTGATCGTATAAAGCATATACCGACGTGTTTTTGTCGATCGAAACGCTGAGGCCGAGGCGGGGAGTAAAGTGGTTTGCCTTGTCCGGCGCAGCGCCCCATTGTGCCTGGCTCAGATTGGTATAGCGTCCGGCGATCGTCAGTCTGATTTTGTTGTCCACAAATCCGAGTTCATCCTGCAGATAAAGGCCTGTATATTTCTGGTCCATCAAACCACCTGCATTGACTGCACGGGCTTCCAGGTTGAGCGTACGGTCAAAAACGGGATAACCGTTGTTGGGTGTGCCGTAAAACGGAGCCTTCGGATTAAAAAGGCCACCCAATGTGTCTAGTGGTGATGATTGTGCCCAGTCGGCGTAGTATTCTTTTGTACCCACATCGATACCTCCCAGAAGGCGATGTACAACGCCGCCAGTGGTTACCTTACCATTCACAAACACCTGTCCAAGCGTCATTTCGCTCTTCGCATCCCAAATGCCTACACCCCGCTGCATGGTCGCGTCAGCGTTGACCAGCCACGGCCACTGGCTGCTGCCTGCCATTTTGTAATTCAGGTAAGCAAGCTGACCGGTTATCTTCCAGTCTTTACTGAACTCGTGTTGCAGATTAACGAAAATGCTGTGATCTGTGATCTTGGTTGGAGCGAGTCCCGCAGGCGTGGAGGTATAATCTCTCGGGAAGGTAGCGTATCCTTCGGGCGAGAAAGCATAATAGGAACCAACGTCCGCCATTTTGGCATATTGCAGCGAATACTCGGCGGTCAGTTTTGTTTTTTTGTCGATCTGATAAGTAATGACCGGCGCAATGCTGTAACGGTTATTGTACTCGTTCGGGCGGAAAGAACCTTTGTTTTGTCCTGCCAGGTTGAGCCGGTAGAGGAACTTTCCATCTTTGCTAAGCTTGCCATCCAGGTCAAGCGTGGCGCGGTACAGGTCGAAACTGCCTATTGTAAAGCTCGCCTCACCTTTGGTTTCGCCGGTTGGTTTTTTGGTAACTACGTTATAAAGTCCACTTGGGTCACCATTTGCCAGCATAAAACCAGCCGGACCTTTTACAAATTCAATGTGATCTACAAAGCTCATATCCTCGGTTAAAGGTCCCCAGAATGAGTTTACTACATTGAAACCATTTCGGAAAGCCTGGATCTGCGACCCACGCATACTGATATTGGTATACATATCTCCCCAGTGCTCGAGGCGGGTAGCGCCGCTTACGTTGCGGATCAAACCGTCGCTCATACTGATAATCTGCTGATCTTCCAATGCTTTTGAAGTTACGACCTGTACATTCTGAGGCGTTTCAAGAATTGGTGTCAGCAATTTGAGGCTTGGGGAGAGCTTCTCGTTGTTGTATAAATTTCCTCCTTTTACAATTACTTCCTGTAATTGATTAGCACTTTCCAGAAGCGTAATGGAAACCTCGGCAGTTTCGCCGGCAATCACGTCTACCGGTTTTTCCAAAGTTTCCGAGCCAACAAAGCTGACGAGCAAAACATAGGCGCCTGCTTTCAACCGCTCAATTGTGAATTTTCCTTGAGAGTCGGAAATGTCACCTTTTGAAGATCCTTTAATACCTACCGAAACTGACTGGGCCGGCTGCCCATCAGAACTCAATATCTGCCCTGTAACTCTGCCAGTTTGCGCGAAGGCCGAAGCAGTCGTCACGAGCAACAGAAGGAGTGAATAAATTTTTTTCATTTTTATGAATTGGACTTTGGAGTTAATAGCGCGCAAATATCAACTGCGTATTTTTGCGATACAAGCTTTTATTTAGATTTATTTAAAATAGTGTTTATTGGTTTGCCTTACTGAGTTATAAAAAGGCAAAAGAAAAGCCGCACAATCCAGGATTGCGCGGCTTTCAAATTTGAGAGGGGAATGCTATTTCTTTTCTTCCACAGCTTCCACCATTTTCTCGGTTACCATTTTCTTCTCAGAAGAGTTGCCCCATGAGTTCATAATGTAATTCATCACATCGGCGATCTCGTCATTTCCCAGTCCGGGATTGGGCATCATATTGTCATAGTCAACACCGTTCACCTTGACTTTGCCCATCAATCCGAATTTGACGGCTTTGATCCCGTTTTCCGGGTTTTCCATGAAATAATCAGATTTGGCCAGAGGTGGAAAAGTAGCTGTGACACCCTCGCCCGTGCCCATGTGACAACTAATGCAGTTTTCCGAATAAACCATTTTGCCGCGTTCTATGCTTTTGGCAAGCTCTTCGTCCTGAACCGGAAAAACGGCGGAGCAAAAGACAATTCCGGAAAGTAAAAACAAAATTGATTTCATGTATTAATTAGCTTTTTGGGCTGATACGCACCACTTTACCTGAGTTTTCAAGTACTACATAAATGTTGCCGTCCCAACCCTGTCGCACGTCGCGGACGCGGCCGATCTTGTCAAAAATTACCTCGCGCTTGGTCACCTTATTCCCTTTAATAGTAAGGTGTTGCAGCTGCATGAACTTCAATGAACCTACGATCAGGTCGCCTTTCCAGTCTTTGAATTTGTCGCTCGAAACGAAAGTCATTCCGCAAGGCGCGATAGAAGGTCTCCAATAAATCACCGGCTGTTCCAAACCTGCCTTTGCAGTATCTTTTGAAATAATACTGTTGTCATAATCGATCCCAAAAGTGATCAGCGGCCAGCCGTAGTTCTTGCCTTTTTCTACGATATTCAACTCGTCTCCGCCTTGTGGACCGTGCTCATGTTCCCAGATCACGCCGGTAGTCGGGTGGATTACCATTCCCTGCGGGTTACGGTGACCATAAGTCCAGATCTCAGGTTTTGCACCTGCTGTTTTTACAAATGGATTATCAGTAGGGATTTTTCCGTCTTCAAATAGCCTTACCACTTTTCCCTGGTCTTTGCTCAGGTTCTGCGAATTTTCCTTCTGGCCTCTTTCTCCCAAAGAAAGAAATACGTAGCCTTTTTTATCAAAAACAATGCGACCGCCAAAGTGGACATTCCCTTTTACATTCGGCAGCGCCTTGAACAAATGCTGAATATCGGTCAGCTCTTTGCCTTTCAATTTTGCGCGCATCAATGCCGTATTTGCGCCGCCATCGTCGCCTTCTTCACCATCCTTTTTAGGAGAAGAATAGCTGATATAGATCCAGCCATTTGTCTTATAATCCGGGTGCAGCGCAATATCCAGCAAGCCGCCTTGCCCTTTATACCAAACTTCCGGGATACCTGAAACAGGCGTAGCATCTAGCTGGCCTTTCGAAACCAGGCGCAATTTTCCACCACGTTCAGTTACTAAAATATCGCCGTTAGGAAGCAATGCAGAAGCCCAGGGCATGGTCAGGCCAGTTGCCACTGTATCCACTTTCAGGTCGGATTCTGCCAGAAAACTTTTGCCTGGACCGTTTGAAGGGGTGTTGTAGCTCATCAATCCGACGGAGGCAGACAATAATAAACCTCCCAGCGCGAGCGGAAGGTATTTCTTGAAAACAGAAGAATTTTTGTTCATAGATTACGGTGAATAAAAGCTTGATTTAATTTTAGAAAGTGTATTGAGCTTGTAAAAAGAAAGCGCCCCTGGTTTGCGGCGCGCTTTTCCCATTATTTAACTAATTCCAGCTGATTTAAGTGTGTTGTGATCGTATTGATTTCGTCTACGCTCAGCGAAATATCAATTGCGGCAGCATTTTCAAGGGCCTGTTTAGAATCCCTGGCGCCTGCCAGCGCGATCGTAATACCAGGTTGCTCCACAGTCCAGCGCAAAACCAGTTGTCCGAGCGTCGCATTCTTTTCGTCGGCAATCGGTTTTATTATAGCAAGAAAGTCATTAACCCTTTTCAGGTTTTCGTCTTTAAAAAAATACAGAGAAGCGCGGTGATCGTCTGCTGCAAATTGATGCCCCGGCTTCATTTTGCCAGTTAACAAGCCACGTTCCATCGGACTATATGCCAGGATAGATTTCTCGTGTTCAATGCAATAGGGTACCAGTTCTTTTTCAATACCTCTTTTCACCATACTGTAAGGCACCTGATCGGAAACGAGATTAATGTATTGGGAAGCTTCACGCATTAAGGCTGCGTCGTAGTTACACACACCAGCGAATCGAACTTTTCCCTGTTTTATGAGCAGGCTCACGGCTTCCATCGTTTCTTCGATCGGCGTGGTTTTATCGTGCCAGTGGATTTGATAAAGGTCGATATAATCCGTGCCGAGGCGTTTCAGGCTGTCTTCGCATTCCTTGATAATGCTGTCTTTCGCGGCATATTTGTAAATATCAATTTCCTGGCCTTCATTGTTTTTGCTATGCATTGCAAAATCGCCGGTCGTGACGTCCCAGCGCATGCCATACTTGGTCAGGATCTGGACTTTATCGCGGGAAATATCTTTAATCGCCTCACCTACAATTTCCTCACTCAATCCCTGCCCGTACACCGGCGCGGTATCAATGGAAGTCACGCCCGCATCGTACGAATCACGGATCGCATTCACGGCTTCACTTCTTTCCGATCCTCCCCACATCCATCCCCCGGCAGCCCAGGCGCCGAAGGTGATCACAGATAGTTCAAGATCAGGTTTCTCAGGGTGGTCGGAATTACCTACTTTTCGGTATTGCATGGTTTTAAGTTTTAGGCTGTAAGCTATTGGCTTTTAGCTATTGGCTTTTAGTTTGATGTATTTTAAAATGTTGTTCAGGAACTTCAAAGTAAACGCTGTGATTACTTTAACAGCTAACAGCTAACAGCTAACAGCTAACAGCTAACAGCTAACAGCTAACAGCTAACAGCTAACAGCTAACAGCCAGCCCCTACTTGCTCAACGAAAACGGCGCTGCTTCTGGCTTGGTTCCCCAGGTTTTGGAAGGTTTGCTGCCCATATTAAACTGCACCGTGCCTCCTTTTTGAATATCTGCGTGTTCGAGGTATGTATTTCCGTAGCTTTTTCCGTTCAGGTTAGCTGCCTGGATGTACATATTTATATCGCTGTTGCCAGGGGCCTGTACTACAAATTTCTTGCCATTCTCCATCGTCAGCGTCGCTTTCTTGAAAAGTGGCGAGCCAATCACGTACTGCGTTGTTCCCGGGGTAACCGGATAGAAACCCAGCGAGGAAAACACGTACCAGGCGGAAGTCTGTCCATTGTCTTCGTCGCCGCAATAACCGTCTGGTGTAGGCTGATACAATCTGCGCATTACCTGTCTCGACCAATATTGTGCCTTATCCGGCGCACCAGCGTAGTTGTACAGGTAAATCATGTGCTGGATCGGCTGGTTTCCATGCGCGTAGTTACCCATATTCATAATCTGCATTTCGCGGATTTCGTGGATCGGGAAACCGTAGTAGCTATCGTCGAAGATCGGCGGCAATTTGAAAACGGTATCGAGTTTCTGAACAAATGCCTCTCGTCCGCCCATCAATCCAATCAAACCTTTAACATCCTGAAAGACAGACCAGGTATAGTGAATGCTGTTTCCTTCCGTAAATGCATCACCCCACTTGAATGGATTGAATGGTTTTTGAAACTGCCCGTCCTTGTTTTTGCCGCGCATCCATTTGGTTTCAGGGTCAAAAAGGTTGCGGTAGTTCTGGCTTCTTTTCAGGTAAAGGTCGACTTCCTTTTGCGGTTTTTTTAATTCTTTGCCCAGCTGCGCGATACAGAAATCGGCATACGCATATTCCAACGTTCTGGCGGCGTTTTCATTCACTTTTACATCATAAGGCACATAGCCCAGCTCGTTATAATATTCGTGACCAAAACGGCCCACTGAGCTCACTGGCCCCGCATTCTCTGTGTTTTTCAGTATTGCTTCGTACAGTTTATTGATATCGTAGCCGCGGATTCCTTTTACGTAAGAATCGGCGATGAGTGACGCTGAATTGGAACCGATCATACAGTCTCGATGTCCCGGACTCGCCCACTCAGGCAGGAAGCCACTTTCATCGTAAGCATTCGCCAAACCTTCCATAATCTGCCCGTTCAAAGTCGGGTACATTAAGGTGAAGAATGGGAAAACTGCGCGGAAAGTATCCCAGAAACCATTGTCGGTGAACATATATCCCGGCAGCACTTCGCCATTGTAGGGACTGTAATGGACTATTTTATTCGCTTTATCAAATTCATAAAACTTCCTCGGGAATAATAGCACGCGGTAAAGGCAGGAGTAAAAAGTGCGGATCTGATCGATATTGTCGCCTTCCACCTGAATGCGGGAGAGCTCCTGGTTCCAGGCCTTCTCACCTTTGTCTTTCGTAACATCAAAACTGTCAGTACCCAGCTCACGTTGCAGGTTCAGCTCAGCCTGTTCGGGACTGATAAATGAAGAGGCTACTTTCAATCCAACTTTTTCGCCCCGTTTTGTTTTAAAACCAATCACCGCACCCACATGATTTGCCTTCAGTTCCAAAGTATCTTTCGCCAGTTGCTTACCTCTGAATGCCGAGTTGAATGTGAATGCTTTATCGAAGATCAGCACAAAATAGTTTTTAAAATTAGCCGGTACACCACCACTGTTTTTGGTAGTGTAGCCGATGATCTTGCGTTCTGCCGGGATAATTTTGACGTAAGAACCTCTGTCAAATGCATCAAGCAGTACAAATGAACTGTCGGATTCTGGAAATGTGAAACGGAACTGGGCCGCTCTTTCGGTAGGCGCGATCTCTGTCGTAACGTCGTAATCTGCCAGGTATACCTTATAATAATGTGGTTTGGCAGTTTCGGCTTTGTGGGAAAACCAGCTGGCGCGCGCCTCTTCATCGATCTTCAATTTTCCTGTGACCGGCATAATGGAAAACTGGCCGTAATCATTTATCCAGGGGCTAGGCTGGTGGGTCTGCTTGAAGCCGCGGATCTTCTCTGCGTCGTACATATAACTCCATCCGTCACCCATTTTTCCGGTTTGCGGCATCCAGAAATTCATGCCCCAGGGTAATGCAATAGCCGGGTAAGTATTGCCCGCCGACAAACTGAATTTCGATTGCGTCCCCATCAAAGGGTTTACATAGTCAACCAGTTTTGGCTTTTCCGCCGTTTGAGCAAATACAATAGCGCTATTTAAAAGGAATAGTATCAGACAGAAGTAACTTTTTTTCATTGAACCGAAGCAGATATAGGTCAGAGAATTGTGTAATCGCGACAAATGTAATGCAAGGGGATGGAAGAAGGATCAATTCCGGAAATAAATGCAAACGGTTGCAGTATGACATTTTGTACCGGCATAGTTCTTTTCGGATAAGACCTGAAATGCATTCATTTCCTGAAAGATCATTATTAAAAAGACCTGCTATTTCGTTTTTGACAGAATGCAGGTTTGAAACACATATTATTTTACCTATTGATATAACATACGATGACTGAACACTTAAATCGCCTGACCCCCCGCCAAATCGTTTTTGAGCTTGACCAATACATAATCGGACAAAATGACGCGAAACGGAATGTCGCGATCGCCTTGCGGAACAGGTGGAGAAGAATGAACAGCCCCGCAGACATTCAGAAAGAGATTATTCCGAATAACATATTGATGATCGGCGCAACCGGCGTTGGAAAAACAGAAATAGCCCGTCGCCTTGCCAAAATTGCAGATGCACCATTTGTGAAAGTGGAGGCTTCTAAATTTACGGAAGTAGGTTACGTGGGCCGAGATGTGGAAAGTATGGTGCGCGATTTAGTAGAGCAGGCTGTGGGAATGGTGCGAATGCAGAAGAAAGAGGAAGTGAAAATCAAGGCCGAACAGGCTGTGGAGGATATTATTCTGGACGCATTGATCCCGCCTGTGCACGGTTCAGGCGTTCCACGCACAAAAACTGAGAATGGAACTGACGAAATGCCGGAAGATGACGGTGAGCTGAACCAGCGTACCAGGGAGCGTTTTCGGGAAAAAATAAGAAATGGAGAGCTGGATAGTCGTAAAATTGAAATCGAAGTGCAGCAAAATCAAATGCCGAATGTCGGTATGATCGGTGGCGCTGTGGACGATGTTTCGATGATGAATATCCAGGAAATGATCGGCAATATGATGCCGAGGCGTGGAAAGAAGAGGAAGGTGACCGTTGAAGAAGCGAGAAAGATATTGCTGGATGAAGAAGCTTCCAAGCTGATCGACATGGACGAAGTGAAGGTGGAGGCAATCAAAAAAGCGGAGAATCTGGGGATCATTTTTATTGATGAAATTGATAAAGTGGCGTCCAGCCGATCGGGCGGAAGCGGCGGGCCGGATGTGAGCCGCGAAGGTGTGCAGCGCGATTTGCTACCTATTGTGGAAGGTAGCGCCGTCAATACAAAACATGGCGTGATCAATACAGACCATATTCTTTTCGTAGCCGCCGGGGCTTTCCATGTCTCGAAGCCTTCCGATTTAATCCCCGAGTTGCAGGGGCGTTTCCCGATCCGGGTAGAGCTGAACAGTCTGACCGAGTCGGACTTTTATCAGATACTAAAAACCCCAAAAAACGCACTGACCAAGCAATACGAAGCGATGATGGAAGCGGAAGGGGTGGAGCTGACGTTTGAAGACGGCGCACTCCAGGAAATGGCGAAGATCGCTTTTGAAGTCAATAGCGAAGTTGAAAATATTGGTGCAAGGCGTTTACAAACGGTTATGAGTCTGCTATTGAATGACTTCATGTTCGATATCCCCGATGTGATCGGAGCGGATTCGCAAATCACGGTGACCGCGGAAATGGTATCAGAGAAGCTGTCTCATCTAGTGAAAAACCGGGATTTGAGTCAGTATATATTGTAGAGGAAGGAAAATGAAAAAGGGAAGAGGAGCAGATACTTCTGCATTCTTCCCTTTTTCATTTTCCTTCGTCCCTTTCTCCGTTCCTCCCTTCCTCCCTATTTAAAAAAACAACCATTTCAAAGCAACCGGAAACTCCTTGCTCCATTGCTTTTCTGAATGCTGGCCTTTTGGGTCAATGTTGGTTTTGATCTGAACACGATCGTAGCCAAATCGCTGTGTTTCGAGCGATTCGGTCAATTTTTCGAAGTTTGGCAGCATATTGGCACCTTCTTTCCCTCCTGCGTATAAATAGATCCGTGTTTCAAAAGGCTCGAAAAAGTGTATCACATCGAAATAGATGCGTTGGGAAACCCAGAGAGAAGGCGAAAATGCCATGATCCGGCCAAACACCTGGGGGAACATTAACGCCGCATATATGCTCAAAAGTCCGCCGACCGAGCTACCACCGATTCCGGTGTTAAGCCGGTCAGTTTTGGTACGGTATGTTTCATCCATATAGGGTTTGAGGGTTTCAGAAATGAACCTTAAAAAATGCTCACCTCTCCCTTTACCCAGCTTCGCATTAGCATAAGGGGAAAGCTCCTCGATCCTTTCTTCATCTCCATGATCAATCGCCACGATGATTACTCCGGATTTCCCTTCTGTCGCCAGCTTTTTGAGGCTTTGATCGATTTTCCAGTTTCCATATTCAGAGCCCTCGCCAAAAAGATTCTGGCCGTCTGTCATATAAAGGACTGGAAAGCTTAAATCAGGCCTGTCGTAATAATCGTGCGGGAGCAGCACTTGTATTTTTCTCGTTCTGCCAAATTGTGGGATATCGAAATTCTCAGAGACAAGCTCTATAATAGGGGACAGGTCGGTTTTTTTTAAGACATCAGTTTGCCAGCGTGTCACAACATCCTGAACTACAATATCCTTTTCGATGATCACCCGATTGGCATACGGATTGCCAAATTGATCCAGCTCCACCTGGTCCCATCCCCCCCGGGTGTATTTGTATTCGAGCGGGAACGTAAGTTCTGCATCTTCGGGAAATTGAAAAACGTACTGCCCGGGTTCTACGAGTGTCATTCGGAATTCTTCCAGGTCGGGAAGCCATTTACAGAAACTCCCGGTAATGTAAACCGGACGTTTGTCTGCAGGTGTGGTGCTTAATTCGATAGTAAGGGTTTCAACTACAATTTGCATTCTTAAATAGAGTCACTTTGGGTTACGTCAATGCAAAAGTACTTAATTGTCAGCTTTTCTAGAGTAATTTACAAAGTCGAATTTAAAAGAATGTCTCTCGTCGTGTTCGTGCACACTGCGCTCCGTCTCCTTCCACAGTGCTGGTTCAGCGATCTGAAAGTACGTATCTCCGTCAATCTCGGTATGCACTTCGGTTACATATAACCTGTCTGCAATTTCCTGCGCCTGCCGGTATAATTCACCGCCGCCAATAATGAAAATTTCATCCGTTTCGATTTGCCGCGCAGCTTCTATGGCTGATTCCAGAGAATGGGTTGTAACCACACCCTCGTGACTGAAATCTGCATTGCGCGTTACCACAATCGATGTACGGCCCGGCAAAGGTTTTCCGATCGATTCAAATGTCTTCCTTCCCATAATCATCGGGTGACCCAACGTCAATTGTTTAAAACGCTTTAAATCATCCGGCAACCGCCACAACAACTGATTGTCTTTGCCGATAACACCGTTATCGGATACTGCTACTATGATTGATACATTCATATATGCTACATATTTTTCATCCCTCTGGGATTTATTTTTTGTGAATGGTTTGGGACTGCGATGCGTTTCTGGATTCTAGTTAAAAAATCGCGTAGCGATGTAACAATGGTAAGCGCAAACTGAACTAAACAAAAATCGCGTAGCGATGTAATCTCGGTAACACGTCTGCTCTGACGTCTCTAAATCGCGTAGCGATGTAACCTGGGTGCGCAGGTGCCACAGTGTTCGCAATCTTATTTCGGCTTTTCAAAAATGTATGCTTCGTTGTAATCAATTGCGAATTCTTTTAGGATTGTCACGTATTCGTCTAAAAATTCGACTTTCCTGTGGTGCTCTTTTTGATTTAAAATATAGCGGATCACGTTATTTACGGCCGACTTACTATATGAGAATACACCGTAGCCGGCCTGCCATTCAAATCTCGAATCACAATATCCGCGACTGTTGATCCACTGCAATGAATCGGCTTTCACATCCTGCATCAAACTTGCAATACTCTGTGTCGTCTGAAATCCGATTAACATATGAACGTGGTCAGCTGTACCGTTAATCGCCAGCATTTTGTGTTTGTTCTTCTGCACTATGCCTGTGATATACTTGTATAAATCAACTTCCCAGGCCGGATCGATGAGCGCAGCGCGATATTTTGGGGTAAAAACAAATTGCAGGTGGACTTGCGAATATGTGTTAGCCATATTTTCGATCGTATAGTGTGTAAAATTTGAGTTGACTCAGAGTCTGTATCCCCGCAGGAAATCTCCGACTGTCATCCTCTTCTTTCCTTCCATTTGCAAAACTTCTACCGCAACCCAGCCGTCACCGGTCTTAAAGTGAAGAAACGATTTTTGGTCAGTATTAAATTCTCCCGGCGAACCTTTCTCGCTCAAATCGAGGGGCCGAGTCTTAAAGATTTTACATGAAAATCCGTTCAGCGTTGTCCAGGCTGCGGGATAAGGGGATAGGCCTCTTACAAAATTATGTATTTCAATCGAGGGACGTGTCCAATCAATTTCGCAGGTTTCCCGGAAAATCTTGGGGGCCAATTTAATCTCCTTCGATTCGTCCTGCGCTTCCTGGGGATATTCGTCCGCTTCGATTGCCTGAACCGTTTTAACTACGAGTCTGGCGCCTCTTTCCATCAGCCTGTCGTGCAAGGTACCTGCATCATCTTCCCACGAAATTGGTTCTTTGTCTTGAAAAATAATCTTACCCGTGTCAATTTCCTTTTCTATGAAAAAAGTGGTGACGCCCGTTTCTGTTTCTCCATTGATAACCGCCCAGTTGATTGGAGCCGCGCCCCGATATTGTGGCAAAAGGGAGCTATGCAAATTGAATGTACCTTTCGGAGGCATATTCCAGACCACCTCCGGCAACATGCGGAACGCCACTACTACCTGCAAATCTGCCTGGAACGATTTGAGTTGTTCCAGAAACGCAGGATCCCGTAATTTTTCAGGTTGTAAGACAGGTATTCCCTGTGATTCAGCATAGATTTTCACCTGCGAAGCAGTCTGCTTCTGCCCCCTTCCCGAGGGCTTGTCAGGCACGGTTACAACGGCCACAACATTAGAATTGCTTTCGACCAGACTTTGTAAACTTGGGACCGCAAACTCGGGGGTTCCCATGAAGATTATCCTGAATGTATTTGACATAGGCACTTGACGGCTTTTCCACAAATATGGTGTTACCATTCGCAAATATTATTATTTTTGTCGTTCTTAAACGCAAATTATGTTGAACTCTAAGTTACACAGCAACCGAAAAGACGAGGTCTTCTAACCTTTTTCTACGAGTGTAGTTACTCTTGTAGAGCGGTCTTAGAGCCGTTCTTTTTTTTTATCTGGAAATCAAAAAATTTATAAGACTTAAAACCAACAATTAAGGTCATGGCTAAAATTTCATACTATACGGAGGAAGGATTAACAAAGCTGAGAAATGAGCTGAATGATATGAAAACCAAAGGCCGCACGGAGATTGCACGACAGATTGCAGAAGCGCGGGACAAAGGGGATTTGAGCGAAAACGCAGAATATGACGCGGCTAAAGATGCACAGGGGATGCATGAAATGAAAATCGCAAAGCTGGAAGAAATTCTTTCCACTGCCCGTGTGATCGACGAGTCGTCTATTGATAATTCCCAGGTTTCTGTTCTTTCAAAAGTGAAGATCAAAAACCGCAAAAATGGAATGGAAGTAACATATACACTGGTTTCCGAAGAGGAGGCTGACCTGAAAACCGGTAAAATATCAGTGGGTTCCCCGATTGGAAAAGGTTTGTTGGGTAAGAAAATAGGTGATACAACCGAGATTAAAGTGCCTGCCGGGGTGATGGAGTTCGAAGTACTGGATATCAGCCGTTTCAGCGAATAGATATTATTTATTAAAAATTGGATCGTGCGGCCGGAATGGCAGTTACGATCCAATTTTTTTGCTTAATTACCGACAATGTTGGTGTCAGCCCGCCGTTGGTCGCCATTGTCGATGTTGTCCCCGACCATGCCATTGTTGGTGTTGTCACCAACAACATGGCACTATGCAATTGAAATAGGCTGTATTCTGTATGCAATACATCTATGTGAGAATTGAGAGTAATTGCGCTGTGCGGCAAAATGCTGGTGACAACACCAGCAAAGGCGATCAAGAAATGCTGGTGTTGTCACCAGCAAAGGCAATAATGCTTAGGGCCTAATGCATACTGCTTAAAGCCCAAAGGCACATAAACAAAGCTTCCTGCAAAATGAAAATCAAAGGCTTCATACTTAGCACTTCATTCCTCTGGGTGGAAGGTATGGCCGTTTTTCCTTTTATTTTCCTGAAATCAAAAAAACCCAGCCGCTTCCTGATCAATCATGAAAGGATCCATTTAAAACAACAGCTTGAACTCGGGTTGATTGTTTTCTACGCATGGTATTTTATCGAATATATAATCCGGCTCGTTCAATACAGAAAACATTATTTAGCCTATCTTCATATTTCGTTTGAACGCGAAGCTTTCCAAAATCAGGCGGATCTGGAATACCTTAAGAAACGTCCATTCTGGGCTTTTTTGAGATATTTGAAAAGGTAGTTAAGCTGAATAGGAAAGTTTTATCCATATCATTTTCAGTACTTTTTAAATTGGTTTATGGCAGACAAGAACACAGAATTTCTTTATAAGTATTTAAATAATGCATCGCCTACCGGCTTCGAATCCACTGGCCAGCAGATCTGGCTGGACTACATCAGGCCTTATATCGAAGAGGAAATTATCGACACTTATGGTACGGCCGTCGGGGTAATAGGCCCGGGACAGGATTACAAAGTGGTGATCGAAGCACATTCCGACGAAATTTCATGGTTTGTCAATTACATTTCTGACGATGGTTACATTCACGTCCGCCGTAATGGTGGTTCCGATGCGGCAATTGCACCTTCCATGCGGGTTAACCTGCACACAGCGAAAGGTGTTGTAAAAGGGGTATTCGGCTGGCCCGCGATCCACGTTCGTGAGGTGGCAAAAGATCAGGTGCCCAAAGTGCACGAGCTATTTATAGATGTAGGAGCGGCCAAAAAAGATGAAGTTTTCGAAATGGGTATCCACGTCGGAACGGTGGTTACTTTCGCAGACGGCCTGGATGAACTGAATGAAAAATACTACATCGGTCGCGCGCTGGACAACAGGATGGGCGGTTATATGATTGCTGAGGTTGCCCGCATGCTGCATGAAAACAATGTGCGTTTGCCGTTTACATTATACGTAGTCAATGCGGTTCAGGAGGAAATTGGGCTGCGGGGGGCGGAAATGATAGCGAGACGGCTGAGACCCGATCTGGCGATCTGTACCGATGTTACCCACGATACACAATCTCCGATGTACAATAAAAAGGAGCAGGGCGATTTGAAAGCAGGTAATGGTCCGGTGATTTGTTACGGTCCGGCCGTGCAGAACAATGTACGTGATCTCCTGATCCACGTGGCCGACGAAAAGAAAATCCCTTTCCAGCGCCAGGCAGTAAGCCGGTCGACAGGAACTGATACTGATTCGTTTGCTTACTCGACAGAAGGAATTGCTTCGGCATTGATCTCTCTTCCACTGAAATACATGCATACAACCGTGGAAATGGTACATAAGGAAGACGTTCAAAACGTGATCCAGTTGATGTACGACGTGCTTTTGTCGCTCAAAGGCGACGAGGATTTCAGATATATTAAGTAAATTTAGCATACGCAGACTTTCCAGGCTCCATAACCTGGAAAGTCTTGACCCATACAACCCATTTTAACATCAACAAACATGAAAATCATCACTACAAAATGGACAACCGGGCGCGGGGCAGGGGAGCCGCTATCAATCCCCACAACAAATTCTTCAAGCAATCCACCGAGTATACTTCCGAAGACTGGCAGCAATGGGAAGACCCTGAGGTAAACCCCAAAACACAGTTTATTGAGGAGGAATCCAAAACTTTACTAAGCGTTTCCGACAGTCCCGATCTGGGGAACTTCCATTCCGTGAACCCTTATCGGGGCTGTGAGCATGGTTGTATATACTGTTACGCGCGTAATTCGCACGAATACTGGGGCTTTTCGGCAGGACTTGATTTTGAAACGAAAATCGTAGTCAAAAAGAATGCTCCGCAGCTTCTCGAAAAGCTCTTTAATTCTAAAAAATGGCAGCCGACCAGCATTCATATTTCGGGGAATACGGACTGTTACCAGCCCGGTGAAAAGAAATACCGCATTACGCGGCAGCTGCTTGAAATTTGTCTGCGCTATCGCAATCCCGTGAGTGTGCTCACCAAAAATGCATTGATACTCCGCGATGTGGATATTTTTGAAAAATTGGCGAAGCTTAACCTTGTTCACGGAGCTATTTCGATTACATCACTAAATGAGGACCTCAGGCACAAGCTGGAACCGAGAACGGTAACCGGCAAGAGGCGTTTGCAGGTTGTGAAGACACTGACCGAAGCCGGCGTGCCAATGGGCGTGATGACCGCGCCGATTATCCCCGGATTGAATGATCATGAGATTCCAACTATTATCGAAGCTGCTGCTGAAAACGGAGCGCTTTGGGCGAATTACACGGTGGTAAGATTAAACGGTGCGATCGCGACGATATTCGACGAGTGGGTGCATCACCACTTTCCGGATCGTGCGGCAAAGGTTTTGAACCAGATCAAGGAATGTCACGGCGGGAAGGTCAACGACTCGCGGGCTGGATACCGCATGGTAGGCGAAGGAAATTTTGCGGAGCATATCAGGCAGCTGCACCACCTGGCGTGTCGTAAATTTTTTAAGGGTTCAGAAATACCGGAGCTGGATGCCACGCAATTTATGCGGGCAGGGCAGATGCGCTTATTCTGATCTTTGTGCCACGAAAGCACCGCAGCGGCGGCCGCGAATATGGCACGAATAATTAGTGCCTTATTCGCGCATTCGTGGCAATAAAAACCTTAGTTTTAAAAATCTTCAATCCTGATCCCGATGAAACCAGTGCTGTTCACATTTTACCTCGCCGCCAACATTCTGCTGTTCAATAACTGCGTCAATTCTTCTGCCAACAAAAATCCGGTGTTGACGGGAAATGATTCGATCAGCACCGCAGGCGTCAATCCAGTGGCAAATGTGCCGATCACCGGCGCAGACCAGATCTCGGAATACATTCCATATCTGAAAGGAAAAAAGGTAGGAATCGTGATCAATCAAACCTCTATCATCGGCAATAAACCGATGGTCGACAGTTTGGTTGCATTGGGGATCAATGTAGTAGCCATTTTCGGGCCGGAGCATGGTTTCAGGGGGACTGCCAGTAACGGAGACAAAGTTAGCGACAGCGTGGATCCGAAAACGGGTATTCCGGCGATTTCACTTTACGGGAAATTAAAAAGACCTACGAATGAACAAATGGCCAAGCTGGATATTATGCTGTTTGATATTCAGGATGTAGGCGCTCGTTTTTATACCTATATCAATACACTAGGGCACGTCATGGAAGCCTGTGCCGAGAATAATAAGGAAATGCTCATTCTCGACAGGCCTAATCCGAATGGATTCCTGGTCGACGGACCGATATTGGAAGATCACTTACATTCGGGTATCGGCATGTATAAAATTCCGATCTCGCATGGATTGACGATCGCTGAATTGGCACAAATGATCAACGGAGAAGGCTGGCTACCCAACAAAATGCAGTGTAAATTGAAGATTGTCAAAATCGCGAATTACACGCATGATACCCCCTATATTTTACCCGTACTACCTTCGCCAAATCTGAATACGCAGCAATCCATTATGCTTTATCCGCACATTTGCATGTTCGAAGGCACGATCGTGAGCCAGGGGCGTGGGACTTATATGCCGTTTACAGTGTTGGGAGCGCCTTTGTTGAAAGACAAATACAAGTTTTCATTTACTCCAAAAAGCATAAAAGGAATGAGTGAAACGCCATTGCACCAGGATAAAGAATGTTTTGGGCTCGATCTGAGGGAATATGATATGAAGGATATCCGGAAGTCGGGCAAGCTGCATCTGGGCTGGCTGATCGACATGTACAAAGCCTATCCTGATAAAGAGCGATTTTTTGACAGGTCGCAAAGCAAGCAAATGGGTAATTTCGATTATTTGTCCGGAAATGAAAATCTGAGAAAACAGATCATCGCAGGGACGTCCGAAGAAGAGATCCGTAAAAGCTGGGAACCGGGACTTTCACAATACAAAGAGGCAAGAAAAAAATACCTGATCTATCCCTGAACCCTGTATTTTCTATAAAATTTCACGGCCTGCATGACCGCGAGCGAGATGAAAATGATTGAAAAAATGTGGGTTGATATCCAGGGACTGAGCGCTGAGGTCTTTTCCAGGATTTTTTGAAAGATCATTACAAAAAGAAAAACACCCGCAAACGTGCCCGCCGAGGTGCCGGAAACGTAAGCATATTTCTCGTTTCCCGTTACCGCGATCATCTCAGCATTCACCAGATACAGATTCCAGCCCAGCCAAAAGGGTATTTGCACGAGATTAATGCAATTGAGGAAGATACCGAGCAGAAAGGGCGGGTAACCCGATAAATAGTCCGGTATCGCATCGTTTCCCACCGTTTGCTGCGCATTGAAAAAAGAAGCTGCCAGCAGCAGCATAAAAAGAATGGACAGGATTTCAGTGGCTTTTGTGAAACGCTTGTGTCTGTGAAGCCACTTTGCGGCTTTCAGTGTTAATAAAATCAGCAAAAACTCGACGACCACGACACCCGCGACGAACATGACCAAACTGCTCATTCCCTGAGTGCTAAATATTTTCAGCGCAATTACATTGATATATCCGAGCGGCAGCGAGCCAACCATACTGACTATAAAACCAACAAGAATGTTTTTAAGATTTACCATTCGCTAGAATCTTTCCAGCTTTTTGACATGAAGTTTATTTTGTCTGAGCATATCCAGTCCTTCGAAAAAAGTCATAAAACGATGTCCGTTCTGGTGGTTTATTTTACTGATTTTGAAAAGCATTGAAAAATGCCTGACAATTTCCTTCCAGGCAGTAAATATCGACTGGCCCGGATCATAAATGTGGGTAGGCTCGCTTCCGGCCCCGTTCAGCTCTATAATCGAAAGATTCTGTCCGTTTTCCAGCTCTTCGATCGTATTATACTTAATATCCAGGCGACCATAGTGAAAGTGAGGTACTTGCAGGCAAATCCGGTTTAATACCGCCGTCAGTTTCACATTGGCCCAGGAAGTAGCATTGACGAAACGCGAGCCACGCGCATGGTTTCCGTACGGTACCAGGTTAATACGTTCGCCAGGAGCAGGGATATCCATGAGCCGGGAACCGTACATCTTTTGTAACGCATTCATTTGCAAATGGTAGCGTGGGTTTTTTTCGACTAATGCCTGTATGTTGGACCTGCCGTCACCCACGACAATCAGGAATTCTTTGGCGACGATCCCTGTAATTTTACCTTTTTCCTTGTTCGGAAACCGGACATAAAAAATCCCGATTTCATTAGGCAGATCCACATACTCCTGTATCAGAAAATCAAAGTCAACTTTATTGATATATGCGGCCAGATCTTCCTCGTTTTCCAGTTTTTGCACGGCCATGCCCCGCATTCCAATATCTGGCTTGGCGATCAGCGGAAAGCTCATTTTCAAATTAGTATACTTTGCACGGATGGCAGTTAATGCTTCGCCAGGTCTGGCCAGGACGGTTTTTGGATAAAATTCTGCTGGCAAAAGGTCATAAATTTCCTTTTTTGACTCCATTAAAAATCCCCCGTTCCGTATGGATGGATTGGAAGCGTTAAAGAAAAAAAACGACCGGGCACGCAACGAGTAGTAAAACCACACAAAGTACATTGGAATATAAACGATCCCGAAAGGCCAGTACTCCCAGTGCGTCAGCTTATGGAACAGAAGCGCGTATTTTTTCAAAACAGGTTCTTTAAACGGAAATGAAAGAATTTGATAATTTCTGTTCTTTCGACAGGTCGCAGTGGTACAGTTCACTCTTGTTATTTTCGATCACGGCCTGGGTTATACTGAATGTTCGCATTCCATTGCTCCTGCGAATAACCAGTCCGTTTTCCGTATCGTCATTCGCGGTCTGGGAATGAAAATGTTTTAACTCTTCCACATTCGCAGCTGGATTTTCTTCCAGGAAATTTTCAAACCACCTGGCCCTTTCCATTTGAACGGCAGGCGTATACAATGTACTGGAAGACCAGATATAATCTCCGGCTGCGGGTAACGGGACGGTTTCTTTTCTCTGTCCGTCCCACCTTAGCTGAAAAAGGGCCTTTTGCTGGACAAGGACAATGGTAAATGGCTCAATATCTTGTAAATCAGCATATTGCCAGGCGGTAACAGGCGAAAGGTCTGAGATAATATCCAGCAGTACCAACCCGCGGCTTTTCCGGTGAAATGCCGAAGGTGAATGAGCGACTGCCGCTCCGTTCAGTAAAACAGCCACATTTCCGAAATCATCGGTAGCAAACCAGGTACCGCCTGCTTTGGGATCTTTGGGAAAAGTGATCTTTTTATTTCCGATCAGATAAGGCGCGGGCGCCAATGAGGCCGGACGGTCCCGGTGTTCGTCGCGGTTTGAAGTAAGGATGATCTTATCTCCCTTCGCGACATATGTTACTGTGCACATTGTCTGTATTCGATAGTGGAAGGGGCGAGCCCGAAACTTTCGGCAACCTCAATATTGTCCATGTCCAGGATAGCGACCCTGATCAGCGCCTGATGGTGGATGCAATGTTCGAGATTATAAAGCAACTCCCTGTAATAATTGGTGGCGATAGTCAGCTCACGGCCTGCTACCTTTTGCAAAAGGGCCAGCAACTTATCCGGCTTGTCGATCGTTTCCCTGATCTTTTGAATGCAACTTCTCGCATAATCGGGCAACGTTTCGATTGTAGTGTTCCGCTGGCGGCTGTCGTAGTTGATTTCGCCCTGCTCGTACTGGATAACCAGGCACTGAAATAATTCGATAATATGCCTGGTATGCTGTCCAATACTCGACCCGCTGAGTTCGCGGCAGGGACTATTGTACTGTTCTTGTGTAAGCTGACTTAAAAATGAATCTACTTCGCCTAAAGTATGCCTGACTGATTGAATGAGCATATTGGTGTCATATTTTGTAAGGTGAGCGAATTTGTCGGCTAAAAAATTATTCCAGTCGATATTCCGGCAATTTTCGCTGCCTGTGCATATGGGCAAGCCAGGGATTTAGTTGTATTGTGTAAAAACGAAACATCCCAGGGATAACTTCCCAGGGATGTTTAATTATTCTCAACGATATTTAATTTAAGGGCAAACTGATTTAGTTTAGGTTATATAATGTGTGCACAATGCAATTTTATATGCATAAATGCCAATTTTTTATAGATACGAATGTCCGGATGAAATAGATGTCTGCAAGTAAAATTATTTTTTTAAAATTTAATTATTATTCCCTGATTATTTTGGAGAAAAATAAGATTTTTTTAAAGCTATTAAAAATAGTTCGATAGCATTGATCTCCCAAATTTATGGGGCGAACCAAAGCTTTTCAGGGGTGAAGTGGTAAAAAGTGTGGGTGATGCCTGGAAAGAAGTTGAAGTCTGCCTAGGAAAAGGTTTTCACCTTGCTCAAAAGCTCATTCCTGTTGTCGTTTGTGATCGGGATTTCAATGTCGTTGATCATTACGTGCACGTAGTCGATTGCAGTAATTGCATCCAGATTGATAATAAAGGATTTGTGAACCCTGAAAAACAGGTTTGCCGGCAGCTGTTGCAGCATGTTTTTCAGCGTTTCCCTGATCGTGTACTTTTTGTTTTTGGTGTGCAGTTCCAGGTAATTGTCGTCGCTGCGGATATACAGGACGTCGGAAAGCTGGATTTTAGTAAACATCTGTTTTTCCTTGATGAACAGCGAATCTTTAATTACCGTGGTATCTTCCTTCTCTTTACTGGTCGATTCGCCAGCCAGGGCTGCCAGACGATAGTTTTTAAGTGCCAGTTTTACGGCGGTGTAAACCGTTATCTTCTGAAAAGGCTTTTGCAGAAATGCATGCGGCGCGGATTGCAAGGCTGCATTTACGACCGCGATGTCATCGTGGCTGGATAAAAATAGGAATGGAATGCCCAGTCTCTCACGTATATAGTCTGCCAGGTCAATGCCGGTCTGATAGCCATTCAAATTGATATCGAGTATGGCAAGATGAAATATCTTGTCGTTCAATAACTCAATTGCAGTAGGATAATCTGTGGCAATATCATTTGCTTCATAACCGAATCCGTTCAAAAGAAATTGAAGGTGTCTGGCAATGATGAAATCATCTTCAACTATTAAAATGTTCATTTTTTTGAAATGCGTCGCTGCCCAGGCACCGGGCAATGAACTTGATTAGGATTTACGGTAGAGGCCTCAAAATTTTTATTGGAAATATATTGAAAATAACGATTAAAAACAGTTCGTACACAACTACTTATCAAAATTTATAGAATTATTTGTCAAAATAAGCCTTTGCCCACACTGCACCGGCAAAAATGCATGGTTTAAGTAGTAATAGTGGCATAGGGTTATTTAGTTTTCGCTTCATTCCATTCCTCACTCTAATGAGTTTTATGGCGGCCGGTTAACACAAATAGCAGTGTCACAATAGCAAGCCCGGCGAAAAACCACAGGCTGAGTATAACATTGTAATACACGATAGCGAACAGACAAACGCCGGAAAGTATCAGCGCGATTGCAGGGAAAAAGGGATACGCAGGCACGGTAAAAGGTCTTTCGAGACCAGGCTCTTTTTTTCTTAGTTTAAAAAGTGCAGCCATACTGATCATATACATCACCACCGCACCAAGAGCCGCAAGTATGATAACCTGATCGGTGGTTCCGAGCAGCAGCGCCACGCAGCCGGCTGCTCCCCCCGCGACCAGCGACCAGTGCGGTGTTTGAAAATGACTATTCACATTACCCAGAAAGGACGGCAAAAAACCGCTTCTTGCCAAAGCAAAAATCTGACGCGAGTAACCGATGATCGTTCCGTGGAAAGACGCGATCAGCCCGAACAGGCCCAGGCTGGCAAAAAGCTGCGTGAGACTGCTGTCCCTGCCCAGCACAATCCCCAGTGCGGCGGGCAAGGGATAGTCGATTTCGCTCAATGACTGCCAGGGCGCGATTCCGCCGGTTACGATCATCACTGCAAGTGCCAGTATAACCAGCGTGAGGATTCCATATATATAACCCCTGGAAATGGTGCGTTTGGGATCTTCCACTTCTTCGGCAACCATCGCAACGCCTTCGATTGCCAGGTAGAACCAGATTGCGAAAGGCAGTGCCGCAAATACGCCCGGCCAGCCAAATGGCATCGGGTCGGTTACGAATGTATCATAGGAAAAACTGGGTGCTATGATGCCGATGTAAACCAATAATTCTCCCACAGCGAGGAGGGTGACAACCAGCGAAAAAAGTGCGGATTCCTTGATACCCAGCAAATTGATCACGATGAAAATTGCATAGCAGGCGAATGCTACCTGAAGTACTTCAAGCGAAGGATATAAAAAGTGGGCATAGCTGCCCAATGCAAATGCGATAGCAGTGGGTGTGACCAGAAATTCGATCAGTGTTGCATATCCCGCGATCAGTCCGCCCCACCAGCCAAATGCCCGGTGCGCGTAAGAAAAAGGCCCGCCAGCCTGCGGAATGGATGTAGTCAGTTCAGTAAAGCTAAAAATAAAGGTTACATACATGACCGTCACCACCAGTGTGGCGATCAGAAATCCGACTGTGCCCGACACACCCCAGCCATAGTTCCAGCCGAAATATTCACCGGAAATAACAAGTCCGACGGCGATTGCCCAGAGGTGGATGGGTTTTAAAACTTTTTTGAGGGAGGCGCTTTGTTCGGACGACATGCAGGGTTTGGTTAGCGTTTGGTAATGCTTATCGGGGCGCCGTTCGCAGATAGTCGCCCATTTCTCTCACTTTGTCGGTATTCAGGTAATCGACGCCCATCGACATGAGTGTGCGCCAGGAATTAATGTTGTCGGGCGTGGCCCATATCCTTACTTTTTTCCCTAGGTCATGGACCTGGCCGATCACTTTTTGCAAATTCTTCTTTTCTTTTTCTGGCAGGGGGCCCTCGCCGTTCCATTTCGAATATTTCTGGAAAGACTGACTCACTAATCCGATCCGTTTCAGTTGCTCCGGCGTATAGGTATGCTCAGGGCGGCCGTCGAAAAAGATGTAGGCAGGATAATCTCCAAACCGGGCAGGTTCCGGCACGTTTCCGCTGATCACAATTTTCACCGAACCGGACGGGGCGAATCCCTTTTGATGTGGTTCTAATAGTTTTACTAGCGCGGCCAGCGTTTCGGGTCCCGAAGTTTTCAGATCGATCAGTAATTGAAGTGGTACGTTCCCCTGAGGGTAAATGCTACCGTTATTTTTTCGGGTCTGTTCAACAATGGGATTGAGGTAAAGGGTAGAAAATGTTCTTTTCGGTTTAATTTCCTTCAACTCGTGTGCTACAAACAGGCTGTCGTCGACCAGATAAAGATCGGCTTCCATGGAGCCAAATTGCTGCTCATAGGCGTCGTAAAAAGGGTTTTTTCTTATATAGTCATTATGCGAATGCGCCTGAGCAGTTGTGTAAGCCTTGCTATTTTGCGAAAAAGCGAGCGGTGCGAAAAGTAACAGAAGTATGGAAGTAAATATCAATCTCATATCGTTGTAAAAGAACAGGTAAGCCCCAAATCAGATCAATAACACAATCTTCTTCGGTTTCATTTATAAAGCAAGAATTTTCTTCGGAAAGACACGGGCAAATCAAACAAATTTGCAGCCGGCTCGGACATGCGTTGAGAATATCATTATTTTAGCCAAACTTATCGCATTCCGGTACAAGGTAAATCAGCTCCTTCATGAAACAAAATTCTTCCCTATTTCGTAAAAAAACAGTTGAGCAAATACTGAAAGACGCGCATTCAGGCGAGCATGGAGGACTGGCCAAGATACTGGGCGTGCGAGACCTGGTCTCTCTCGGAATTGCCGCAATTGTGGGGGCAGGAATATTCAGTACAATCGGACTGGCGAGTTACAATGGCGGCCCGGCGGTGTCATTGCTCTTTATTTTTACGGCGATAGCCTGCGTGTTCACAGCATTGTCGTACGCACAGTTTGCAAGCACGGTACCAGTATCCGGTAGTGCCTACACGTATGCATATGTTGCTTTCGGGGAGCTTTTTGCATGGATCATCGGCTGGGCACTGATCCTTGAATACGCCGTTTCCAATATGGTGGTGGCAATATCCTGGTCGGAGTATTTTGTGAGTATGCTCAAAGGATTCGGAATTACATTACCCGGCTGGCTGACGATCAATCAGGAAACTGCATCGGAGGCATTTGCCAAAATGCAGACTCTGGGTGCAGCGCAGCTTTCCACTTACGAAAAGTTTGCAGCTACTGCCTACGAAACCGCCCCGCGGATCGGCGATTTTGCGATTATGCTCAACCTGCCAGCCGGCATTGTGACCTTGTTGATCACCGCACTGGTATATGTCGGTATCCGCGAGTCGAGGACCGCAAGTAATATCATGGTGGTTTTGAAGATCGGCGTGGTATTACTCGTAATTCTGGCGGGCGCTTTTTACGTAAAACCGGAAAACTGGTCGCCTTTCGCACCCAACGGAGCGAAGGGTGTTCTGAGCGGGGTAGCGGCAGTGTTTTTTGCTTTTATAGGTTTCGATTCAATTTCTACAACAGCGGAAGAATGTAAAAACCCGCAGCGGGATATGCCCAAAGCGATGATCTACTGTCTGATTATCTGTACCGTTTTATATGTATTGATCACGCTGGTACTCACCGGCATGGTTAATTACACCGAGCTGAAAGTGAGCGATCCGCTCGCATTCGTTTTTCAGGAAAACGGCCTGGATTTTATGGCGGGAGTTATTTCGGTAAGTTCGGTGATCGCGATCACAAGCGCATTGCTGGTGTATCAGCTGGGGCAGCCGCGCATCTGGATGACCATGAGCCGCGACGGATTGTTATGGAAACGTTTCTCTAAAATCCACCCGAAGTATCAGACGCCGTCCTTTGCTACTATCGTCACGGGTTTTGTCGTAGGTATTCCCGCATTGTTTTTCAAAATGGATTTCTTCGTCGATCTGACGAGCGTAGGTACTTTCTTCGCTTTCATTCTCGTTTGCGGGGGAGTGCTTTATCTCGATCACAAAGGCATTTCGGCCCATTCCAAATTTCGCGTTCCTTATCTCAACGGGAAATACCTGGTTGGGATATTGCTTGTAATTGCCATAGCAGGCCTTGCGATGTACGGTCAGGAAGT
Organism: Dyadobacter sp. UC 10; assembly: GCF_008369915.1. Classification (NCBI taxonomy): domain Bacteria; kingdom Pseudomonadati; phylum Bacteroidota; class Cytophagia; order Cytophagales; family Spirosomataceae; genus Dyadobacter; species Dyadobacter aurulentus. The sequence goes on along the minus strand of NZ_VSRN01000001.1, from coordinate 1,373,437 downwards.
TGTTGCGGAATGGTCAGGATTGTCGGCAGCGGAAATTGTTGAACATAAGCTGCTTACAATTATTTTCTGGATCACCTGGATTGTGATGGCGGGAATGAGCTTCAAATACAATTTTTCAATTCTCCCCGTTGCAGGTATATTAACCAATCTGTATCTGATGACCGAATTAGGCTCGTCCAACTGGCTGATCTTTGTGATCTGGCTGGCGATCGGGCTGGTGATTTATTTCAGTTACGGATACCGTAAAAGTAAGCTGGCAGTGCAGCAGTAACGTTACTTTTTCTCCACTTTCAGCATAATCCGCCGGACTTCCTTCTGACGGGTAGTATCAAGCGTCGGGCCCGGATAGAGGGATGTAAGTATGAAACGGTACTGTTGTCCTGCAAAGGATTTATCGAGTGTATCGGCCATATTGTAGCTGCTTCTCGTTTTCGTGCTGTCCTTCTGAAAGAACCTGCAATCGCCGAGGCACATTTTCACATGCTCACTGACTCTCCCTTCTGTCGTGACACCCGTCAGTAGCAGGTCTACCGTCGCATATCCTGCCCAAACACAGTTTGCACCCTCAGGACAGCGGCTGTCTCCGTAACCGTAAAAGGTGACGGTCGCTTTTGGAACATCGTTTATATCGATGGTTTCCTTGTACGCGATACCTTCCCGTTTATCGATAGTGTTATTCTGGCAGGAAAGTACACACCCCAAGGCGGCAATCGTCAACAGAAGCTTTTTCATAACGTATAGATTTTAGTTCCTGGAAGATCTGGGGAAGCCTTACTGCCTCTCCACTCTGAGCCTGATCCGGTGATTCTCTTTATTTGGGGTATCGGTTGATTTTCGGGCAGGAGTCAGTGATGAAAGTATGAATCTGTATTGTTGTCCCGCAAAAGATTTGACAACCGTATCATTCACCATGCGGGCAATCTCGGTTGTGTCTTTGCGCACAACCCCGCACTCTCCCAGGCAAATTTCAACGTGCTCTTCAACCCGGCCAGTAGCTGTCACGCCCGACAACAGCAAGTCCACAAAAGCATAGCCTCCCCATATGCAAGTGAGATCTTCCGGGCAGCGGCCGTCGTAAAAATCGAAAAAAGTGAGGGTAGCTCTTGGCACGTCATTGATCTCGATCGTTTCCTTGTAAGCAAGGCTGTTATCTTTATCAATGTAAGTTTTCTGGCAGGAAAAAACGCAGCAAATCCCGGTAACGATCAACAGAAGCTTTTTCATAGAACGCTGATTAAATTTCTAGAAAAGACTTGTGTGGGGTAAAAAAGGTTGTAAGTATGTACGATTCTTACCGGCTTAAAAAATCAACGTAAAAACAGTCCCTTTTCCAACTTCGGAAGTTACATTCAGCTGGCCGTTATGTTGCTGCAGGATCTGGCGGGAAAGACTTAATCCGATACCCGAACCCGTTTTTTTAGTCGTATAAAACGGGATAAAAATATTTTCAATTGCCTCAGGTTCAATGCCGTCACCATTGTCGGCTACCTCGATCATCACCGTGTTGTCCGTTTGGTATGCTGATAGGGTAATAAGCCGGTTGGTCTGGTTGGAGAACGATTCCGACGCATTTTTGACTAAGTTGATCAGTACCTGCTGAATTTGACTGGCGTCGGCTTTCACAATCAGCGTTTCCGGTTTGACCGACAACTTCCACAATACACCCGACCTGACAAGATCGGTTTGCAGCAGCTGCAATACTTCGTGCAAAAGCTCGGAGACATTGTTGTTAGCAATTACGGGCTTGGGCAATGTCGTAAAATCGCGGTATGCATTCACAAACTGCATCATCCCTTTACTCCTTTTTTCGAGGGTCGATAATGCCTCTTTGAGATCATTCACAGCCTCCTGGTCACTCGTGGATTTTTCGATGTCCTCATTCACAATGAGCCGCATGGTACCTACCAGGGAAACGATCGGTGTCATGGAATTCATGATCTCGTGCCGCAAAACGCGCGTCAGGTTCTGCCAGGATTCTACTTCCTGCTGCTGAAGCTCGGTTTGAATATTCTGCAGAACCACGATCCGCACCCACATGCCCCGCAGCTGGATCGCTGCTCCCTGCAATGCAAGCGGCTGGTCGGAAGGGGTACGGTATAGCTCTCTCACGCCGCTGTTCAGGTTGGAAAGCAGCTCGTATAGTCTTGGGTGCTTGTCTTTTAGTTCGATCAGTTGGTGTAGCCGGTAGATACCCAGCATTCTTAAAGCTGCATTATTGATCAGATTCACCTGCCCGGTACTGTCGAATGTGATGAGTCCCGTGCCGATATGCTGTACGATCGTATTCAGATATTGCAGGTTGGCTTCTTTCTCAGCCCTGGCCTGCCGGAATGCATGCAAAACTTCATTGAATTGCTGGTTCAGCTCCTTGAACGTCCGCCCCATTTTATTGTCAGACCGGAAGTTGATCGTAAAATCGGAGTACCGGACGGATTCCAGAAAGTAGGTCAGCTTGCGGTTGACATTCGTAACATACTGATATAGCAGCGAAGCCTGGACGAAAATAAAGATCGTTCCAAGCACGTAAACAAGCATTTCATTGGTATGTCTGGCCGCAAGCCATGCCAATGCGATCACACTCAGGATAATAATTGCGATCCTGATCATGATCATAATACTGAAATGCCGGAGTCCGATCATGCCTGTGGGAAGTTAGGAAAAGGGTGGGGATGGTTGGTCATTTTTGTCATTGGTGGTCATTAGTTGTTATTATATAGTCAGGTGTTGTTGCAATTCTTTTCCAATGCTTTATTTGAGAGTGTCCAAAAAAACATCAAACAATCAATGACAACTAACGACAATCAATGACCACTAATGATCAATGACAAAAGCATCAACAATTAATCAAAATCCTCCTCACTCCTCCACCACACTCTGAGGTACCCCCGACATTTCGCCCAATATATATTTTTCCAGCGAGCTGATTTTGTAATGCGCCATATCAAATTTCGGATCCTTGAAAACTTCGGCCGCAGGTACCGAAATCGTGACCATTCCAGCCGCGTGCGCCGACCGTAATCCGGCGTGGGAATCTTCAAATGCAATGCATTCTTCCGGTTTCACGCCCAGTTTTTTGGCGGTTGTCAAATACACTGCGGGATGAGGCTTGGTGAATTCTTCCAGTTCCCCAGAATGCCAGGTATCGAAGAAATCGGTGATTCCCAGCCTTTCCAGCACACCTTCGATCAGCTCCATGTGGGAAGCCGAAGCTACTGCCAGTTTCAAGCCCTCCGCTTTCAGTGTTTTGAGCAACTCTATCGCACCGGGCATTGCTATGGCGTTGTTCAGGATCAGGGTATGTGCTTTTTCCAGGATCTCTTTTTCAAGCTCTTCAAAACTCGGGGTGTTCCAGGGTTGGATTTTATGACAAAAATCAAGGAAGAGCTTGATTGACAATCCCGTTGTCTGCAGTTTCAATTCTTCGGTCAATTTAAAATTAACTTTCTGCATTACTTCATGCGCCGCCTGGTGCCACATCGGTTCCGAGTCGATAAGCAACCCGTCCATATCAAATATTGCTGCCTTGATCATTATATGTTTTCTGTAAATCGAAATCTGCGCTTTCGGATTAGGTGAAATGTTTTTTAATAACTCCTTAAAACTACTACTTTCGCAAATAAGAATGGCTTTGGGGGTGTCCAAAAAGAGGACTGAGATTCATACCCTTTGAACCTGAAACAGTTGATACTGTCGGAGGAAAAAGCGTGCAGGGTGTTACTAACCCGTTCTTTTACGCAAATACAAAACCAGAAATAAGTCGAAGTTTCCCCCGGTTTGCCCGTTCCATCAGTCCGATTAAATACATTGATATGGATTTTCATTTAGAACAAAACCTTGTTAACCTCAGAAATACCACACCGCTGGTGCACAACATTACCAATTTTGTGGTGATGAACTACACGGCCAATGCATTGTTAGCTGCGGGAGCGTCGCCTGTAATGGCACATGCGGTGGAAGAAGTGGAAGAAATGGTGTCGATTTCAGGGGCTTTGGTCATTAATATCGGCACCCTCTCTCCGCCCTGGGTTGCCGGCATGAAAGCAGCTATGAAAAAGGCCGGCGAGTTGAGGAAACCCATCGTGCTCGACCCGGTAGGCGCCGGCGCGACCAGTTACCGGAATAATACTTTGACGGAACTTTTAGACGTAGCTTCCCCGGCGATCATTCGCGGAAATGCATCGGAAATATTGGCATTGGCCGGTGCTAATGTGCAGACAAAAGGTGTTGACAGTACCGCCAGCTCAGATCTGAGCCTGGAAGCGGCCTGGGCATTGAGTAAGAAATTTGACTGCGCAGTGAGTGTAAGCGGCGCAGTGGACGTAATCGTAAAAGGGAATCAAACCGCCTATGTTTCAAACGGCGTGGCTTTGATGACGAAAGTGACCGGAATGGGCTGCTCGGCGACTGCGATTGCGGGCGCGTTTGCCGCTACGGTCGCAGATCCTTTCGAAGCGGCCGTATCGGCAGCGGTAATGATGGGCGTTTGTGGTGAGCTGGCATACCGGAATGCCAAATCTCCCGGCTCGTTTCAGGTTGCATTTCTGGATTGCTTGTCTGATATTACGCCGGCACACCTGGCCGAACTTTCCAAAATCAAAGTATCCTGATTAAACAATATGCAATGGCAACTCCCGAAACCGATATTCAGCTTTACCTGGTAACCGACGAAGCCGCCTGTCTTGGCCGCGACTTGCTCTGGGTGGTTGAGGAAGCTGTGCAGGGAGGGGTTACCATGGTGCAGCTCAGAGAAAAAACATTGTCCACCCGGGCATTTATTGATAGGGCTAAACGGCTGAAAGCTATTTTGGAACCTTACAATGTGCCTCTGATCATCAATGATCGTGTAGACGTGGCGTTGGCAGCCAATGCCGACGGTGTGCATGTAGGACAGAATGATATGCCATTTGAACTATTGAACCAAATGCTGCCGCCTGAAAAGATCATAGGTATCTCGGTCGAGAATGATCGGGATGTAATTGAGGCAGAGGAGTGGGATATTTCTTATCTGGGCGTTAGTCCGCTGTTTGAAACACCTACTAAAACCGATACGCAAAAACCCTGGGGGCTTGACGGGCTTCGCGGGATCAGCACGCAAAGCAAACATCCGCTTATTGCCATAGGCGGGATCAACCTGACCAATGCCGGCGCCGCCATGCAAAACGGAGCCACCGGAATAGCGGTAGTATCAGCGATTTGCAGCGCAACTTCCCCCTACGAAGCCGCTTTCCGTCTGAAATCCATGATCCTGGCCGCCAAAGAACCAAACCATACCTCCTAACAACCCCGAACCACCCCATCAACCCCGAACCACTCCCAACCACCCCTACCAATGCCCAACCGCCCCCAACAAGCCCTGAACCGCTACCCAACCGTACTGACCATCGCTGGCTCCGATAGCGGAGGAGGCGCGGGTATTCAGGCAGACTTGAAGACCATCGCAGCTCTGGGTGCTTACGGAACTTCCGCGATTACGGCGCTCACGGCGCAGAATACATTGGGCGTGAGTGCAATACACCCTGTGCCGCCTGCATTTCTAAGGGCGCAGCTCGAAGCGGTATTTGAAGATATCACTGTTGATGCGGTCAAAATCGGGATGGTCAATACGATTGAAGTAGCGCTTGTGATTTCGGAGATCATTGCTAAATACAAGCCGGGATTTGTGGTGTTCGATCCGGTGATGGTTTCCACAAGCGGATCGAGGCTCATCCAGGACGAAACGGTTTCTGTACTCTGGGAGGCGCTTTTTCCAAAGGTAAACCTGATAACCCCTAATCTCGACGAAGCGCAGATATTGATCTCAGAGCAGATTGAATCGGTTGAGGCGATGAAAATAGCCGCCGAGGAAATGGTACGGCGGGGTTGCAATGCGGTTTTGCTAAAAGGCGGGCATCTCGTTGCCCCGGTGCTTTCTGATATTTTTGCCCAAAAAAACCAGGATACCCTGATTATGGAAAGCGAATATATCGACAGTCCGAACGTGCACGGCACCGGTTGTACATTGTCCTCGGCTATTGCATCATTTATAGCAACAGGAAATTCACTTCCCGAAGCAATCATTTTTTCAAAAAAATACATTTCAGGCGCTATTGAGGCTGGCAAAAATGTGACGACAGGAGCCGGGCCCGGACCGCTGAACCATTCTTTTTCTCCCGTTCCAATGCAATTAATATGACGAAATTTACGGACCTGCTCTGGGAGCAGACTTTGCCGATTTATGAAAAAATAAAGCTTCATCCATTTAATCAGGAGCTCCAAAAAGGTAGTCTGCCGCCCGAAAAATTTAGATATTACATTTATCAGGATTCACTTTATCTCGCCGATTTCGCCCGGGCAATTGCAATGACCGGTACCAGGGCAGCTAACAGTCATGAGCTGCTGGATTTCCTGGAATTTGCGCAAAATGCAATTTTAGTAGAAAGGGCGCTGCATTTGAGTTATTTCAAGGAATACGAGATTGAATTTGATTCGGGAAAGGGACCAGGCTGTTTTGCTTACACCAATTATTTGCTCGCAACCAGTGCATTTGAACCCTATGAAGTTTCAGTGGCTGCATTGCTTCCCTGTTTCTGGATTTACAAAAAAGTCGGCGACCATATTTACGCCAATCAAACCACCCCTAATCCATATCAAAACTGGATCAATGCCTACGCGGGCGAAGAATTTGCACATTCCGTTCAGAAAGCCCTCAACATATGCAACCAGCTCGCAGCGTCCGCGTCAGAACAAACCCGCCAAAGAATGATCGAAGCCTATATTACGGCAACGAAAATGGAATATTTGTTTTGGGATGGGGCGTATAAGCTGGATGGTGGCTTTGGGCTGTATGGTTTAGGATGTTAGCTGTTAGCCATTAGCCGTTGGCCTTTTTATGTTTTACTGATTTAACTTTAATCGTGTAAGATTACTCAACAGCCAACAGCCAACAGCCAATAGCCAACAGCCTAAGGCCTAAAGCATACAGCCAAAATACCATTCAATCAATCTTTCCGAAAAAAATTAGGGTAGCCCGTAGCTAAGTTGTCAAGACCGAAACAACTAGCTATGAAAAAGTATTTCTTCTCTCTGATTGCCGCCGCATTCGGCGTTGCGGCTTTTGCTCAGCAACCTACGCAGACTGTAAAGGGTCGGATCGTAGACACAGAATCACAGCAGCCGGTGATCGGTGCGAACGTGATTATTACTTCCCTCAATCCTATTCAGGGAGGGGTTACAGATACCGAAGGAAATTTCAGGATCCCGCAGGTGCCTGTTGGCAGGCATTCCATAAAAGTAACCTCGCTTGGTTATGACGATGCATTTCTGCAGGAGATTTCAGTAGGGTCGGGAAAGGAAGTGGAGCTGAATATGAGACTGACAGAATCCTTTAAAGCATTGGATGAAGTGGTTGTAAAAGCGCAGAAGGAGACCGGTGCACCGCTTAACGATATGGTCAGCGTGAGCGGGCGATCTTTTACGGTAGACCAGACCAAGCGTTTCGCCGCTTCCGTAAATGATCCGGCGAGGATGGCACTTTCATTTGCAGGAGTGGCCACCAATGACGACGGCGGTAACCAAATCGTCATTCGGGGTAACAGCCCGAAAGGGTTACTGTGGAGAATGGAAGGCGTTGAAATTCCCAACCCCAACCACTTCGCTGCCGAAGGTTCATCAGGTGGTGGTGTAAGTGCTTTGAGTGCCAATGTGCTGGGAAATTCGGATTTTTTAACCGGTGCTTTCCCCGCTGAATATGGAAATGCTACTTCCGGGGTCTTCGATCTGAAATTAAGAAAAGGCAATAATGAAAAGCGTGAATACGCTATGCAGGCCGGTGTATTGGGGCTTGATTTCGCAGCCGAAGGGCCTATCGGAGCCAAAGGTGGTGCTTCTTATCTGGCCAATTACCGCTATTCTACCTTATCCATTTTAAGTAAAGTAGGAGTGCAGGTTGGCGGTGATGCTGTCAACGATTTTCAGGACGGAGCGTTTAAAGTTTACCTGCCTTATGATGAAAAAGCGGTGGTTTCGGTTTGGGGAATGGGCGGGATCAGTACTTCCACCATCAATAATGAAGAGACAAAGGAGAAATTTACGTCCAACAGGGGAATTATAGGGGTAAACTATCTGCGCTATATCAGTAACAAAGCGTACATGGAAACCATCGTCTCGTATGCCGCGACCAAGCAAAGCGGTGATTTTGTAGACAAGGAGGATGGGACTGCGTTTCAGCAGAATTTTATCAACCAGACTTTAAGAATTTCGACGCTCTTTAATTATAAACTGAATGCAAGAAACACGATCAGGGCAGGAGCGATTATCAATCATATGGACTTCAATCTTTTTGACCAGGATAATGAAGACGGACCCTGGGTTAAAAATGTCGATCAACAAGGCAGTACACAACTTTTTCAGGCTTACGGACAGTTAAAGTCGCGGCTTTCGCCGAATGTTACCGTCAATGCAGGGGTACATGCGATGTTGCTGGGGTTGAACAAACAGCATTCCATTGAGCCGCGTGTAGGACTAAAATGGGCAGTTGCGTCAAGGTCAACGGTTAGTTTCGGGGCTGGCCTGCATAGTAAAACGGAATCCATTTCTACCTACTTCACACAAATCAAGGCCAGTGAGGGCCAGGATAATCTGATCAACAAAGACCTCAAACTAATGAAATCGGCACATTTGGTAGCGGGGTATGAATTCAGGCCTTCGGCAAGCTGGCGGATATTGGCAGAAACCTACTATCAGCATCACTATCACGTCCCGATAGGCCCGGCGAACACAACCAGTCCGTTTTTGCTGCATAATTCCCTGATGAACGAAATATCAGGTTTCGTAAGCGATTCCCTGGTGAGCGAGGGGACCGGCAAAAGCTATGGTCTGGAGCTTACAATCGAGAAGTCGCTGACAGGCGGGATTTATCTGATGAGCACTACCTCGCTTTACCAGTCCAAATACACAGGCCGCGACGGCATTGAGCGGGACAGCCGGTTTAACGGGAAGTTTGTGCAGAATCTCCTGGCTGGGAAGGAGTGGCGTGTCGGTAAAAACAAAACGAACATTTTTGCAGCAAATATCAAGCTCCTGGCCGCAGGAGGCAATATGTCTACGCCGGTCGACCTCGGAAAATCGCGGGAAAAAGGCAGGACCGAGCGTGATTGGACAAGAAGCTATTCGGAGCAACTTCCCCATTATTTCAGGGGCGATGTGCGCGTGAGCTATACGAAAAACAAGAAACGTACCGCGTCGACGATTTCCCTGGACGTTCAGAATGTGACCAACCGGTTGAATGCATTTGACAGGTACTATGATAAAAAAACAGATCGGGTGAAGTTGATCACGCAAACCGGGCTGATACCCGTTTTAAATTACCGGCTTGAATTTTAGAAGGTACATTGAAGTTTACCCCTGCATTTCGTTCTTTCGTCGGGGAATTTCTACACTCCGTCGGGTGAAGATTGAATTCAGGCCGCCAGTTCGTTAGTTTTGAGTTATAGCTCCTGAACATCAGGATATTATAGGCAACTGATTCATCTAACCAAAAAACGAAAAGAAGATGGAAACTCCGCGTGATGCAGTTCTATGGAAAAAGGCGAAAAAAAGGGCAGCTTTCAAAATTCATTTGCGCACCTACCTGATCATCAACGCCGGCCTGTGGCTATTGTATTTCTTCACACACTATCCAAATTTCAACCCCATTCCCTGGCCGGTCTTTCCGATGCTGGGCTGGGGTATCGGGCTGGGAATGCATTATTTTACCGCATACGGCAATCTGGATGAAGATGCGCTGGCCAAACGGGAATATGAGCGGCTGGTAAGGGAATAGACTTTGCTCGTTTCCCCTATGGAATGGTTGTTTTAGGATCTTTTGATAAATGATTCATAAGACAAACTAAACACCATCATGGAAAAGGATTTTGAAGATCAAGAAGCGATAAAAAAATTGAAGTCGCTGGCTGAGGACATTCGTTTTTGTATGTACACCACTTACAAAAACAACCGGATCGATTCACGCCCGATGACTACGCAGGAGATTGATAATGAAGGAAATGTGTGGTTTTTTGCTAGTCGTAACTCCGAGCCGGCCAGTAATAACGGCGAGTCGGTAACCCTGATTTATTCAGAACCTAAAAACAATACCTACCTGAGTATTTCCGGTAATGCCGGACAGGTTCACGACGAGGCGAAAAAGGAGGAACTGTTCAATGTCATGTCGAAAGCCTGGTTTCCGGAAGGAAAAGACGATCCCGATCTGGTGCTAATCAGGGTTGTAACCGAAGAGGCTGCATATTGGGATGCTACATCTTCGAAAATGGTCGTATTCTTCTCGATGCTCAAGGCGGCATTAACCGGCACAACGCCGGAAGGAGGTGATCACGGAAAGTTGAATCTGACCTAGTGTACTATCTTTATACAGAAAAAAAGTGGTGACCCGCATCAGGCAGGTCACCACTTTTTGTTTTAACACATATGCCAGTTTATTCTACACTAGCCTCCTCGTTCACGTAAGCCTCTGCCAGCTCAGTCAGCTTGTGGTCGGTTTCACCTTCCTGATCAAGTGTTTGCTGAAGCATTTCTGCGGCATCGTTGTGGCCCAGTGTCCGGGCGATGTTGCGCAGGGTGCCATAGGAAGCAATTTCATAATGCTCCACTTTTTGCGCGGCCATAATGAGCCCGCAATCGCGCACCATTGTTCCTTTGTCCGTACTGGTAATGATCTCGTTAGCCTCCTCGATCAACCCTTCCATAGCAGCACATTTTTTTGCCTGCGCTTTTTCTCCTAGCATTTCAAAAACCTGTTCCAGGCGGGTCGCATGCTCTTCGGTTTCAGTGGTATGCTGCTCAAAGGCTGCTTTCAGTTCGTCGGAAGTTGCATTTTTGGACATTTTCGTCAATGCTTTTGCCAAATGCTTTTCAGCCCAGTAAATGTCTTTCAGGCCGTCTACAAAAAGTTCTTTTAATTTTTCACTGTCATTTCCTGTGATTTGTTTGGTGGCTTTGCCTTTCGTCGCTTTCATGATTGTTGATTTTAATGGTTAAGATTGTTGATTGGTTGAATGTGGTGCATCCAACTGAGGCAGCCGTTATAAAAAATCCATTCCAATACCCTGAGTGCATCCCAGCAGACTTCGTTCGGCTCACATGCAGAAATTAGTACACACATATTAGTTCAAACCCGGCAGTAGCAACGGCTAAGCATTGATCACATTGAGAACGCCGGGTCGGCGGAGAACGGAATGGTTTTAGTATTCTTCACCTAAATCATACCCACGCAAATGAAAAACCGTAAAACACTTATTACGCTCATAGTCATTATTATACTTGTGGTTGGTGGCTGGTTAGGATGGAATTACTACAAAAAGGAGAATGCAAACCCGGTTTCAGGGCTCAAACCCAGAGTGGAAATGGGTATCGGGCATATCACCAATATTACCGACAGTACCATTGATCTTTCACTTAAATTACTGGTACATAACCCTTTGCCTATCGAGCTTGATATCAAGCGTTTCGACTATTTTGTTCAAATGAACGGAGTAACTATTGTCGAGGATGAATATGCCAAACCATTGCTGATCAAGTCGCGTGACAGTACGATGGTCAGCGTGCCGGCAAAGTTGAAAATCAAGAAGTTGAAACAGGAGGGAGATTCGGAAGCCAGGCAGGGCGAGGACAGCGCCAACTACCATTTTGAAGGCAGGTTTACGCTGAACAGATCTTTCTTAGGCAAAGATTCCATCACGCTCAGCAAAGATAAACGACTACCCCTATATCGTCTTCCAAAAGTGGAGATCGTAGATTTTGACCTTACCAAGTTTCGTTTGGGGAAATCAGAAGTGATGTTGCAGTTGAAGTTTTCCAATCAAAATCCCTTCCCTGTGCAGTTTGAGGATCCTTCCTATGTGGTGAGCCTCGGCACGCAGGAGCGGCTTGCGGAGGGTAGTGTGAAAGGGGCTACCAAAATCAAGGGAAAAAGTAGTGAAATCTATCAGATCCCGCTCACTGTGGAAATGGGCAAATTACTCAAAGCGGTGGGGCAGGTGGTTACCAAAGGGAAATCCATTCCGTTTACTTTATATTTCAAAACCAAGCTCGTGTCCGACAATGACATTTTCAAGAAAAGTGATGTCAATGTCATTGTCGACGGTGAGCTGAAAGACCTGGAAACTGTCAAAAAGAATCTTGCGAAATGAGCAGGTTTATTTCGCTGAATCGAACCAGACGGTCATTTCGTTAGCGCCGCGGTTTGCCCAGGCGTAGTAGGGGATAAGCGTCGCGCTTTGCGATTTCAGCACATTGATACCTCCCAGTATATCTTTGCGAAATTCAGGGGTAAATGCCTGATCAGGTGAAATGGTAAGAGACAACGCTTTCCCGTTGTTATCGTGCCCCTCTGCACAATACAGAACCGGCCCGCGTTCTATGGCGACTTTCCCGTGGTTTGTCTTGATATTTTTATTTGAAACAACCTGACGAACCGGCATATCCAATGCAACTTCTATCACGTCACCTTTTTTCCAGGTGCGGTCAATGCGTACGTAGCCGTTGTTGGCTGCGGCATCGATTTTTTTGCCATTTACCTGTAACATAACCGGCTTGGGCTGGCCGGAAGTGTAGGTGTACAAGTCACCCGGAATGGCCTGTCCCGAAGCCCAGCCGGGAATTCGGACGGAGATCGGAAATGCGCCTGTTTTCTCCGGAGTAACGGTTATTTTGACTTTTCCTTCCCAGGGATAATTCGTTTCCTGCATTATTTTTACCGCATTTCCGTCCAGGGCGAGTGTAGCTTCATTTCCGGCAAATAGGTTGATAAAGACCTCTTTATCTTTAATAGCATATACGTAAGCAGGCATGGAAGGTAAAAAGCGCGACACATTAGTCGGGCAGCAGGCGGTACCGAACCAAGAACTCCGAACAGCGCCGGTACCTTTGCCAAAGTCATTTTTTCCATTGGAAGCCATCGGGTTTACATAAAAAAATTCGTTGCCCTTCACAGACATTCCGCCCAGAAACCCGTTGTACAGAACCCGTTCGAATACGTCCATATATTTGCTTTCACCTGTATGGAGGTACATTTTATGGTTCCAGAGCATATTGGCAATCGCCGCGCACGTTTCCTGATAAGCATTATCATTGGGCAATATGTAGGCTTTGTCAAATGCCTCCCCATCTTCCCGCGCACCGACTCCGCCAGTGATATATTGCTTTTTATAAGTCGCATCCTGCCAGATCGAATCCAGGGCATTCTGGTACTGCGCATCATTTTCAACCATCAGCATATCCGTAACGCCTGCGTACAGGTACTGTGCCCGCACTGCGTGACCCACCGCTTCCCTTTGCCTCACAAAAGGAACCTGGTCCTGGAAATACGCAGGTCCGAGTTTGTGCTCGTCGAGAAACAATGGCCGTTTATCAGACCGCCCGCGCATGGCGATGAAGAATTTGGAAAGTTCGAGGTACTCTTTCTTTCCTGTGGCGTGATAAAGGCGGATCAACGCAGTTTCGGTTTCTTCGTGACCTGGAACTACCATCAGCTGTCCAGGCTTTGGGCCAATGGTTTTGACCAGGTGATCCGCGTTTTTGATCGCTACATCCAGCAAAGTTTTCTTGCCTGTGGCCTGGTAGTGGGCAACAGCCGCTTCATAAAGGTGCCCCACATTGTAGAGCTCGTGGCTGCCGTTTTCGAAAGAATAGCGATAGGGGCCGGCAATCCAGTCGTAGGAGCCGGTAGTATCTTTGTTGATTGTCCTGATCGTGTATAAATATCCATCGGGCTCCTGGGCCGCTGCAAAAAGCGTGATCAGGCTGTCGACGTAATGATCAAGCTTAGGGTCCGGGTGATTTTGTAACACATAAGAAGCGCCTTCTACAACTTTGAAAACATCCGAATCATTGAAGCGCACACCCTTGAATTCGCCCTTTTTAAGCCCTCCTGCAACAGCAAAATTGTCAAACCGGCCCGACTCTTCGCATTGATGGAGCGCGTGGGGGATCGTGGTTGTCCGGGCAGTTTCCAGCCTTTCATGCCAGAATCCGGAGGTGGTTTTTACGTTTTTAAGGGGAACCGGTTCTAATGCAGGACTTTGCGCAAAAAGGGATATGGAGCAAAAGGATAATAAAACAGCCGAAAAGTATTTTGTCATTTTTGAAGCTTTTGTAGGTAATATCTTCCTGATTTTCCTAAATAAATATACCAGCCTGAGGCAACGGCTTGGCGCTGATTGCTGTCTGGAAAAAGTAATCTAACTCAAACTGATATGCGCATCTACTATACCATCGCATTTTTGCTAGTGAGTTTGTCCTGTTCTTTCGCGCAAAATTCTCCGTGGACCTTCGGTGTAAAGGCAGGTATCGGGAAAAGCGGGTCGAATAGAACGGTAATCCGCGACATTGAAGTGCGGGACGAATATCAACGGGGCAATAATTATAGTATTGGTCTGCGTACCGGCTACAGATTTCTCAAATATTTCACAGCCACTGCTGATATAGAATTCCAGCAGTTCAGCGACGAGCGACTTAGGGTCTTTAACTTCAATGCTGAGAATGTAGGGCGGATTGTTAATACAACACAGTACGATAATGAATTCCAGCGCGTCCAGCTGCCTGTAGCATTGCAGTTCTCTCCGTTTACAAAAGGCTTTCAGCCATACTTGAAAGCGGGCATTATGCCTTTCTGCATATTGAAAGGATCTTTTGATAATCAATTCAGGAGTTCGGTAACCGGCATAGAGGAGCCCAGAAAGCTGAAAGCGGATTTTGATCTGTTACCCAACAGAAAACTGGACCGGCAAATGCATTTTTTTGCAGGTTTTGGTATTAAAATCGGCAGGCATTTGTCCGTGGAGGCTGTGCGCTATTTTGCAGGCAGAATGGACTACGTTAGCGGGTACAGTCAATTCAATAAAGTACTCTACCCCACCTACTCTTCCTACGCCTTGCGTGGAACGCAGCTTTCCTTGACTTATCACATTTGGTAATTCACAGGCCGTACTTTTCCATTCTCCGGTACAATGCGGCCCGGCTTAATCCAAG
Organism: Dyadobacter sp. UC 10; assembly: GCF_008369915.1. Lineage (NCBI taxonomy): Bacteria > Pseudomonadati > Bacteroidota > Cytophagia > Cytophagales > Spirosomataceae > Dyadobacter > Dyadobacter aurulentus. The sequence goes on along the minus strand of NZ_VSRN01000001.1, from coordinate 1,358,434 downwards.
CTCACGTGCTGCGTCGGTAATATTTCCGTTGAACCGCTTCATCGCTTTCACGATCATCGTTTTTTCCATGTCTTCCAGATCGAATCCGGTGGCGGTTGTAGGCTGTCCGGCCGAACTTTTAAGGAAGAGATCGTCGGGTTGCAGGGTTTTTTCCTGAGATAAGATCACAGCACGTTCTACCGCGTGCTGCAATTCCCGGATATTGCCTGGCCAGTTGTACTGCTGCATTTTCTTGATCAACGCATTGCTGATGTCGTTGACCGGGCGGTTGTATTTTTTCGCGTATTGTTTGAGATAATGATCTGCAAGTGCGCTGATATCCTCGGGTCGTTCACGTAGTGGCGGCAGGTCCAGCTCGATGGTATTGATCCGGTAAAGCAGATCCTGCCGGAATGTTTTTTCGGCCACCATTTTTTCGATATTCATATTGGTAGCACACAAAAGCCGCACGTCCAGGGAAATAGGCTTATTGGAACCCACCCGCGTGACCCTGCGCTCCTGAATTACTGTCAGCAGCTTGGCCTGCAATGCCAGGGTCAGATTTCCGATTTCATCCAGGAATATAGTGCCGCCTTTTGCTTCCTCAAATCTCCCGGCCCGGTCTTCCTTCGCGTCCGTAAACGCTCCTTTTACATGTCCGAAGAGCTCGCTTTCAAATAATGACTCGCTCAATGCGCCCAGGTCGACTACCACGAAAGGCTTGTCGGCACGCTTGGAATTTTGATGAATATGTTTGGCAAGCTGGGTTTTGCCGGTTCCGTTTTCTCCCAATATCAGCACATTGGCGTCGGTACCCGCCACTCTTTCGGAAGTACTCAAAAGTTGGCGCATGATCTCGCTTGTCGCTACGATCGCATCCCCAGGAGCTTTGGCTTTTTTAGGATCTTCCTTAGACCTTTCCTCCTGTACAACGACAGGTTTATCATTCCCGCTTTCCAGCGCAACTGCAATCGTAGCAAGTAATTTATCATTTTCCCAGGGTTTGAGGACGAAGTCAATTGCGCCGGATTTGATCGCGCGGATCGCCATTTCAATGTCCCCATAAGCGGTGATCATAATCACTTTCGCAGCCGGGTTGATGTCCAGAATGCGGTCCAGCCAGTGGAAACCCTCTCTTCCGCTGTTCACGTCGCGGGTAAAGTTCATATCCAGCAGGATCAGATTATAATCGCCGTTGGTAACCAGAAAAGGCAATTTCTGCGGATTTTTTTCTATGTCTACTGCCTTTGCATGACGTTTCAGCAAAAGTTTGGCGGCGCTCAGGACGTCCACATCATCGTCAATGATCAGGATTTTGGCTTCGGAGAGTTGCATGGCTATTTGAATATTGCACAATTGAATGTTTGGAAAGATAGCGGATACAATTTAAAATTCATTTTCAAAGCTGCCAAAAAGTCGGTATTTTACCCAAAATCATCAAAAAAACGGCTTGTCCGCCGCCGAACAAAAATGTCCGATAACGAACATTGAAGGCATATTCGCAATATATATAGCTATTGGTAATCAGTACTTTATAATCAATTATCCTCTTTGGCACAGGGATTGGATAATCAGAGGAAACTATAAAGGAGAATTTTCAATAGCACATATAATGGAAGTCAGGACACCTAACTCAACAAACACCAGTAACAACGGTTTCTCCGGAGGATCATCAATGGATAAAATCAAGCCAAAGAAATTCTGGACTACCCAGCGGATCGGCATTATCGCCGGCAGCACTTTATTGGTCGCTTTTCTGGTTTACCAGTTTTTCTTCGCCGACAAGCGCAGCAAACTGAATGTAGAACAGGACAAGCTTACTGTATCAACGGTTAAAACGGGCCGGTTCGACGAATTCATTGTGGTAACCGGTGTCGTTCAGCCCCTCAAAACCATTCAGCTGGATGCGATCGTGGGCGGATATGTTACCGAGAAACTTATCGAAGGCGGTAATATGGTAAAGCAGGGGGATATTCTTTTGCGGCTTGAAAACCAGAACCTGAAATTGAGCTTCCTGCAATCGGAAACAGAAGCGAGCCGATTGGTCAACGATCTTCAAATAACCCGGCAAAACCTGAAAATTGCGCGATTTAATCTGCAAAAAACATTGAGTGACCTGGATTTTCAATTGGATCAGGCGAAAGATGCGCACGACCGTAATACCAAACTTTATAAGGACAAAGTGATCCCCGAGGCGGATTTTCTTAAAACCAAAAGGGATTATGAAAAGCTGGTCCGCCAGCGTGAGATCGAGATTGAATCTCAAAAATACCAGGAGGAGAACGCCAGGATGACGATTACGCAACTGGAAGGCACACTGGCCAATACCCAGAAAAACGTAAGCCTGTGGAGGCAAACACTGGACAATCTTGTGGTAAAAGCGCCGGTTTCAGGATTACTTTCTTCCATGAATGTAGAGGTGGGTTCGAATATCAACCAGGGGCAGAATATCGGCCAGATCGATGATTTGAATGGATTTAAAATGCGTGTAAGTGTGGACGAACATTACATTTCACGGATTTTTGCCGGACTGCAGGGTTCCATGGAATTCAATGGAAAAGACTACGGATTAAAGATCATCAAAATTTATCCGGAAGTATTGAGCGGCCGGTTCGAAGTGGATATGCAGTTTGACAAAGGTGCTCCTGAGCTTATCAAGAGAGGACAATCAGCGCCGATCCGCCTGCAACTCGGCCAGCCTTCTGAAGCGACATTGCTTCCAGTAGGCGGATTCTTCTCCGAAACTGGCGGTAACTGGGTATACGTTGTCGGCGACGACGGCAAACGCGCCGCAAAACGCAGCATTACACTAGGCCGCAAAAACCCTGAATATTTCGAAGTACTGGAAGGCCTGAAGCCCGGAGAGAAAGTGATTACCAGTTCTTATGAGAATTTTGGAGATAATGAGGTTTTGGAGTTTTGAAAAATGGCTACTGGCCAATGGCTATTAGCTGTTAGCCAGTAGCTTTTAGGAATGGCAGTTAGTTATCAGGTGTTGCAGAAATAAATGGATTGTGAAAGCTAGCGTAGCTTCTGAATGAAACTGTTAAGCATCTTGCGAATTTCTGTCAGGCTTGCATTCAGTCTTTCATAATCTGCCAAACTAATGAGCAGAAGATCTTTTGAAAGTAAAAGCTGATATTCGAGCTCAGCTGCAGAACCGCTGGCAATGGTCATAAATCTGGCTAGTTCAGCCTCAGAGCTCCTGCCGCAGCCTTCTGAAATGTTTGATGGAATTGAAGTGGCAGAACGACGAATCTGACTGACCAAGCCATATAGTTCTTCCTTAGGGAAAGTTTTGGTGATCGAATAAACATACAATACAAGATGATGACTTTTTTGCCAAACCCTTAGATTTTTAAAATTTCTCATTTGCCGTGTAACTGGATTGAACAATGTGCTTTAGACTCCAACCCAACTAAAAAGTAACGCATACAAATCTCATCTATCATAAACCAACAGCTAAAAGCCAATAGCTAATAGCGAATAGCCAAAGAAAGACCAATGATCAAAATTACCAACCTGCATAAGATCTTTTCTACTGAGGAAGTGGAAACTACGGCCCTGAACGGGATTGACATGGATGTCAAAGATGGCGAGTTTGTAGCCATTATGGGACCGTCGGGATGTGGAAAATCTACATTACTGAATATCCTTGGACTGCTGGATAATCCGAGTGAAGGATCTTACGAGTTTTATGGCACGGAAGTAGCCAAAATGTCTGAGCGCCAACGCGCACAGATCCGTAAGGGAAACATCGGTTTTGTATTCCAGAGCTTCAATCTGATCGACGAACTGACCGTTTACGAGAACGTTGAGCTGCCATTGCTTTATCTGAAAACACCTCCGGCCGAGCGTAAGGAAAAAGTAGAAGCTGCATTGACCCGCATGAATATGATGCATCGCCGCAACCACTTTCCACAACAGCTTTCAGGTGGTCAGCAGCAACGTACCGCCATTGCGAGGGCCGTGGTAGCGACGCCGAAAACAATACTTGCGGATGAGCCAACAGGTAACCTCGACTCTAAAAACGGAGAAGAAGTAATGAACCTGCTCAGCCAGCTCAACGCATCCGGCACGACGATCCTGATGGTGACGCACTCCCCGTACGACGCCGGGTTTGCACACAGAATTGTGAATTTGTTTGACGGAAAGATTGTGACGGAGAAGGTGCATATCTAGGAGCTGTTGGCCATTGGCTGTTAGCTGTTAGCGATTGGCTGTTCGTTTTTTGTTTTACTTTTTTCGGAAAGAGTAGAGGTATTTGAAGTCGTTTTTTGCCTAAAAGCTAAAAGCTAAAAGCTAAAAGCTAAAAGCTAAAAGCTAAAAGCTAAAAGCTAAAAGCTAAAACCAAATTTAACCATGAAAAGAATCCTGACCATTTTGCTGGCATGTACCAGCACATTTTCTCTCGCTCAGAAAAAAAGTACGCTGAGCAGAAGTATTGATGATGACGGCAAAAAGATGTCGATCCGTGTTACGGGAACCATTGATGGTCGGGAAATCAATTTTAACCGGTCTTTTGATGTCGCCGGTATGAGCAAGGACGAACGGAAGGAGCTTCGTGACGAAGTTTTGGAATCGATCGATTCAGGCGGGTTGGATATACCGGAGCCGCCTGTACGAATGTCAATACCTGCACCTCCCATCCCGCCGCAGGTTTTGGAGCCCGAAGCGTATGTTTCAGTTGGTAAGTCGCCGGGGATATTCCAGTCGGGCGATAGCCACGGGAAAACTTTCCAGGGGCTGGATTCCGCTGGTTACCGTAAGCACGTAAAGTACAATCCGCACACAGGCGAAATGTTCCTTCAATATCATTTCAGGAAGAACAATGAAGAGTTCGTTTACGAAAAAACCGTAAATGCGGCTGACAAATCGGAGACGGAGCGTCAAAGCGTGATCGAGCGTTTTGAACAGGAAATTGAGTTGCCTGGTAAAGGTGTGGGAATGTAAGCGTCAGGAGCAATGCTGAGAAACTATCTGACAATTGCCTGGCGGAATCTGCTAAAACACAAGTTTTACTCGTTCCTGAACATTTTTGGTCTGTCGCTTGGTTTGGCAAGCTGCCTTCTGATCACACTTTATGTGGTCGATGAACTGAGTTATGATCGCTCATTCTCAGATTCTGACCGTATTTACAGGGTCAACTCGGATATCCGTTTTGGCGGAGCTGATATGAAGCTGGCCGTCGCGCCGGACCCGCTGGCTTTTACCCTTCAAAAAGATTATCCCCAGGTGGAATCCGTCGCAAGGTTGCGGGAAGACGGCAGCTATCTGGTTCGCCGGACCGGCGCTGCTGAAAATTTGAAAGAAGACGTCGTCAGTTACGCCGATTCGACCTTCTTCCATGTCTTTTCCATTCCCCTGGTTTCCGGAGACCCTGCGCGGGTACTCAGAGAACCCAATACCATGGTGATTTCAGAACGTGCTTCGAGGAAATATTTCGGTTCCGAAAATCCGATTGGGCAAAGCTTACTGCTCGATAACCAGGCTGTTTACACGGTGACTGGTGTTATGAAGAACATCCCGGATCACTCGCATCTGTCGCAGCTGAATATGCTCCTGGCGATGAGTGCATACGCCGATAGCCGCAGTAACAATTGGGGAAGCCATAATTTTGTCACTTACCTCAAATTGCGGGAAGGGGTTACTCCGGCACAGTTTGAAAAAAACTTTGATACCGTTCTCGAAAAATATACCGGGGCCTGGGTGAAACAGATCATGGGTGCTTCGCTGGATGAGATGCGTAAATCGGGTAGTTATATCAAATATTCACTGATGGCGCTGACTGATATTCACCTGCATTCGGACCGGACAGCGGAAATCAGTGCAAATGGAAATATCCAGTATGTTTACATTTTCGGGGTCGTAGCCATCTTTTTGCTGGGAATCGCTTGCGTAAACTTTATGAACTTGTCGACCGCCAGATCGGCAAACCGTGCCAAAGAGGTGGGCGTAAGAAAAGCTTTGGGATCGAAACGGGCGTACCTGATGGGCCAGTTTCTGACGGAAGCGATTATGCTGAGTTTTCTTTCACTAATCCTGGCAGTGGCTATTGGATATGCAGCATTGCCACTGTTCAATAACCTCGCCAGTAAGCAGATCGCTTTTCCTTTTGAAAGCGCTCTATTCTGGATCGTGGCCATTTTTACTGCTTTGGTCGTTGGCGTGATGGCGGGAAGTTATCCCGCGTTTTTTCTATCGTCATTTAAACCGTTGAAGGTGTTGCGCGGTGCGATTGAACAGGATGGAAAGGGCGGTTATCTGCGGAATAGTCTGGTAGTATTTCAATTTGTGATTTCCGTAATGCTGATCATCGGCACCGGCGTCATTTATAACCAGCTCAACTACATTCAAACCAAAAAACTGGGCTACAACAAAGACCAGATACTTATCATAAAAAACGCGTATGCACTGGATACGAAGGCGCGTGCATTCAAGGACGAAGTAGCTCAGTTGCCCGACATTCAAAGCAGCACGCTGACCAGCTTTTTACCGACCCCTTCTTCACGGACAGATAATACCTTTTTCCCCGAAGGTGAAATGCAGCAGGAGAAAGGTATAAGTATGCAAAAATGGGCCGTGGATCACGACTATATCAAAACATTAAATCTTAAAATGAAATCCGGACGTGGTTTCCAGCGTGATTTTCCTTCCGATTCTTCGGGGATTATTATCAATGAAGCCGCCGCCAGGATCCTGGGCTTTGCTGATCCGATCGGCAAACGCATTTATGATCTAAATACTAATTCAACCGAGAAAGATCAAACGTATACTATACTGGGTGTAGTCAGTGATTTTCATTTTCAGTCACTCAGGAAGAATATTGGCGCATTAAGCCTGGTGCTACGTCCGAGTTATGGGCTGGTAGCGGTTCTAATGAAGGGTGGAAATCACAAACAAACTGTCGCCAGGGTCGAGTCGCTCTGGAAGGAAATGGCGCCGGGACAACCTTTCAATTACAAGTTTATGGATGAAGATTTCGACAATGAGTACCGGAGCGAGCAGCGTATCGGTCAGATATTTATCACGTTTGCAGTCATTTCCATTATCATTGGGTGTCTGGGCTTGTTTGGATTATCTGCTTACACTGCGGAAAGAAGGACCAAGGAAATCGGAGTGAGAAAGGTTCTTGGTGCAAGTGTTCCGAATATCATCGCGCTGTTATCAAAGGACTTTTTGAAACTTGTTTTTATATCGATCGTTATCGGAAGCCCGCTGGCCTGGTTTGCAATGAATACCTGGCTGCAGGGATTCGCGTATCACATTGATATAGCCTGGTGGATGTTCGCCGCTGCCGGCATACTCTCAATCCTGATCGCACTGCTGACAGTTAGTTTTCAAAGTGTTAAAGCAGCGTTAATGAATCCGGTGAAGAGCTTGAAGAGTGAGTAGGGGGTGGCTGGCTATTAGCTGTTAGCCATTAGCCATTAGCTGTTGGCTATTCTGAAAATTAAATCAAGTATTACTGGCTGTGAGTTGACTATAAATCTGGTATCAATTAGCTAACCGCCAATGACTAAAAGCTAAAAGCTAATGGCTAACAGCTAAAAGCCAATCCCCAATCCCCCAATCATGCTAAAAAACTATCTGAAAATCGCCTGGCGGAATTTGCTGAAGAACAAGACATTCAGCTTTATTAATATCCTTGGCCTGGCGCTTGGGATGGCCCGCAGCTTGCTGATTATCCTTTGGGTACAGGATGAAGTCCGAATGGACCGGTTTCATGCGAATGATAAGCGCCTGTTTTCGGTGATGGAAAATCAGCATTATTCCGGCGTGATCAACACTTTTCCGGCTACGCCGGGTGTATTGGCTGAAAATATTGTAAAGGATATCCCCGAAATTGAATTGGCCAGCCAGGTACTTTGGGAGGAGGAGCCCGTTTTGATGGTCGGTAATAATTTCGATAATGAAAAAGGCCGGTATGTGCAGGGTGATTTTCTGAACATGTTTTCATTTGAACTGGCACAGGGTGACGCGAATACTGCATTGAAGAGGCCGGACGGTATCATTATTTCTCAAAAGCTGGCCGATAAATATTTCAAAGGGGCCGATCCCATAGGGAAAACCATTCGGGTTGATAATAAGGATGACGTAATTGTGACGGGCGTGCTCAAACCGATCCCAGAGGCTTCATCAATGAAGTTTGAGTTTTTGATGAGCTACGACCGTTGGCTTAAAAGCAATGCCTGGGCCAAAGAATGGGGTAACAACGGTCCCAGATGTGTTGTACTGCTGTCGAAAAATGCCAGCCTTGAAAAGGTTAATGCGAAAATCAGGGGATATATTAAAACCAAGAATAAAGGCAGCAATGTCGATCTGTTTCTGATCAACTATGGAGAGTCATACCTGTACTCCAATTGGGAAGCAGGTAAGCAAAACGGTGGTAGAATTGAGTATGTGCGCATGTTTACGGTGGTGGCGATTTTTATCCTGGTCATTGCATGTATCAATTTCATGAACCTGGCTACGGCACGGTCTGTGAAACGTGCCAAGGAAGTGGGCCTTCGCAAAGTCGTAGGCGCTTATCGCACAAGCCTCGTCGGCCAGTTCATGGGTGAATCGGTGCTGATCACTTTTCTGTCACTTCTTTTCGCACTGGCGATCGTGATCGGGTTGCTTCCATCGTTCAATACCCTCACTGAAAAGCGGTTATATGTGGATTTTCTGGATCCTGTCATCTGGCTCTGGCTCATCGGGCTCACATTGATAACAGGCATTATAGCAGGAAGTTATCCGGCTCTTTTCATGTCGTCGCTTAATCCTGTCACGATTTTGAAGGGTGCCTTGAAATTCAAACCGAATGCTACTTATTTCAGGCAGGGGCTTGTCGTTTTTCAGTTCGGCTTGTCTATTCTCCTGATCCTGGCCATGATCGTCATTTACCGGCAGATCAGTTACATTCAAAACAAAAACCTGGGATTCGCCCGTGAAAACCTGCTTTATCTTCCGGATATCGAGACGGGGATGAGCGAAAATTTTACTTCATTCAAGCAAGCGCTGGAAAATGAGCCTGGTATCAAATCTGTGTCCCATTCGCAGGCAAGTCCCCTGGAAGTGGGCAGCTCCACCATGGGTGTCAGCTGGCCGGGAAAGGATACCACGCAGCAGTTGCTTTTCAGCGTCAATCCCGCCGGTTATGACCTGATCAAAACGATGGGTGTAAAGCTGCTCGACGGGCGGGATTTCAGTCCTTCATTTGGTACCGATACGTCCAACTATCTCATCAATGAGGCGGCAGCAAAAAAGATCGGCTATAAAGATCCGGTAGGCAAGGAGCTTACGATGTGGGGTAAGAAAGGTAAGATCATCGGGCTGATGAAAAACTTTCATATCGGTTCCCTGCATGTTCCCATTGAGCCGCTGATCCTCAGCCTGCAACCGGCCAAATCTTCATGGGGGGTAGCATTGATCAGAACGGAAGCGGGGCAGACTGAAACAGCAATCAAAAACATCGAAAAGCTTTACAAACGCTATAACCCGGGCGTGCCTTTCAAGTATCACTTCGCCGATGAAGAATTTGGCAGACAATACAAGGCGGAAAATGTAGTGAGCAAGCTTGCCAACTACTTTGCCTTTCTGGCTATTTTTATCTCTTGCCTCGGTTTATTCGGGCTGGCTGCATTTACTGCGGAACAGCGAACTAAGGAAATTGGTGTTAGAAAAGTGCTGGGCGCCAGCGTCACAAACCTGGTTGGTATGTTATCGGCAGATTTTGTGAAACTGGTGGGTATTGCCGCAGTTATTGCCTTTCCGCTTGCCTGGTATTTTATGAAAAGCTGGCTGGAGAAATACGCTTACCGCATTGATATTGAATGGTGGTTTTTCGTTGTAGCCGGCATCGCGGCGTTAATCATTGCGCTGGTAACGGTAAGTTTCCAGGCAATCAAAGCGGCTCTGATGAATCCTGTGAAAAGTTTAAAAAGTGACTGAAAAGGGAGGAAGGAGGAAGGAGGAATGGAAGAGGTATTTATTCCCCTTTCTCCATCCTTCCTTTCTCCTTCCTCCCTTTACTACCATAAAAAGCTATGCTGAAAAACTACTTAAAAATCGCTATCCGCAATTTTACGAGGAACAAGGTATTCTCCTCGATCAATGTGGCCGGGTTGTCGCTGGGACTTACCTGCTGCATGCTTATTGTGCTGTATACCAAAGATGAGGTCAGTTTTGATCAGTTTCAGAAGCACAAAAACGAACTTTACCGGATCCAGGCTACAATGCCGGAAGAAAATGGCACGCGTACAATCGGTAGTTCCAACGCAATCCATGGACCAGGTTTCAAACGCGAAATTCCGGAGATAGAGGATGTGGTGCGGACACAAAGCAGCTCTTTCGTGATCAAAAAGGGTGGTGAGCTATTGAATGAAGAGATCCTTTTTGCCGATGATAACTTCTTTTCTATATTCTCCATGCCCCTGCGGTCGGGAGATCCGAAGAAGGTTTTAACCGATATCCATTCCATTGTTTTGTCGGAGGAACTTGCGGAGAAATATTTTGATACAAAAGACGCTGTCGGAAAGACTATTGATTTGAAGATCGAAGACGGTTTCGAGTCTTTTGTGGTTTCGGGTATCGCTAAAAACTGCCCCCAGAACTCGTCGGTGCAATTTAAAGCTGTACTACCTTTCAAATTCCAGGAAGCGAGGAACTGGACTGACAGCGAGTGGCTGGGTTTTTACATGAATACTTTTTTGCTTCTGCATAACAAAGCTGATTATCAAATGGTATCAGCCAAAATGAACCGGATTTTCACCAGCAAGCTTAAAGAAGCGGGTAAATTCGATGACCACGCCAAACGGATCACTTTCGGGTTACAACCTTTTCTGAAAATTCATATGGGCAGCGAAACCGGCGATTTGCGGAATGGCCTGGCGCATGGCAGCAGCCCTGTTTATACTTACATTCTTTCCGGAATCGCAATATTTATCCTCATCATCGCCTGTATCAATTTCGTGAACCTGACCGTGGCGAGATCGCTCAGCCGGGCAAAGGAGATCGGGGTCCGTAAGGTGGTTGGAGGACTCAGGAAGCAACTCATTTATCAGTTTCTGGGGGAGTCGTTTCTGCTATCGTTTGTAGCGTTCGGTTTTGCTATTGTGCTGACAATGATGGTTTTGCCGACATTTAACGAGCTGGCAAACAAGCGACTGGCGCTTTCCTATTTGCTTGATACCAATCTGGTAGCGGGTTATCTTGGCCTCCTGGTTGCCACCGGGCTCGTCGCTGGGTTCTATCCCGCTCTGATCTTGTCCGGTTTCAGTCCGGTGCAAACACTCTACAACCGCACCCGGTTTTCAAACAAAAACTATCTGACAAAAGGGTTAGTCGTTTTTCAGTTCGCATTGTCAGTTTGCCTGGTAATCGGCACGATTGTGATTTATTCACAATTCAAATACCTCACAACAAAGGATCTGGGATATAGTGATAAAAATCTGCTGTTTTTTAATGTAGGCAGAGGTGGTAACCCGAAAATGGATGTGATCCGGCAGGAGCTTCAAAATATGACGGGTATACAGTCTATCGCCGCCTTTAACGGAAATTACAATGGAACCGGTGCGAAGATTGGGGAAAAGGAAATAAGTTTCGGCTACATCGGTGTTGATGATAATTTCCTGAAAACCATGGAGGTGCCGGTTACAAAAGGCCGTAATTTTTCCAAAAGTTACCCTTCCGATCCAATGCAGTCCGTAGTTGTGAATGAGGCTTTTGTAAAGAAAGCCGGCTGGGCAGACGCGATCGGGAAAGAGATCAATTTCGAATGGAAAAATCAGAAAATGAATGTCATCGGAGTGATAAGAGATTACCATTATGCATCCCTGAAAGATACCATTAAGCCGCTTTTGCTTACCCAGGATCCCAATTACCGGCTTGGCGCTATCTACGCTAAACTGGATTCCCGGGATATTCCGGCGACCGTTAAAGCCATCGAAAAGGTTTTTCGTAAACACGTTCCATTTATGCCGTTTGAATACAGGTTCGAAGATGCCTCAAATCTGAAAAGGTATGAATCCGAGGCGAAATGGAGGGAAATGATTACACTGGCAGCGATCTTGTCCATTTTTGTTTCCTGCATCGGGCTGTTTGGGCTGGCAACATTCAATGCAGAAACAAGGGTGAAAGAAATCGGGATCAGGAAAGTGCTGGGGGCATCCGTCACAAGCATCGCTGCATTGTTATCTCTGGATTTCGTAAAACTGGTGATTATCTCAATACTAATCGCCCTACCGATCGCCTATTACGCCGCGGATAGCTGGTTGCAGGATTTCCCTTACCGTATTGCTATATCATGGATCTATTTTGCGGCAGCAGCTTGCCTTGCTATTATGGTAGCGGTCATTACGATCAGTTATCAAAGTATCAGATCCGCCATGCTGAGCCCGGTCAGGTCGCTGAGAAGTGAGTAAGGGTTGTTGGGTGCAGCTTCAAATTTTATATACTGAATAAATTAATTTTTTACACTAATGGAGCCGGAAGCTGATTGCCGACGGCCTACAGCCGAATATGCTTTCTAACCATCTGAAAATCGCATTCCGGAATCTGCTTGGTTCCAGGTTATTTACTGCGCTGAATGTCATCGGGTTAACCGGTGGTATGGTTGCCGCGGTATTCATTTTGATGTGGGTTCAAAATGAACTCAGCTTCGACGGGTACCATAAAAAAGCAGACAAGATCGCAAGGGTTGTAACCCATTTGAAATTGAGTAAGGAGGAAACCTGGCATTGGGCTACCACACCGCTTTTGCTGGCGGGACAGATCCGTGATTTGCCAGAAATTGAATCGGTTACCAGATTAAACAGCGCTACTAATCTGCCGATCAAAGTAGGAAACAGGAAGGTTTTGGGTGAAAATGCCGCGTATGTCGATTCGAATTGGTTTAGTGTTTTTGACTACCAAATCATCGACGGTTCGCAGAAGCAGTTTGCGTCAGGCGTGAGAAATATAGCCATGACGCAATCCAGGGCCAAGCAGCTCTTCGGCTTTGAAAATGCAGCTGGGCAGGTCGTAAAGATCGATACGCTTGATTATACAGTTGCCGCAGTTTTCAAGGACAACCCAGCCAACTCTACTTTTCAATACAACTTTCTGGTGCCTCTGTCTGCATATCTGGCCAATCCGCAGACCTTAAAGAACGAATCGAGCTGGAATAACTTCAACCAGCAAACCTTTATCGTTTTGAGAAATGATGCTGACTTGAAAAGGGTTGGGCAGAAGCTCACAAAGATTATCTCGGAATACAAAAGGGACGATAGCGGCAAACCTTCCAGCGATACGGTTCTGGAACCTGAACGTTTGACGGATATGCATTTCAATAGTGAAATTCAAAACGCGGACAGCAAGGGTGACAGGAAAACGAACTACATTTTCCTTGGTCTTGCTACTGTTATTCTGCTGGTTGCGTGTATTAATTACGTTAATTTAACCACAGCCAGATCAACCGTCCGATCAAAGGAAATAGGGGTGAAAAAACTGCTTGGTGCGGGCCCTGGTCACTTATTCAGGCAATTTATGACTGAGTCGATTCTTACTTGCCTCGCGGCGCTTCTCATTTCCTTATGCCTCATTTACATTCTTTTACCCCAATTCAATAACCTCACGGGCAAGCGTTTTGAAATCACCTTTTCAAACCCGGCAATCTGGGCCATTCTGCTTGGTACTACATGGCTTTCGATCGTTCTGACAGGCATTTATCCTTCGATACTATTATCTTCTTTCAAGCCTTTTGATATTTTGAGGGGAAATAATATTCTCGGTACCAGCAACTCAGGTTTTCGTAAAGCATTGGTTGTTACGCAGTTTACGGTTGCTGTTGTCTTTCTGATCTCAACATTGGTCGTGTGGCGTCAAATTAAATTTATCCGTGAGAGAGAATTGGGTTACGACCGCGCACATACGTTCACTTTCCGACTGCCCTGGGGAATGAAACAAAAAATTGATCCGGCTACTTTGAAAGCGAGGTTACAGAATGAATCGAGTATTGCGAATATTACCGTCGCCAGCCAGAATATCGTCCAGATCAATAGCAGTACGCAGGGATCATTTGACTGGGAAGGCCGCCCCAAAGATTTCAATCCAACCGTTTCACAGCTTGCGGTTGAACATAATTTTCAGAAAATGTTCGGCTTGCAGCTGCGTGAAGGCCGCTGGTTTGAAGCGAACCGTGAAACAGATCGCTCTAATGTGATTTTGAATGAAGTGGCCGTCAAAAAGCTCAATTTAAAGAAGCCGGTAATTGGCCGGAGATTTGATTTTCAGGGTAAGAAAGGGGTTGTTATCGGCGTGGTAAAGGATTTTCATTTCAAAAGTCTGCGCGAGAAAATTGAGCCACTGGTACTGTTCAATGACCTGAGCTGGGCTTCAGGTATTTATGTAAAGGCACATCCCGGAAAAGATGCAGCCGCAATAAGGGTGGTTGAGAAGGCTTGGAGTGAAATGGTACCTAATCACCCGTTTGACTATAAGTTTTTGGACGACACCTACGAAAAGCTGTATCAAACCGAGCAGCGCACTGCAACGCTTTTCAATACATTCACAATCACTGCCGTCCTGATTTCCTGCCTGGGGCTTTTCGGCCTGGCTACATTCACCGCCGAACGTCGTGTGAAGGAAATTGGGATCAGGAAAGTTTTGGGGGCTTCTGTCGGCGCAATTGTATCATTGTTATCCCGCGATTTTGTAATACTGGTTTTGATTGCAATCGTGATCGCCTCGCCGGTTGGGTACTATTTTATGAACAGCTGGTTGCAGGGTTTTGAGTACCGCATCGAAATCAACTGGCTCACATTCACCCTCGCAGCCCTCGTTGCGATCGGCATTGCAATGATCACAGTCAGTTACCAAAGTATAAAAGCCGCATTAATGAATCCGGTAAAATCATTGAAGAGGGATTGAGGGAAGGAGAAAGGAGGAAGGAGAAAGGGGATTAAAAGTGACTCAATTTTTCCCTTTCGCTTTCCTCCATCCTCCGTCGTCCCTTTCCTCCATCCTCCCTTCTTCCAAGTCCGTCCCTTTCCTCCATCGTCCCTTTCCTCCCTTTTTTAAAAAAATATGCTAAAAAATTATCTGAAAATCGCGATCCGTACTTTGTGGAAAAACCGGTTGTTTACTGCGATCAATTTTGTTGGATTGTCGCTGGGGCTTGCCAGTGCCGGTGTACTGATCCTTTTTATTCAGCGCGGAATCACATTTGATACATTTCATGAGGATATTGATCAGATATACTCTGTGCAAACCGAAATGAAGGACGAAAGGTATAATTCGACTGTTCACCCGATTTTGCAGCAGCTCGTCAAAACATTCCCTGAAATCGAAACAGGCACGCATTTTCAGCGCTGGAACGATGCCTGGATTAGTTATAAAGGCAAGGATATTCAGGGAGATACGAAATACGTTGATACCAGTTTCTTCGATGTTTTTTCTTTCAAACTCAAATATGGCGACGCAAAAACGGCACTTAAAGGCAGGCAGTCTATTTTGATCAACCAAAAAATAGCAGATGCACTTTTCGGTGACAAAAACCCGGTTGGAGAGACGGTTGCCCTTAACGATACACTCAATTTTACCGTGGCGGGCGTGTTGGACCACGTACCCGAGAATTCGTCCATGCAGTTCGAGGTATTGCTGCCCATTTCGCTTTTGGAAGCAGATGAAGGTTTCAGGAACGGCGCTGACTGGTATAATACCTTTTCTTCGGTATATCTGAAAATGAGGAAGGGGACTGATATCGCAAAGCTGGAAGCACAGTTGCCGAAGTTTGCTAAAACACATTTTGGTCCCGCTGGCGGCGACAGGAAAGTCCGTGTCGAAGAATTCAGAAACTATATTCACCGAAACAATCCCGGATTCAGGTGGATGATTTACGGAGCAATAGGCATTGTCGTTTTTATTCTGCTGATCATCAGTATCAATCTGGTCAACCTGAATACCGCGATTGCATTTACGAGGGCCAGAGAAGTAGCGGTCCGAAAGGTCACTGGCTCTACCTTGCGGCAGATTTTGATGCAATTCTGGACCGAGTCTGGAATAGTCCTGCTTGCTTCGCTCCTGTTTGCGATGGTACTGGGCGCATCTTACCTGGTACCTCAGTTCAACGAATTCAGGCAGGGCCGGATGCAGCTTACCCTTAATTGGGAGCAGGATTATGTGACGGTAATGGCGCTGGCTGGAATCATTAGTTTCATTGCACTTATAGCCGGGACTTATCCGGCCATTTATCTCAACCGTCTGGATTTACGCGATACGATCAAAGGAAAATTATCCAATAAAACGCATTCCAGGAAATGGGCGAGAGGATCAATGATCGTAGTTCAATTCGCGATAGCCTTCGCGTTGGTGATCGGAGCAATCGTAGTGCGCAAACAGGTGAGCTTCATGCGGGAAGCGAAGCCAGGCTTTGATAAAGAAAATGTGGTTATTGTACGATCCGATCTGCAATACAAGGACAGAAAATCCGCTGGTATCCAATTTAAATCCATTCTCGACGAGCTCAGCAGGGATTCCAGGGTGAAAAGTATAGCCACCTCCGGAGTAGTTCCTTCCAAATACTGGAGTAACTATAATACCTATATGCCCGAAGGCGGGACTGGTTCGGAAGTTCGTTTCAGGCATTCAGGCACCGGACCGGGCTATACGCAGACTTTCGGGATCAGGATGCTGGAAGGAAGGGATTTTTCTGAGGAAATCGATAAGGACGGGAAGAATCATCCGGTTGTAATCAATGAATCGGCGATGAAAGCGCTGGGCTGGACTACGGCTGTCGGCAAGCGTATCAGGCAAAACAATAACCCGGACGTGTATACGGTCATAGGCGTAATGAAAGACTTTCATTATCAGGAGTTAAAGGAGAAAATTGAACCGCTGCTGCATTGGTACAACGGTCCGGCAGCACTCGATAGCTATTTGAGTATCAGGCTTAACGATACCGGACAAGCCAAAGGTGTGCTGGCCGAACTGGAAGGTACAATGAGAACAATCCCTGCCAGAAAGCCTTTTGACGCTTTTTATTTGTCGGATGAGCTGAACAGGCAATACAACCATCTTGACGGGATCTGGAAGATGGTCAATTTCGTGGCTACACTTGCTATCGTAATTGCACTGGCCGGAGTATTCGGGCTAATCACACTTGCTGCCAATCAGCGGATGCAGGAAGTAGGGATCAGGAAAGTGCTTGGCGCGTCTGTTCAGGAAGTTACCTATCTGCTTGCAAAGGATTTTGTAATCCTTGTTCTGATCGGCGTTTTGGTCGGTGTACCCCTGGCCCACAGTTTTGAAGTCCGGTACCTTCAAAGCTTCAATTACCACACCCAGCTTACCTGGAACGTATATTTGCTGGTCGGCTGTGCAGCACTTGTACTTACGGTTTTAACTGTCGGCTTTCAAAGTATCAAAACCGCGCTGATGAATCCGGTGGATAGTTTGAAGAGTGATTGAAAGGGTGAGGGAATATGCTTTTTCGCGTTTTAATAGTTATTTTTGATAAAAACGTGAATGCTATGAATTTGGAACGGATAACATTTGACTCGCGAATGATGGGCGGGAAGCCCTGCATCCGGGGAATGCGGATTACGGTCGGAACAATTGTTGGGCTTGTGGCTTCGGGGCAGACCTTTGACGAAATATTGCGTTTTATCCCTATCTCGAATCTGAGGATATTAATCAGGCACTATCCTGTACAGCCTGGTGCTCCGAAGAGTTGGAATTACCTTTTCAGGTAGCATGAAAATTCTTATTGATATGAATCTGTCTTCCATGTGGACAGATTTTTTTTGACTAATGGGTTGTCGCAATTCACTGGTCGATAATAGGTAAAGCTACTGACGCAGACAGTCCAAGTCCAATTCTGAACAAAAGTGTCCGAAAGCGGACACTTTTGTTGTTTTAAATGAGTGATAATCATTTGATTTATAGCTGGTTATGTGCTTGGTGGGTGTGCTGGTATAATAATTCAATCGGGTTAACGGGACCTTTTGCAAACGACGCTCTATCTATTAGCCATGATTAAAAACTATTTGAAAATCGCATGGAGAAATCTGCTTAAAAGCAAGATTTTTTCCGGCATTAATGTCTTCGGACTATCGGTCGGAATGACATGCTGCATGCTGTTGCTCCTTTATATTCTCAGCGAAATTTCCTTCGATAAGCACCACGAACACGCCAAAGATCTGTACCTGCTCCGAAGTGAGAATGTGCAGCCTAATGGTGAAAAAATGGATAATCCGCGCGCACCCTCACCCTATGCGCAGGCAGTGAAAGCAGAATTTCCCGAGGTGGTCCAGGTAACCAGATTATGGCAAAACTTCCTGGAAGACAAAACCTTGCTGAAAGTGCAGGGTGAAGGGGATAATGTCAGGGCTTTTTATGAAACCAAAGGTATTCATGTAGACTCTACATTTTTTGATGTATTTACCTACGATTTTGTTGAAGGTGACGCCAGGACTTCCATGCGCGATCCACATTCGATTGCGCTGTCGGAGGAATTGGCGAAAAAGCTTTTTGGCAATGAGTCTGCATTGAACAAGACCATTCAGGTAGGAGGTAAGACCGGTAACAATGAAAATTTTAAAGTAACCGGCGTTTTTCGCGATGAGGCCAGGCGATCTCATATTGATGCACGCTATTTCATTTCCATGCAGGCCGGCTGGATAGGTGACTATCTCAGAGAATCAAAACAGGACTTCACAAGTAACAACATGTTTTACAGTTATTTGCGGCTGCGTCCGGGCACAGATCCGGGTCAGTTCAGCAAAAAGCTCCCTGCATTCATTGAAAAGTACGCCCGCGCCGATCTCAAATTTGCAGGTTTTGACAAAAAGTTGGCCTTACTGTCAGTTGCTGATATCCACTTGTTCAGCCTGATCGACAAAATTGTGACGCCTACCACGAGCACGACTTACCTGTACGTGCTGGCCTCCATCGCGATATTCACCTTGCTGATAGCCTGTATTAACTTCATGAACCTCGCTACGGCGCGCTCGGCTAAGCGAGCTGCGGAAGTAGGAATTCGAAAAGTGATGGGAGCAGGGAAAAACGGACTGATCGGGCAGTTTTTAGGTGAATCAATGGTGCTTACCTTCGTGGCGCTTGGCCTTGCATTCGTGTTCGTACTGCTTTTTCTGCCTTTTTTTAATCAGTTAGCGGATAAGTCACTACTGATAAGTGACTTACTGAAGCCAGAAATTATCCTCGCATTTGTGGCGCTTGCCCTGCTTACCGGTGTCATTTCAGGTAGCTACCCGGCCTTTTATCTTTCGCTTTTTAATCCGCTGGACGTCGCGAAAGGTAAATTCGTCAACTCCGTCTCGGCGACTACATTGAGAAGGGGGCTGGTCGTTTTTCAATTCGTGATCTCGATTGGGCTGGTTGTGGGTACATTGGTGATTCAGGAGCAGATACGTTTCATGCACGAGCAGCCATTGGGTTTTACCAAAGACCAACAAATAGTAATTCCATTCCGTAGCGGCGAATCGCGTAAAACCTATCCTGCATTACGGAATCAGTTGTTACAAAATAACCAGATCACGGCTGCTGCGGGCACTTCCTATTACCCGGGAATCATCAATCCCAGCGATATGACGGTGTATGTGGGCGGCCGGGCAGTGCGGGAAGATGGTATTGTTAAAACTAACTGGGTAGCGCCTGAGTTTATGGACATGATGGGGTTCAGGCTTGCAGCGGGCAGAATGTTTTCCAGCGAGTTTCCCGCAGATACCAATTTGAAAATCGTAGTGAACGAAGCCACGCTCAGAAAGTTTAATATCCCGCTGGAAAAGGCCGTGGGTCAAAAACTGAGCTTCGACGATCGTTTTGACAAACTGACCAAGGGCATTGAGATCATCGGTGTAGTGAAGGATTTCCATTTTCAGGACTTACATCAGGCGATTCAACCCTACGCTTTTTTTCTGCAGACGGGGCCTTTCCATAACTATATCATCGCGCACGTTAATACCAATGATGTTGCCAGAGTATTGCCTTTTATCGAAACTAAATGGAAAGCATTAAACCCTGACGAGCCATTTACTTTCAGTTTCTTAAATGAAGATTTTCAAAGAAATTACACTGCCGACGCCCGCACTTCGAGGATCGTCAACTCTTTCACGGTCATTTCAATATTGATCTCATGCCTCGGCCTTTTCGGGCTGGCAGCATTTGCGGCGCAACAAAGGATCAAGGAAATAGGGGTCAGGAAGGTACTAGGGGCTTCCATTGGCAGCATAGTCGGTCTGCTTTCCGGCGATTTCATTATGCTCGTTTGCATTTCAATCCTAATCGCTACGCCGCTAACCTGGTATGTCATGGACAAATGGCTGCAGGATTTTGCGTATAAGATCAGTATTCAGTGGTGGATGTTCGCACTAGCCGGCGCATTATCTGTCATAATCGCCATGATAACAGTGAGCACCCAGGCAATCAAAGCGGCGATGACAAATCCGGTAAAGTCGCTGAAAAGTGAGTAGGGGGGAGCTTAAGGCTCCAGGCTGTAAGCTATAAGCTTTTTGTTCGTGAAGTTGACTAGACTCTGACGGGATTTAAGATTGATTTTAATAACCAAAATTACTGGCTTTGAAAAAGCCTATTGCATAAGGCATATAGCATAAAGCCTAAGGCATAAAGCTCTAAGCATCTCACATAAAATGATTCAAAACTACCTCAAAATCGCGCTTCGTAACCTCTGGAAAAACAAGGGTTACGCTTTGATCAATATTGCAGGCCTCTCGGTGGCTTTCTGCATTAGCGTTTTTCTTTTTCTGACAGGCTATTTTGCGCTGTCATTTGACGAGTTCCATGCAGACAACGACCGGATCTTCAAAACTTATTTCTTTGAAAATGCGCCGCAAAAGGCAAAAAAGGCCGGTTCAATGCCGCATCCGCTCACGCCGGCCCTGAAAGCCGAATTTCCTGAGATAGAAGGAGCTGCCCGGATTTTGAACGGAGGCGATGTGGTGGTTTACAAGGGCAAATATTTCGATAAGGACATCAAGTATACCGATGCCGATTTCCTCAAGATATTTACTTTTCCCTTGCTTAAAGGCAATGCTTCCTCGGCGCTGAATGATCTCAGCAGCATCGTGATCAGCGAGGATATGGCCGAAAGCGTTTTTGGAAAGGAGGATCCCGTGGGTAAGGAGCTTCAGTTGGGTATGGATGCCAATAAGAGACAGTACATTGTCACCGGGGTCCTTGCCGATTTTCCGGATAACTCGACTATAAAATTTGATGCGTTTGTACGGGTTGAGAATGCAGGCGGCTTTCAGCGCGAAAAAGACCAGTGGGATGCGCATTCACATGCCGTTTTTGTAAAATTGAAACCAGGCGTAGACCAGGAAGCTTTCGAGCAGAAGCTGAGGCCGTTCACTCAAAAATATTTCAGTGAAAGTATTGCTTCACTTAAAAAGCAGGGTGCCAAACCGGATGGAAAAGGCGATATTTTTGCGTTGAGACTCTTGAAGCTGACGGACGTTCATTTTGATACCGATATGTCCGGTGGCGCACCGATCGGGCTGGTATATGCGCTGATGGCGATCGGTATTTTCATTCTGCTGATCGCAAGTTTCAATTTCATTAATCTCAATGTCGCAAGATCATTTATCCGTGCCCGTGAGGTAGGAGTACGAAAATCGCTCGGGGCATTGAAGCAGCAGCTTTTCCTTCAGATATGGGGCGAAGCCGGGGTGATCTGTCTGGCAGGTTTTTTGGTCGGAGTAGCGCTGACCATATCGCTGCTTCCAACATTCAACAGTACATTTCAGTCTAAGCTGAATCTAGATTACATTTTGCAGCCGGCTACAGTCCTGCTGATTATCAGTTTGTTCGTCTTTGTAGCACTGATTGCGGGTGGTTACCCCGCCTGGCAAATGTCGCGGTTCAATGCAGTGGAGGTTTTGAAAGGAAAGGTATCCATGAAAAAGCCTGGGTTGTTACGCAACTCGCTGATTGTAGCTCAGTTTACATTATCGAGCCTTTTGATTTGCTGCACGATTATCGCTGTTCAGCAGGTGGATCATTTGAAAACACAGCCGCTCGGATTTCAGAAAGAGGAGATCATCAGTATTCCGGTCGGGAATAAGGTGGACGGACAGTTGGCGCTCCGGCGTTTGAGGAACCGTCTCAAAGACGATCCGGGTATTCTCAGCATGACGGGCAGCGGCGTAAATTTGGGAATCGGAATGGACCGCAGCTCTTCCAGAAGTGTGCTCGGGTTTACATTCAACGACCGGGAAGTTTCCACCGATTGGCTTCACATCGATTACGATTATCTGAAAACCCTTAACATTAAACTGATCGCAGGCCGTGAGTTTGATCCAGCCTACTCAAGTGATTCGGTGGGCCGCGTGATTATTACCGAAAGCATGGCCAAAATGATTGGTGAAATGGATCCTGTCGGAAAATTTTTCCAGACTGACACAGCGGGCATCAAGCATCAGATCATCGGCCTCGTGCCTGATTTTAACCTGTATTCTTCCAAAAACGAAAAGAAGCCGATCACCATGTACATCTCGCCCTCGGGGGGGATCAGCTATATTTTTGTGAGGGTAACCCCGCAGAGCCTGGCAACTTCCATGAACAAGTTGAAGAATGCCTGGAAGGAAATTACGCCGGAATCAGAGTTCAAAGGCAGTTTTGTGGACGAGAACACGAATTCGTGGTACCGCGAAGAAGAGCGGCTTTCGCAGGTGTTCAGCCTGGCATCGGGTGTAGCGATTATATTATCGTGCCTTGGCCTGTTCGCAGTTGCACTGATCGTAATCGAGCAACGGACAAAGGAAATCGGTGTTCGGAAAGTACTCGGGGCGAGCATTTCAAACCTTGTGCTGGTGCTGTCAAAAGATTTTGTAAAGCTCGTTGTTGTGGCTATTCTGATCGCCACCCCGCTGGCCTGGTTTGCGATGCAGGCCTGGCTGGACAACTATCCTTACCGGATCGAAATCAACCCGATGATTTTCGTTTTTGTAGGTCTTGCAGCAATTGTCGTTGCAGTTGGAACGGTTAGTTTTCAAAGCATAAAGGCTGCATTGATGAATCCGGTAAAATCTCTGAAAAGTGAGTAAGCTATAACTATAAAGCCATGATCAAAAATTATCTCATCACCTCGTTCCGGAACCTGCGCCGGAACTGGAATTTTACAATCATTAATGTAACCGGTCTCACGCTGGGATTGACGTGCTGTCTGCTGATCTTTTTTACGGTCAGATATGAGCTGAGCTTTGATACGCATAACAAACACATTGACAAAATTTACAGGCTTTCGATACATACCAAAGCGAATGGTGATAAAGGGTATGGCACAGGCATGCCGCTGCCTGTGCTCGCCGCACTCAGGAGCGACTATCCCGAAATCAAGAACCTCGTTACCTGTACTTACGGAATCCGCGAAGTGCTCGTAACGATTGGTGAGGGAAAGAACCTCCGGAAACTTACTTCGCCGTCTTACGCAGTCGGGTTTATAGGTCCGGAATACTTCAACCTGCTAGATTACACCTGGATAAAAGGCTCACCGGCAACGTCGCTGAGCAATCCCGGCTCGGTGGTATTGACAGAAACCCAGGCAATGAATTATTTTGGTCCCGGCAGTCCGATGGGCAAGACAATCCGCGTCAATAACAATATGAATTTTGTTGTAACCGGTATCATCAAGGATCCCCCGGTAACGAGCAGTTTCCCATTTACGACCATGCTTTCTTTCTCTTCACTGAAAGAATATGGTTCATTCACGAACTGGGATGACTGGCAAAGTACTTATGGTGGCGGACAAATGTATATGCGCCTGCCGGAAAATATGAGTGAGGAGCGAATGGAGCGAAACCTGGCTGATCTGAGTAAAAAATACAGGGACCCAAAAGCGGTGGCGGAAACCGACATGGTGTTGCTGCCGGTGAAGGACATTCATTTTACAACTACCATGCAAAATTACGCCGGCCGTACGATCAGCAAAGGTATGATCTGGTCGATGGTATTAGTGGGCATATTCATCCTGATCACAGCCTGCGTCAATTTTGTCAACCTGGCTACGGCGCAAGCTTTGAGAAGGGCCAAGGAAGTAGGGGTAAGAAAAGTGCTTGGCAGTACCCGTACGCAGCTACTAAGGCAATACTTTTCCGAAACGGGTGTGCTGACGGTAATTTCAGTGCTGCTTGCCCTCGTGCTGGCGCAAATTGCACTTCCGTCTGTATCCGAAACCCTGAATATCAGCTCGGAGGGAGTTAGGTTTTTCGCGGATCCCTCTATTTTGCTATTTCTGCTGATTATGGCAGTTGTGACTACCGTCCTGGCCGGTTTCTATCCCGCGCTGGTTGTGTCGGGGTATCAGCCTATTCTTGCGTTAAAAGGGAAAATGAAGGCGTCGGGCGGAGGTCAGGCGAATTTGAGAAGGGGATTGATCGTGCTGCAGTTTACGATTTCGCAAGTTGTGCTGCTGGGTACACTGATTGCGTACATGCAGATGAAACATTTTCGCACAATGGATCTGGGGTTTGTTAAGGATGAAATTATCAATGTGCCTGTTCCTGACCGTAACCCCGGCCAGCTGGAAACGCTTCGCGCCAAGCTTGAAGGCGAGCCTGGGATTAAGAATATGAGCTTCAGCGCATTTACGCCCATGTCGGGCAGTAACTGGCAAACTGTATTTAAGTATGAAAATGACACTGAATTCCTGGATTTTGAGATCGTTATGCGCCCTGCGGACACGTCTTACATTAAAACTTACGGACTCCAACTGGTAGCCGGACGAATGTACCTGCCCGCGGACACAATCCGGGAATATGTGATCAATGAGGCATTTGCTCAAAAACTCGGATTTAAAAACCCGGAGGATGCACTCGGGAAGCGGCTGGCCATCGGCGGCTCTGATTACAAATTGCCGATTGTAGGTGTAATCAAAAATTTCAATACGTATAGTCTGCACCGGGAAATTATCCCCTGCGCGCTGACGAGCCTTCGGGGTAACTACAATACATTAGGTATCAAACTTGCAGCTGGCGCAGATCCGGCCCTGATTCGGAAAATTGAAACTGTGTGGTCGGCTACTTTTCCTGATTATTTATTTAAATACACATTCCTTGATCAGACTATGAACAGCTTCTACCAAAAAGAGGAGCGTTTGTTTGAACTCTTTAAGATACTTGCAGCAATAGCGATTTTTATAGGGTGCCTGGGGCTGTACGGCGTAGTCGCATTCATGGCCGAGTCGAGGACCAAGGAAATGGGTATCCGCAAGGCCGTGGGTGCATCGGCGCTTAATATTTTCGGTTTGTTCTCACTCGATTTCGTGAAGCTGGTATTAGTCGCGCTGGTGATTGCATCGCCGGTTGCCTGGTATTTTATGAATGAGTGGCAGCAGGATTTTACCTATAAAGTCAATGTCAGCTGGTGGGTTTATGTACTGGCAGGAATATTCGCAATTGTGGTGGCGATGATCACGATCAGCTTTCAGAGCATCAAGGCGGCACTTACCAATCCGGTGACGGCGCTGAGAAGCGAATAAATTTGGCTACCTGGCTTCGTACGTGCAACTTTCCAACAGAAAGTGTAATCTATTGAGCGCGAAGCCAGGTACCTAAGCCTGGCACATTCTGTAAAACCCCGTTTAGCCGTGATCAGGAACTACTTTAAAATTGCATTACGTAACCTTTCCAAAAACAAGGTCTATTCATTTATCAACATAATCGGGCTGGCAGTTGGTATTGCTGTTGCCATGCTGATCGGACTTTGGGTTTGGGACGAGCTGTCGTTTAATAAATACCATAAGAACTACGATAAAGTAACCCAGGCCTGGATCAACCAGACTTTTAACGGCCAGACTTTCACAGGAACCGCGGTTTCAATTCCGGCGGTGACCGAAATGGCTACCAAGTATGGCTCTGATTTTAAATTTACCTCACTGGCTTCATGGAATTACGGTCATTTACTGGCCAACGGCGACAAAAAGATCAACAAATCGGGCATGTACGCGCAGCCGTCGCTTCCCGAAATGCTTTCCCTTAAGATGATCAGAGGTGACTATAATGCATTGAAAAATCCGGGGTCAATTGTTATCTCCGAATCGCTGGCAAAATCACTTTTCGGAAAAGAAGAAGCACTTAATAGAACGCTGCAGCTGGATATTAAAAAGAATGTGAAGGTGACAGGGGTTTATGAGGATATTCCTTTCAACTCCAATTTTCGCGAACTGTATTTAATCCTTCCCTGGAGTGACTACCTGCAGGCGGAGAGCTGGGTGAAATCGGCCGAGAAGGAGTGGGGAAACCATTCCTTCCAATTCTTTGCGCAGGTTGCTGATAAAGCCGAGATAGCCAAGGTTTCATTGAAAATACGGGACGTGGAATTGCCGCATGCTTTTTCAAAAACCGATAAACCGCAATATTTCCTGCATCCAATGAGCCGCTGGCACTTGTATTCGGATTTTAAAAATGGGCTTAACATAGGTGGCGGCATCCAGTTTGTCTGGCTGTTCACAATTATCGGCATTTTTGTATTACTTCTGGCCTGCATCAATTTCATGAACCTCAGCACTGCCAGGTCTGAAAAGCGCGCCAAGGAAGTGGGCATTCGTAAGTCAATCGGTTCGCTTCGGAGTCAGTTGGTTTTCCAGTTCCTGAGCGAATCGTTTCTGGTCGTGTCCTTTGCGTTGGTGCTTGCGGTGTTAATCGTGCTTGTCTCGCTGCCTGCATTCAACGAGCTGTCGGGGAAACAGGTGAAGTTTCCATTCCTGGTACCACAGTTCTGGCTTGCGCTGATCGTATTCTCCCTGTTTACCGGCCTGGTTTCGGGCAGCTATCCCGCATTCTATTTGTCGTCTTTCAACCCCTTATCGGTGCTGAAGGGAACGTTCAAGATTGGCAAATGGTCGGCAGTGCCGCGGAAAATAATGGTTGTTATGCAGTTTACGGTCTCTATTACCCTGATCATCGGAACGATCATTGTTTTTCAACAGATACAACACGCCAAAAGCAGATCTGTCGGATATGACAGGCAGGGACTGCTGCAAGTCGAGATTTCCCCCAATCTGTACGGTAAATATTATCCACTTCGTGACGACTTGCTGAAAACGGGCGCAGTTTATGAAATGAGCGAATCGTCGAGCCCTACTACCAGTATTAACTCCAATCAGATCGGTTTTGAGTGGGATGGAATGGAGCCAGGCTCGGTACCATTGTTCGGTACAATTGCGTGCACCCACGACTTTGGCAAAACAATAGGCTGGGAAATAATCGATGGAAGGGATTTTTCGAGGAATTTCTCGACCGATACTGCGGCTTTTGTACTTAATGAAGCTGCCGTTAAACTGACGGGCCTTAAAGATATTGTGGGCAAAACGATCCGGTTTAATAAAAAGCCAATGCAGGTGGTCGGTGTGATTAAAGATATGGTCATGCAATCGCCTTACGAGCCTGCCGTACCTACTGTGTTTATGCTCAACTATGAGTGGGCCAACCTCATCAATGTGAAACTCCTGCCCGGCAAACCCGTCGACCAGGCGCTGAAGAAAGTAGAAGCGGTATTCCGTAAACACGATCAGGATTCACCGTTTGCATTCAAGTTTGCTGATGACGAATATGATGCGAAGTTCAGGGCCGAAGAAAGAATAGGCAAGCTGGCCCGTGTATTTGCTGTTTTGGCAATATTTATATCCTGCCTTGGCTTATTTGGATTGGCAGCTTATACCGCAGAACAGCGTACAAAGGAGATTGGTATCCGCAAGGCATTGGGGGCCAGCGTGGCGCAGATGTGGGCAATGTTATCCAAAGAATTCATTTACCTCGTCCTGATCTCCTGCATGATCGCATCCCCGATTGCTCTGTACTTCCTGAGTGACTGGCTGAAAAAATACGAATATCATATTGAGCTAAGCTGGATTGTTTTCGCGGTATCCGCGTTCACCGCGGTCATTATAACTCTTTTGACCGTCAGTTTTCAGGCTATCAAGGCCGCGTTGACTAATCCCGTTAAGTCGCTGCGCAGTGAGTGATGAAAAAAACAAAGGTATTCACCACATGATGTTTACCAAGGTACCGTACCAGTGAAATTTTGGATCCGCGAGATCAAAGAATAACCTTCTGTGATTGCGGTGGCAAGTATCATCCGGTCAAACGGGTCTTTGTGATTTGCAAATAGAGGGAGTTTTTGGTAAGAAATTGTATGTTCTTCCGAAATGCCTATTGTCGTGATCTGATTGAAGTTTGATTTCAGAATTGTTTCTGAAAGGGAATCCGGTAATATTAATTTTCCGGTTGTTAGTTTTACTGAAATCTCAAACCAGGTTGTGACGCTAACATTAATGTCATTGTCGAACGTCTCAATCAAAGCTTTTGTCTTTTTAGATAGCTTTGCATTATCCTCTAAAAACCATAACAAGGTGTGTGTATCGAGCAAGTATTTCATTACATGTATTCCTTTAAATCGTCTAGGGGATCATCGAAATCGTCGGACATAATTATTTTTCCACTCAATATACCGGCAATACGTTTTGTCGGACGGTCATTCTTTGTCTCCTCGATAAATGTAACCATCACCTCCGTTTTTTTTTCGACAGGCGGTTTTTCGCTTAATGTTACTTTTCCATTCTCATAAACTCCCTTCACAGTTACTAACATGGTACTGTTGATTTGTTGTTAATCAAATATACAAATTTTCGCCTCTGGATTTTTCGGCGGAGTACGAGCAATGAGCGAACGGCAGTACCCAAGTAACCATTCGTCGATAAAAATTACCTGGTGGTCTGGTGATTGGTCCAATTCGCAGATTGGCGGTTAAGGCGGATTAAACGCAAGGAAGAAAACCTCCTCTAACCACCATAAACGAACAAATTAAACATTGGAAACCATGAAAAAGACCATCTTAGCAATCGCCACAATAGTAACATTGACCATCGGAAACGGCTTCGCCCAAAGTTACAGAGGACACCAAACCCCTGCCGGCAACACGAGAGTCGACAACGCTTACGAGGAATTCCAGATCAACAAGCTCGACAACATTGTAAGACTGACCCGCAAGCAGGAAAACCAGATCAAAAAAATCGAAAACAAATATGATCGTTTGGCACCGCGAAATAAAAGATATCACACCTATCAGGGCGCGGTAAGATTGGAACAGCAGAAACAAAAAGAGATACTTTCGGTACTTACGCCTGTGCAGCGCCAGCGTTTATACGCCTACCAGAATGCCGGCAGACGTAACAACTGGAGAGGATAACATATATTGAAATTTAGCCATGAAAAGTAAGCCAGCCAGATCATACGATCTGGCTGGATTTGTTTAGGGCCAAATCGTCCGGCCATGAACCGGACTGCTGATCGGGGCGGGACTGCAACAGATCGACTTTGAAAAATTAACCGTTTAAAATTGGAAATAGCCGTTCATCATTTACCGGTGAAAATCTCACATAGTACCTTGCATCGCAAAGTACCTTCTTATACATTTGTTGTCATAGGGGCAGGATAGCCTGATTTTGTGCCTGCCGCACACCATTTACCTAACTACATATTCCTGATCAGTTTTTAAAAGAGCCGAAATCTCTTGCAGGATCCGCTTTGCCTATTGCATCTATTAGCCCCTAAATAAAATAACATGAAATCACTACTACTTATCCTGCTGACATTGCTGCTCTCGGGATTGCTTTGTATTCAAAACACCTTTGGCCAGGCTTCGTCCGATCGCCACGTCAGGGGTACCGTTGCTGATTCTGTAAGCGGCAAGTCAATGGATTTTATTACCGTGAACCTGATGGTTGACAAGGTCACCGCTGTAAAGGCCGATTTTACAAAAGAAGACGGATCTTTTGTATTTAAGAAACTGAAACCAGGCAAATACACGGTAGTTGTTGTGGGGGTTGGTTATAAAACTAAAACGCTACCCGCCGACCTGAGTGACAGCACTAAATCTTCCGTTGATCTGGGCAGGATCCAGCTGAGCCCCAATACAGTTGGATTAAAGGAAGTGACCGTGACAAGCGTAAAGCCCATTGTGCAGCAGGAGGTGGACAGGATTACCTACGATTTGCAGGCCGATCCCGAAAGTAAGATTTACAGTGTGCTGGATATGATGCGCAAAGTACCTTACCTGGCTCTCGACGGTGACGAAAACATACAGCTGAAAGGAAATACGGATTTCAAGATACTGATCAATGGTAAGCCTTCCAGTATGATGGAAAGAAGTTACAAAGAAGTATTGCGCAGCATGCCAGCCTCTTCGATCGACCGGATAGAGGTAATCACTACGCCGCCTGCCAAATATGATGCAGAGGGCCTTACCGGGATTATCAACATTATCACCCACAAAAAAATTGATAACGGTTATAATGGTACCATTAACGTCAGTGAGCGATTTCCGGTAGGCGGCCCGGGGGTAGGAGGGACATTTGCAGCGAAGCTTGGCAAGATCGGTATGACGGTTTTGATAGGTGGGAGCCAGTACCGCACACCGTCGACTTTGAATGCGGTCAACAGAAATACTTTTGGAGAACGCAGTAGCAATATGGGCCAGGACGGGTCGTCGCGGTCGGAAAACAATAGCGGATATTTGGGCTATGAGATCAGCTACGAGATTGACACGCTGAACCTGCTGAGCGCTCAGCTGAATATCAATGGAAGCTACTCGGACGGATCAGGTTACCAGCGCTCCCGGCTGAACGGAAATGGGGAGATACTCGAAGCTTACCGCATTAATAACAGCAATCGGGGAAATGGAAACGGGATGGACGCGGCACTGAATTTCCAGCGTACTTCCAAAGTGGATAAAAACCGGCTTCTCACTTTTTCCTACCGCTATTTTGGTTTCAATAATAAACAAAAGAGCATATTGGACGTCACAGAACAGATCAACTTCGGATTACCAGACTACCGCCAGGTAAACGATCAGGGTTTTTCTGAACAAACTTTTCAGGTGGATTATGTGTATCCCGTGAAAAAGCTGAGTATTGAAGCAGGGTTAAAAGGCATTATGAGAAATAACCGCAGCGACTTTCAATACGATACGTTTGACCCTGAAACCGGAAATTATCTCGTGAATAATGAGATGAGTAACAAGTTCAGCAATATTCAGAATGTGTTCGGGGCGTACAATACCTACCAGTACAATCTTAAAAAGTGGTCATTGAAAGCTGGGGTAAGGATTGAGCAGACGATTGTTGATGCGGATTTCATATCCACAGACTCGAAAGTGCGGCAAAGCTATTTTAATGTGATCCCTTCAGTTTCGGTCAACAGAAAATTGAAAAACAATAACGCGCTGAACCTGGGATATTCGCAGCGTATCCAGAGGCCTGGTATCTGGCAGCTGAACCCTTTTGTAGACCGTTCTAACCCTAATTTTGAACGGACCGGGAATCCTGACCTCCGTCCGGCCTTCGTTAATGACGTCCAGTTGAGTTACAGTATCAACAAAAAAGCATCGGTGAATGCAGGTCTGGGACTTACTGCTTTTCGCGACCTGATCTTTGGCGTAGCTGTTTACGATCCTGAGACTAACATCACGCAGACTTCCTTCGAAAACTCGGGGACGGCCCGGCTGATCATGGCTATGCTGAATATCAATTATCCGATTACCAAAAAATGGAATTTCAGCCTGAACGCGCGGGCGGCACATGGAAAAGTAAAAGGTACAGTCAACAACGTTCCGGTAACAAACCAGGGGATCATGTCACAAACTTCTGTTTCGACAGGTTATCGTCTGAAGAACGACTGGCGGATCAATGCAAACCTGAATATCAATGGCCGGAATATCAACTTGCAGGGTGTCAGCAACGCGATGACGAGCTATTCATTCAGCGTGAACAAAGATGTGATCAAGGATAAATTGTCACTTTCGGCGGCGGCCAATAATCCTTTTACGAAATTCAGAAGTTTCAGGAGAGAAACGTTTGGCCCGGATTTCGATCAGCTGGATTACCGCAGAGACTATTTCCGGACTTTTAATTTCAGCGTAAACTACAAGTTTGGTAAACTGAAAGAGGCCATTAAAAAGAACAAAAGGGGTATCCGCAACGACGACGTGCAAAGCGGGGGCTAGGCGATATCAGCCGACAGCGCGCAGGTAAGCCATCACGGTGTTTTCAGAAGGTTTTGATTGTTCATTTGTAATTGACAAAGTTGTCCATTACAAATGAACAATTTTGTTTATTACAAATGGACACCCAGGCGAAAGTCAATCGAACACTGGACAAAACTGTCCGTTTCCGAACGCATTAATTAACTCAAAATACTGAAATTGAGTGCTTTAAATTAATGGCACAAATTTATAGCCTTCTGAGCATCACAACCTAGGCCACCAAACACCGAACAGCTAATAGCCAACAGCCAATAGCTAAAAGCAAACAGCAAAATCCACCACCCATGCTAAGAAACTACCTGAAAATCGCCTTTCGCAGCCTGTGGAAATATAAAACCAACACGTTTATCAGTGTCGCCGGGCTGGCAATCGGCGTTGGCTGTTTTCTTCTATTGGCGACCTACGTTTTGCATGAGCTTCGGTACGATCGTTTTCAGCCAAATTCGGATCGCATCGCCAGGGTTAATTTGTTTTACCAATCGGGAGAAGGCGAATCGGTTTACATTGCAATGACCCCGACCGCCGTGGCGCCGCTTTTTTCGAGGGAATTCGGGGAGGTGGAAAGTGCTGCGCGTATTTATCCTTACAGTGGTAACGGGCCTGTTTCGGTTCAGTACAAAGATCAGCTGTTCAATGAGCGGAAGGTCGTATTTGCCGACTCTTCTTTTTTTAAAATATTCCCGTTTCCATTTGTAGAGGGCGATCCTGCAACTGCGCTATCACAGCCCAATTCGGTTGTGATAGACGAGACCACGGCAGCCAAGATTTTCGGGAAGGGTAATGCGATCGGAAAATCGGTGAAAATGAACGAGCGGCTTACACTGCAGGTGACAGGGGTGATTAAAGATGTGCCTTCTTACTCTCACCTCAAATTCAACTGGGTAGGCAGTTACAGCACATTGCCACGTTCCAAAACCGAGATTTTCGACTCTGCCAATGACTTCTCCTACGTTTTGCTCGAACCCAATGCCGACCTGAAAAAATTACAGGCAAAGGTGAACAGCTATGTTGAAAAAACGTTCAATAACCCACAAAATCCAAACTTTAAGGTAAGACTCGAACTCGAACCTTTCAACTCGATCCATCTCTATTCCAAAGCAACCGACGGTACGGAAGCGGCGGGAAATTATAAATACATCTACATCCTTTCAGGAATCGCAGTACTGATCCTCCTGATTGCCTGCATTAACTTCATCAATCTGGTAACAGCCCGCTCCGCGCTCCGCGCCCGGGAGGTAGGCGTTCGAAAAGTGATCGGTGCACTGCGTATGCAGCTGTTTCGTCAGCATATCCTTGAAAGCGGGATCATCACTTTTGCAGCTACCATCGCAGGACTTCTTCTGACAATGCTAGCGTTGCCCGGATTAAGCAGTCTGACAGGGAAAGTCCTGGACCTGGCTGTGTGGCCTGGTCTTTCTTTCGAAATAACACTTGTGGTACTATTTGTAGTTGTTACGATTTTATCAGGAGCATATCCGGCGGCTGTATTGTCCGGTTTTGAACCTGTCAGAGTCTTGAAAGGAACCCCGCTTTCCAGCAATAGCGGCGGCGGATTGCGTAATTTCCTGGTTGTGTTCCAGTTTACGATATCGATGCTTTTCATTATAGCCACGTTGATCGCCGGTCAGCAGTTAAGGTATATTCAGAATAAAAGCCTTGGTCTGGACCCTGAACAGATTATCGTGCTGGACATAAACGATGGTATTTCTCAGGGGAAACTGGCTGCGATTAAAAGTGAGCTGCTCAATCACCCGGCCGTGAAATCGGTGACAGCCTCCTACGATTCGCCGCTGAATGTACAGGGAGGCTACGGCATCACTGCCAGCGACAAGCCGGCGGATTTTGGAATGAATATCACGGCGATCCCGGTTGAAAAGGACTTTGTGCCGACGATGGGAATGAAGCTGGTTACAGGGGAGAATTTCAACGAAACCGATATAGCCCAGGCCACAGCAGACAGTTTTCAGCTGAGGACATACGCTTTTATACTGAATGAGTCGGCAGTGAAAAGCCTCGGATGGACACCGGAAACTGCTATCGGAAAAATGGTAGCTATGAATGGAAGGAAAGGGAAGGTAAAAGCGGTAGCGCAGGATTTTCATTTTCGGTCGCTTCATGAAAAAATCAGCCCGATCGCGATCATTCCTGAATACGATTATTTTGGTAAAATCCTCGTCAAAGTAGCCGTTGATGAAACTTCTGAGGCGACAGGATTATTGGAAAAAAGCTGGAAGGCCAGTTTTCCGTTACGCCCCTTCGAATACCATTTCCTCGATCAGGAGTTTGAAGAAATGTACAACGCCGAAAACAGAGTAAGCAGCGTTCTGGAGATATTTTCATTTGTGACGATCCTGATTTCCTGCCTTGGTCTCTTCGCATTGATCGCATTTATTGCCAGGCAGAGAACGAAGGAGATAGGCGTGCGAAAGGTACTGGGCGCTTCTGTTGCCAGCATTGTCATGCTGCTTTCCAAAGATTTTATCAAATTAATAGCCCTGGCGATCATCATCTCGTCGCCTATTGCCTGGTATTTTATGAGTGAATGGTTGCAGGAGTTTGCCTATCGCATTCATATCAGCGTTTGGATATTTGTATTCGCGGGAGCCATAGCAGTACTAATTGCTTTTTTTACAATCAGTTTCCAAACCATCAAAGCAGCCCTGATGGATCCCGTAAAATCGCTCAGAAGTGAGTGATGTTGATATAAAGTTATCATATAAAAACCCAACAGCTAATAGCCAACAGCCAACAGCCAATAGCTAAAAGCCAAAAGCCAAAAAGCCAACCGCCAAAACGCCATGTTTCGAAACTATCTTAAAATCTCCCTGAGAAACCTGCTGAAACACAAAGCTTTCAGTATGATCAATATTTCCGGCGTTGCGATCGGGCTTGCCTGCTTTTTGCTGTTGTCGCTCTATGTGAAGGACGAGTTGAGCTATGACAGGCATCACGAAAATGCGGAGAGAATTTACCGTCTTTCGCGGACATTTATTTCCAAAGACGGCACCGAATCACTTCGTCTCGGACACGCAGCACCGCCGTTTGGCCCCCTGATCAAACAGGATTTCCAGGAAGTGGAGGAAGTGGTAAGATTACTCAGCGTTGACGCCAATATCCGTTACGGAGAGAAAAATTTCAATGAGGAAGATTTCTTCGCAGCCGAGCCGAATATCTTCAGGGTATTCACATTTGACGTAAAGCTGGGTAACCCGAAAACCGCATTGACCAACCCATTTTCGATCATGTTTTCCAGACCGATGGCAGAGAAATATTTCGGGAAAGAAAATCCGATGGGCAAGATCATCCGCATGGACAACCAGCTTGATTATACAGTTACCGGCGTTTTTGAGCCGCTGCCGGCACAGTCTCATTTTCACCCGCAATTTCTCGTTTCGTTTTCAACTTTAAATGACGATCGGGTCTATGGGGCGGAAGGTTTACGCACCAATTGGGGAAATAATTCATTCTCAACTTTTCTGCTACTGCCTCAAAACTATGATCCTCAGAAACTTGTAAAAGCTTTTCCCGCATTTCAAAACAAACACATCGACGCCAATGCGTCGACGTATTCCCGCCTGGACCTGATGAAACTGACTGATATTCACTTGCATTCTCACATGGATTCGGAGCTGGAAGCGAATGGGGATATTCAGTATGTGTACCTGTTTTCAGCTATTGCGCTCTTTATTCTGCTTATCGCCTGCATTAACTATATGAACCTCGCAACGGCTAAATCCGCAACCCGCGCGAAAGAGGTAGGTATGCGAAAGGTGATCGGTGCGGTGCGTCACCAGCTGGTGCGGCAGTTTCTGAGCGAATCAATGCTGCTGGTTATCATATCGCTGTTTTTTGCTGTGGTGCTCGTAACGCTTTGTTTGCCGCTTTTAAACGAATTCACACAAAAGCAGCTTTCGTTCTCGGCATTGCTGGATCCCGTTTTTCTATCGATCCTGCTGGGAATTACCTTGTTTACGGGCCTCATTGCAGGCAGTTACCCGGCTTTTTTCATGACTTCCTTTCATCCGCTGAGCGTATTTAAGGGAAAGGTTTCGTCGGCACTAAAAAACGGAAAGCTGAGGCAGGTACTCGTCGTTACGCAATTTGCAATTGCGGTTGTGCTCATCGTGAGTACGACAGTGGTTTACAATCAGATGCAATATGTGCAAAATTATAAACTGGGCTATTCCAAAGATCAGGTTTTGCTACTGAGAGTTGGCGGGGATTCTACTATTAATCACGAAAGCATCAGGCAACAGCTTAAAGTCAATAGTAATATCATGGAAGTAGGCCGCTCGTCCCGCATTCCTTCCGGCAGGCTGCTCGATTCCTGGGAGGCTTATGTCATGAAGGGTGATTCGCTGACCCCTGCCGATATCAATATCAAATCATTGGGCGTCGACGAAGATTTTATTCCTGCCTACCAGATCAAAATGGCCGCAGGCCGGAATTTTTCACGCGATTATCCGACCGACAAAGTCAATGCGTTCATCCTTAATGAAACTGCTGTGAGGCTGCTGGGATGGAAAAACCCGGCGGAGGCAGTAGGCGCCAGGTTCGGCTACGGTCAGATCCGCGGTCAGATTATCGGGGTTACCAAAGACTACCATTTCGAATCGCTGCACCAGAAGGTTGCACCAGTAGTGATGTTCGCGCAGCACGGATCGCTGGGCTGGATGTCGGTGAAAGTGTCGGGAGGCAACCTTAAAAACGCCATCGCACACGTCCAATCCGTGTGGCAGCGCCAGTTTCCCGAAACACCTTTTTCTTATGAGTTCCTCGATCAGCGGTTTGGCAATTTATACGCCCGCGAGCAGACCCAGCAGTTGCTTTTCGGGATTTTTGCCGGGATAGCGATTTTTATCTCCTGCCTCGGATTATTGGGTCTTTCCATGTTCATGGCCGAAATCCGGACAAAGGAAATCGGAGTACGCAAAGTACTGGGTGCCTCAGTAACAAGCCTGGTGATCATGCTGTCCAATGATTTTCTAAAACTGGTACTGATCGCAATCCTGATCGCATCCCCGATTGCCTGGTACGCGATGACAAACTGGTTGCAGGAATTCGCATACCATACGAATGTCAATATCGGCGTATTCGTTTTTGCAGGCATTATTTCGGTGGCCATCGCATTATTTACAGTCAGCTTCCAAAGTATCAAAGCTGCTTTAATGAACCCGGTGAAGTCTTTGAAATCGGAGTAGGGAGGACGGAGGAAGTGACTAGTACTATTTAAAACAGCCAATAGCTAATAGCCAAGCCGACAAACACTATGCTTCTTAACTATCTAAAAATCGCTTTTCGGAACCTTTTCAGGAACAAGACCTACTCGGCTATTAATATTGTCGGGCTGGGTATGGGCATGGGGGTGTCGATTTTGATATTGCTGTTTGTGATGCATGAATATAGTTTCGATAAATTCCATGAAAAGCATGAGCGGATTTATAAAGTGTCAAGCAATGTTAAGATGGGAGAAAATCGAATGAATATCAGTGGTTTTTCCGCTGATTTTGGGCCGTCTGTTAAAAGGGATATTGCTCATGTGCAAGATTTTGTCCGGATCATGCCATCGTTCGGCAAAGCTGTTATTAAAAATCCGGCAAGGCCGAATGAAATGTTTTACGAAGAAAATTTCCTGTATGCGGATGCTTCCATTTTCAAAGTATTTTCATTTCCATTAAAACAAGGCACCTCTGATCAGGTTTTTGATAAAGTTACGGCCGCCGTCATTTCCGAAAAAATCGCAGCCAAATATTTCGGATCAGCGGACCCTCTTGGAAAAACACTGTTACACGAAAGTGGTCATACTTTGGAGATTACCGGCGTTGTAAAGAATGCGCCTTCCAATTCATCCATTGTTTTTGATTTTATAGTTCCACTGGCGGCATTTCCAATTTTGAATGGGCTTGATCGTACCCGGTGGGAGGCTGGCGGAAGTTTCACAACTTACCTGTTGCTGGATTCGGAATCATCCGTTGAAGCAGTTCAAACGGCTTTGCTGCAAACCAATAATGCCAGCAAGCTGGGCGAAGAAACAACTTACCTCCTCGAAAATCTGGCCAGCATTCGGTTAGGTGAAAAATCCAGCACCTCGGCGAATGCCAGACTCATTAACATCTTTGCAGGTATTGCCGTGCTGATATTATCACTTGCCCTTTTCAATTACATGAGCCTCACCACAGCCAGGGCGATGATCAGGTCCAAGGAGGTGGGCGTTAGGAAAATAATCGGGTCGGGGAAAATAGAGCTGATTAAACAGTTTTATGTAGAATCGGCCTTGCTATGTTTTTTTGCTTTTCTGATTTCGTTTTTTCTTTTTGAAATTTTAAGAAGCTCTTTCTTGTCTTTGCTGGGCTTGGAAGTCGATGTTAACTTTTTGAAATCACCTTTATTCCTAAGCTTGCTAGCCACATTGCTGGTCCTGACGCCCTTGATTGCAGGAAGTTATCCTGCCCTGGTATTGTCCGGATTTTCACCCCTGAACGCACTGAAAGGAAAAGTGCTCTGGGGACAGTCTGGTGGAACCGTAAGAAAGGCATTCATGGTATTTCAGTTCGTAGTTTCTGTGTCGCTCGTGGTATGCAGCCTGGTAGTAAGGCAGCAGATTTTCTACATGGAGCATAAAAAACTGGGGCTACACAAGGACCAGGTTCTGGCGATTCCAGTCGATCAAGGTGCAAAAGGAAACGTTTTTGCATTTCGTGATGAGTTGAAAGCTCGTACAAACGTACAGAGCGCGTCTATCGCGGATTATGGTTTGTTCAAAGGCTATTCGATCTGGTTTGTGAAACATCCCAAAACTCAGAAGGGTTTAGGGATCGTCAACCTTGTTACGGATCAGTATTTTGTCGAAACGCTAGCGCTCAACTGGCGAATCGAGCCTGATTCAGGGACATTTCAAAATCGTAATCACACTTTTTTGAATGAGTCGGCGATTAAGGCATTGGGCATTGAAAAAAATCCGCTTGGTAATCCGGTTTCTGAAATGAGTGAGGTTGCCGGCGTTTTGCAGGACTTCCAATTCTCCGGCCCACAGGACGGTATCAGACCAATGATGTTGACCATTGTAAACGATACTACGAATTTTAAAAGCAGCTTTGGCCATGACGGCATAATTTACGCCCGCCTCGATCCTAAGGCAGATATCAAGGCAAATGTCGAGGCAATCGCCAAAATCTTCAAAAAGTACGAAGCCGAAAAACCTTTCGAATACTACTTCCTCGATGAGGCTTTTAATGAAACTTTCAAAACGGAAATGCGCATGTCCAAAATGTTCTCGGCATTCACGGCGGTCGCCATTTTTATTGCCTGCATGGGACTTTTTGGGTTAGTAACCTTCACCGCCGAAACGCGGACCAAGGAAATAGGGATCCGTAAAGTGCTCGGTGCATCAGTTGCCGGGATCGTTGCACTGCTTTCCAGGGATTTTCTGAAACTGATCCTGCTTTCTATCATACTATCTCTGCCGATTGCCTGGTATTTCATGGAAAAATGGTTGCAGGATTTTGCCTACCGTATTCAGATCCCAATTTGGATTTACGCAGCAGCCAGCGCCGGCGCTATGATCATCGCACTGATCACGATCAGTTTCCAAAGTATTAAGGCCGCATTGATCAATCCGGTGGAATCGTTGAAGGGAGAGTGAAAGGGGGGAAAAGGGAAGAAGGGAGGAAGGGAGGAAGGGAGGAAGGGAGGCCCATTTAGGGACTTGAATATAGAAAGTAGAAACCAAGCCAATTGCCAAAAGCCAACAGCTAAAAGCTAACAGCCAACAGCCAATAAACACCGAACAAAGCCATGCTCTCAACCCATTTAAAAATCGCTTTTCGCACGTTGTTGCGGTACCGGAATTATACGATCCTGAATGTAATGGGTCTCTCGATTGGGGTGGCGGCTTGTTTGCTGCTGTATGTCGTCTATAATTATGAATCTGGTTTCGACCGGTTTCACGCGAAACAGGACCGTATTTACCGGATCGTACGGCAGACGCAATACCCGGGCGGACAGGTAGATTACACGCCTGGTAACCCGCTTCCTTTTGCGCCTGCATTGAAAGTGGACCTGCCGCA
The DNA here is from genome assembly GCF_008369915.1 of Dyadobacter sp. UC 10. Taxonomy (NCBI): domain Bacteria; kingdom Pseudomonadati; phylum Bacteroidota; class Cytophagia; order Cytophagales; family Spirosomataceae; genus Dyadobacter; species Dyadobacter aurulentus. The sequence goes on along the minus strand of NZ_VSRN01000001.1, from coordinate 1,318,352 downwards.
GCTCGAACAAATCGTTTCGGTGTATGGTACCATGGATGCGCAGGTGACGGTTTTAGGCAAAGATGCGAATAACAATTCCACTGATCAGAAATTCAGGGAAGAGGACGACGGCCTGATGACCGAGCCGGTATTTTTTGAGCTCTTCGATTTTCCGTGGCTATCCGGCACCAAAGCGGTTTTAAAGGATCCCAATGTAGTAGTACTATCGCAACGAAGGGCAGAAAAATATTTCGGTAACTGGCAGGATGCGGTCGGTCAGTATTTGAAAATCAATAACAAAACGGTCGTGAAAGTGGGCGGGATCATTGCCAATCCTCCAATTAACACTGATTTCCCGGTCGATATGGTCGCTTCCTATGAGACGAAGCGGCAGCATCCGTTGCTTTTCGGGTTTGGAGATTTTGAAAACTGGGGCTCGACCAGCAGCAGTGACCAGCTTTTTGTGCTGCTGCCGGAAAATATGGCCGTGGAAACGGTCAATAAGCTTCTCGCAAAATTTTCCAGTAAACATTATAATAAGAAAGACGATAAGAAGAAGATTTCCCTTTTCCTGAGCCCGCTGGCTGACCTGCATCACGACAGTCGTTTCAATAACTTTTCGGCACATCAAACCAGCCGGACCGTATTGTGGACGCTCGGCGTGATCGGCGTACTGATCATTTTTATGGCTTGCGTCAACTTTGTCAATCTCGCGACTGTGCAGTCTGCGCGCCGCTCCATGGAAGTAGGCGTGCGGAAAGTGCTGGGGAGCAGCCGGCGCGAGCTGATCAGGCAGTTTTTCAGCGAAACAATCCTGATCGTGAGCTTTTCGGTGATCCTGGGCACTTTGATAGCAATGCTGTGCATTCCGCTTCTCGGGAAAATATCACAGGTTCCCGCCGAGCTGCCGGTGGTCACCAATCCGGAAATCTGGCTTTTTATCATTGATATAACACTCTTAATCAGCCTGGCGGCAGGATCTTATCCAGCGCTTGTTATGTCTGGTTTTAAACCGATCGAGGCGATCAAAAGTAAGGTAGCGACCCGCTCGCTTACCGGGATTTCTTTGCAAAAAGCATTGATCATCATTCAGTTCGGTGTGTCGCAAATATTGGTAGTAGGGACCATTGTGACGATTACGCAGATGAATTTTGTGCAAAGTCTGGATTTAGGGTTTGTTAAAGAAAGTGTATATACGCTGGTTTTGGACGATGCTTATGCCAGTCGCAATCAGGCATTTAAAAACGAATTGTTACAAAACCCGGAAATTGAATCTGTGAGTTTTGCGTCTGATGTCCCTTCATCTGACGATAAATGGTCGGGCAACTTTGCATTTGATAATCGCGGTGTGGACGAGGAATTTCAGTTGTTCCAAAAATTTGCCGACGAAGATTACCTGGAAACTTACGGTCTACAACTTGTTGCGGGCACCGTATTTCGCGCGGGTGATTCTACCAAATCCTGCGTGGTGAACGAAACATTGCTCCGGAAACTGGGGATCAGCGACGCCAATGCGGTGATTGGTAAGAACATAAGAACGGGAGGCAGCGACTGGCGGCCAATCTCGGGAGTGGTGAAAGATTTCAAGTCCAGTTCTGCCCGGGAGGCATTGCAGCCAATCGTGATCATGCCGATGAGTCAGTTCTACTGGCAGGGCGGGATCAAAATCCGCACGCGTAATCTTTCAAAAGCAGTAAGTTACATTGAAAAGGCGCACGCGAAAATTTTCCCCGAAGTAGCATTTCAAGGTAAATTCTTTGATGAAACGATCGAAGATTTTTACAAACAGGAAAAGCAAATGAGCCTGCTTTACCAGATTTTTGCCGGTCTTTCCATTTTTATCGCCTGCCTTGGACTTTTCGGACTCGCCACATTCATGGCACAGCAACGCATGAAGGAAATCGGTGTGCGCAAAGTGCTCGGCGCATCGGTCGGAAGCATTGTAGGAATGCTTTCCAAAGACTTTCTCACGCTCGTTTTCATCGCAATCGTAATCGGCTCACCGGTTGCGTGGTATTTCATGACCAAGTGGCTGCAGAATTTTCAGTACAAGATTGAAATCAGCTGGTGGATGTTCGCAATCGGCGCGGTCCTGGGTATCGTCATCGCATTCATAACCGTCAGTTTTCAAAGCATCAAAGCAGCATTAACAAATCCGGTTAAATCTTTGAGAGGGGAGTAGGGGGAGGATGGAGGAAAGGGAGGATGGACTTCCCCCCTTCCCCCTTTCCTCCCTTCTCCCTTCCTCCCTTCCTCCATTTTTCCCATGCTCTCAAACTACCTGAAAATCACGTTTCGTAACCTGCTTCGCGCGAAGGGGTACGCGTTGATCAATATTACCGGGCTTGCTGTTGGAATGGCGGCTTCGGTTTTGATCTTTTTATGGATCAAAAGTGAATTGCAATTTGACCGGGTCTACCGGAAGGCAGACCGGTTGTATCAGGTTTATAACCGCGATGTATTTAATGACGAACCCACGGTTTGGGGCAGTACTCCGGCACCGCTGGCCCCTGCCTTGAAAGCTTCTTATGCAGATATCGAGCAGGCAACCCGCTATGTGCCTTTGACATTGCTGTTATCAGCTCAAAATAAGAGTGTAAACATGCAGGGTGCATTTGCCGATCCTGGTTTTCTGCAAATGTTCGACCTGCCGGTTTTAGCCGGAAATGCTAACTCTGCACTGTCGGCCCCGGATGGGATCATCATTACTAAAAAGCTGGCTGAGAATTTCTTTGGCACGGTCGACGCGGTGGGTAAGCCGATACAGGTGGAGCGTAAGGATAACTTTGTCGTTGCGGCAGTGCTGGAAGATTTGCCGCATAACAGCCAGTTTGCAGATCGTACCTATTTTCTTCCCTGGGATTATTTCAAAAAAATGGGCGTCCCTTCCGACGACTGGACTGCCAATAACTACACAACATTTGTGACGCTAAAAGAAAATGCGAGCGAGGCTGTTATAAATAAAAAAATCAGTAAACTAAGTGCCCGTTACCTGAAAGGAACGATCGAAAACGTTGACCACCGGGAAATTTTTCTGCATCCGGCGAGCAAATGGCATTTGTTTTCTAAAATCGAGAATGGACAGCTTGTGGGGGGCGGTATTGTTAATGTCAGATTGTTTGGCATCATCGCGGCATTTATATTATTTATCGCCTGCGTCAATTTTGTAAACCTGAGCACTGCACGCAGCGAAAAACGGGCAAAGGAGGTGGGTGTCCGGAAAGTGGCGGGGGCTACACGGAAAATGTTGATATTTCAGTTCGTCGGCGAGTCCGTTATGCTGGCTGCGGTCGCGGGCTGCATTGCCGGTTTGCTTATTTTCGCTTTATTGCCTGCATTCAACAATCTCGTAGGGAAACGGCTGGATGTAGATCTGAATACGCCTTATTTTTGGTCTACTTCAATCTCTTTCGTTCTTTTTACAGGCTTGCTGGCGGGAAGCTACCCTGCTTTTTTTCTGTCCGGTTTTCAACCTGCGAAGGTGGTTAAAGGGAATGTGAAGCCCGAGCGCGACTTCTTTTCACCACGGAAAGGCCTTGTCGTCATACAATTCACTTTCGCTATCATTCTTATTATTTCAACGCTGGTGATCAAAAAGCAAATCAGTCACGCAGAGAACAGGGATAGTGGATTTAACAGAGATCACCTTCTCTTTACCGTATTATCAGGGGATCTTGAAAAGCATTATCACGCACTAAAAGAAGAGCTTATCAACTCGGACGTGGCTGTTTCCGTTACCAAGTCGCTTGGGCCGGCCACGAGCCTGAATGCACGTCAATGGGGTGTTTCCTGGCCTGGAAGCGTTGAGTCGGATAAGAATGTCGAGTTTGATCTGTTCGGAGCGGACCAGCACTTTGTTAAAACCACCGGAGTGAAAATGTTGAAAGGCAGGGAGGTAGATATTGCACGTTACCCTTCGGATTCGAATGCCATTGTGTTGAATGAGACTGCGGTAAAGGCAATGCGTTTGCAGGAACCGATTGGGGGTATTGTTAATTTTCAGCAAAAAGACTGGCGTATAGTGGGGGTAGTGAAAGATTTTATTTTTGAATCTCCTTACTCACCGGTCAAGCCTGTAATCATTGCGGGGCCAGGCGGAGTCATGCCCTTTCAATGGGTGAGTATACGGTTAAACAGCCGGAATCCCATAGCTCAAAATTTGAAAAGCTCGGAAGCCATTTTTAAAAAATACAACCCGGGTTACCCGTTCGAATATGCATTTGCGGATGATACTTACAAAGCCAGATTTGCTCAGGAGCAGCTCACAGGTACGCTGACCGGTATTTTTACCACACTTGCAATCCTGATTTCCTGTCTCGGACTTTTCGGACTGGCTACTTTCACAACCCAGCAGCGCACCAGGGAAATAGGTGTTCGCAAGGTGCTGGGGGCCTCAGTTGCCAGCGTCGTTAAGTTGTTGACCGGGGATTTTCTAAAACTGATCGTCATTTCTTTTCTTATCGCCGCCCCGATCGGCTGGTATATAATGGAAAAGTGGCTGGGAGACTTCGACTATCGCATCACCATAGGCCCTGGTATATTCATTCTGGCAATTTTGTGCTGCACATTGGTGGTCATTCTCTCCGTCAGTTTTCAAAGCATCAAAGCCGCATTGGCAAATCCGGTGAAATCTTTGGAATAAGGGGAGGAAAGGGAGGATGGAGGAAAGGGAGGAAGGAGGATAATAAACCCTTTCCTCCTTCCTCCCTTCCTCCCTTCCCACCTTTCCTCCCTTCCCACCTTCCCACCTTCCCACCTTCCCACCTTTCCTCCCTTCCCACCTTGCCTCCCTTCCCGGACATGAATGTTCGATTTTGAACAATGTGGGTTATTGTATTTTATTTAAGTAGTTGATTATTAGCGTATTGAAAATATTTATCTGACTGGATCGTTATTTTTGGCTCTTCGTTGCTGTACTACTTAATCCCGGGTTATGTATCAAAACTACCTTAAGATCGCGCTGCGGAATTTCTTCCGGAATAAGGTGTTTTCGGCTATTAATGTGCTTGGACTTGCCTTCGGCATGACGGCAAGCCTGCTCATATTCCTGTGGATCAGCGATGAATGGAGTATAGGGAGAAATTACAAAAACGTGTCGCAGATTTACCGGGTCATGGAGCGGGAGTTTACTGACGGTAAGGTCGTGGCCGATGATGATACCCCCGGCGTCCTGGCCGACGAGCTCAAACGGCAGTTTCCGGAAGTTATGTACGCAGCCGGTTTTTCCTGGCAGGAAGGCCATTTACTTAGTTTGAATGATAAGTCTGAGAGGTTTAACGGTTGCTTTGCCGGCGCCGACTGGTTTCAGATTTACAGTGTTCCACTGCTCGCAGGCACCCCCAAAACAGCATTGAACGCGCCGCAAAGCCTTTCCATTTCGAGGAAAGTAGCAGAGCACTATTTCGGTACGCCGGCAGCGGCACTCGGGAAATCCCTGCAATTCGACAATTCCCAAAACTATCGGATAACGGCGGTGTTTGAAGACCTGCCCGCCACTTCTGCTGATCAATACGATTTTCTGCTAAGCTGGGACGTTTTTTTTCAAAGGGAACCGTGGTTGAAATTTTGGACCAATGCAGGTCCTCAAACGCGCCTCATGCTGCGTGAAGATGCGAACCGGTCTGTTGTTGATGCTAAACTGAAATGGTTTTTAAAAGGCAGGAATACCGATTTTAGCAAAACATTCCACATTAATCTTTTTCTGCAGCCGGAAACCGAGGCTTATCTCTATTCCAATTATAAAGATGGTTACCTGCACGGTGGCCGGATTGACCACGTGAGGCTGCTGGCAGTGGTGGCCGGCTTTCTATTGCTGATCGCCGTGATCAACTTCATGAACCTTTCTACCGCCAGGGCCGGGCGCAGGGCGAGGGAAGTGGGCGTCCGCAAGGTTGTAGGCGCGGGGAGACCTTCCCTGGTCGGCCAGTTCATGAGCGAGGCGATACTGCTTACCTGCCTCTCCATGTTGCTGGCGATCGTGATGATCGTGCTTTTGCTGCCTTTATTTAACAATTTGACTGATAAAACGCTGTCGCTGCCAATCGGTGAACCTTATTTTTGGGGGATTTTGCTGGGTATGCTGTTTTTTACGGGCATTTTATCGGGCAGTTATCCGGCCTTGTTCCTGTCTTCCCTCAATCCGTTGAAAACACTCAAAGGCCTGCTTCCGGTGTCGCAAATCAACTCAGGGGCGCATTTGTTCCGGCGGGCGCTGGTGGTCTTTCAGTTTGTGATGTCTATGTTACTGATTGTCGGTACGGTGGTCGTGTACCAGCAGCTAGAATTTATCCGGAGCAAAGACCTGGGATACAACCGCGAAAATCTGATCATAATAGCCTCCGATGGCGAGTTGCCGCAAAATTATGACACTTTCAAAGCAGAGTTGCTGAAAACAACAGGGGTGCAGGCAGTCACGCATATGTATGCCAATCCATTGGGTAATGGCAGCACTACGGAAGGAATTACCTGGCCGGGGAAAGACCCGCAGGCAGCAATATCATTTAATAATACGGCCGCAGGCTACGATTTTGCGGAAACCATGAAGATTAAATTTGTCGACGGACGGGACTTCTCACCAGAATTTGCTTCTGATTCTACGAATTATTTAATCAATGAGGCAGCTGCGAAAAGGATAGGTTACAAAAACCCGGTCGGCCAGCCATTGACGATGTGGGACAAGCCGGGCAAAATCGTGGGGTTAATGCAGGATTTCCATTTTAATTCCCTGCACGAGCAGATCAGGCCCCTGATCATCCGGTTTAGTCCGGGGCACTACGGGAATATCCTGATCCGCACGCAGCCGGGGCAAACAGCCGGGGCGCTGGCGAGCGTTGAGCGGCTTTATAAAAAAATCAACCCTAAATTTCCATTCAAATACAGTTTTGTCGACAGCGATTATGAGCGCACTTACAGGAGCGAAGATATCGTAGGAAGACTTGCAACGATATTTTCAGGACTGGCGATCTTCATTGCATGTTTGGGACTTTTCGGGCTGGCGGCTTTCACCGCCGAGCAGCGTACCAAGGAAATTGGTGTCCGGAAGGTTTTAGGCGCCTCGGTTGCCGGCATTGTCGCATTACTTTCAGGCGATTTTCTGAAACTCGTCTGTACGGCGATTTTGATTGCCACGCCTGTTTCCTGGTTCGTGATGAACAAATGGCTAACCAGCTATGCTTACAAAATCGAAATCAGCTGGTGGGTTTTCGTCCTGGCCGGACTGCTGTCGATAGGTATAGCGCTGCTCACGATCAGTTTTCAAAGTATCAAAGCGGCCCTGATGAACCCTGTCAAAAGTTTGAAAAATGAGTAAGAATCAAAGATTTCAATTTCAAATTAACTGATAACCAGCGGGATGTCTGTTAAAATCATTTTACGGAAACTGTACCGGCAGAAAGTATATGCAGCCATCAATATCACTGGCGTGGCGGTTGGGATGGCAGGCGCGATCATAATTTTTCAGCTCGTGTCTTTTCATCTGAGCGTGGATAAATACCATCTCAACGCGGAGAAAACCTACCGGGTTGTTGTGGATCTGCATTTGGACGACGGTCAAATTGAAAAGGAACGAGGCTCTGCGTTTGTACTTCATAATACCCTGAAAAAGGAATTCAGCTACGTTGAAAATGCCGCCTATCTGGCCAGCAGGGAGGTGACCGTCGATGTCCGGGACGGGCGTAAATCGAAGAAATTCCTGGAAAAGGGTAGCGCCGCATTTACCGGAACCGATTTTTTTAAAATATTCGATTATCATTGGACACAGGGAAGTCCGGCGGTTTTGAATTTGCCAAACCAGGTGGTTTTAACAGAAAGCTATGCATTGAAATACTTTGGAAATACGAACCCGATCGGTAAATTCCTTCGTATTGATAACCAGGAAAATGTGCGTGTAGCAGGTATTTTCCGCGATTACCCACAGCAAACAGACTTTAAAAAGGACATCTTCATATCTCTGCCCACCATTCGTAAGCTTGTACCTGATTACGGCTACGAAGATTGGCAATGGATCGACTCCGGGCGGGAAACCTATGTGACACTTCGCTCCGAAAAAGACAGGGCGACCTTCGAAAAGCAAATGCCGGCTTTCGCCAAAAAATATTATGGAGACAATAGTAAATACTTTCATTATCATTTACAGCCGCTTTCCGACGTCCATTTTAACATGGATTACAAAGGCCAGATCAAATATTCCACCATCGTTATTTTAGCGACAGTCGCGCTGCTGATGGTACTGATCGCCTGTTTCAATTTTATCAATCTGTCTACCGCCCATGCATTCAAGCGAAGCAAAGAAGTGGGTGTCCGCAAGGTGCTGGGTGTTTCGCAAACACAGATATTCTGGTCATTTATCCGTGAAACCGCGGTTCTTACGCTGTGCTCTACTGTATTGGCGCTGATTCTGGCGGTCGTTTTTTCTGCTGTTTTAAAAATCTGGCTTGGTCTGACGATAGAGGTTAACTATCTGTCAGACTATCGCTTGCCGGTTTTTACCGTCCTCCTGGTCCTGCTGATCCTGCTGCTGGCAGGTGTATATCCTGCACTGATCGTGTCCAGCTTTAACCCGCTGCGTGCGATAAAGGGTTTATTGAGAGAAAATAACCATACCCTGTTTTCTGTGCGAAAAGGGTTGGTTGTGACGCAATTCAGTATCTCTTTCGTCCTCATCGCAGTTGCTTTGCTGATCATGCTGCAATCCGATTATATCAGCAAAAAAGACCTTGGCATGGACAAGGACCTGATCATGCATATCAGATTGCCGACAACTGAAAATGACCGGATTGAGGTGATTAGAAACGAGGTCGTGGCGCTCAACCAGGCCGAGGGTTTCGCGCTTTTCCGGGGCGCTCCTTCGTCGCAGGAAGGTTACGGCGGCAGTATTAAATTTGAAAACAGGGACTGGGAAAAGTTTCCGGCCAGATCGAAGGTGGCGGATGAAAATTACATTGCTGCTTATGGTTTGAGGCTCGTCGCGGGCAGAAATGTAGTTAAATCAGACACGGTCCGAGAGCTGCTTGTCAATCAGAAAATGGTCCGGGCACTGGGACTGAAATCACCTGATGAAGCATTGGGCAAAAATATGGTTGTTGGCGAAATTGGAAAATCGGGCCGAATTGTGGGTGTTCTTGCTGATTTCAATAACACCGACCTCTATTCTGCCATCGAACCCACTGTTGTTTACCAGCACAAGGCACACTACCGTTATGCGGCGATCAAGTTCAACCATGTCGACAAATCGACGGTCGAAAGTGTGGCCGCCATCTGGCAGCGGCAGTTTCCGGATCATGTTTTTGAATACAGTTTCTTTGACGAAGAACTGGCAGGCTTTTACAAAAGAGAAGAACTGGCTTCGGGGCTGATTTCATTATTTGCAGGGGTCTCGGTGTTCTTGTCGTGCCTGGGCCTGTTTGGCCTTGCTATTTTTTCCATTGAACAGCGGACAAAAGAGATCGGGATCCGCAAAGTACTAGGTGCCTCAGTGGCAGGGATTATTGGCTTGTTATCGGCTGATTTTCTCAAGCTGGTTTTGGTAGCTATCGTTCTCGCCAGTCCTGTCGCCTATTATTTTATGGATCGCTGGTTGCAGGATTTCGCCTACAAAATCAGTATTGAGTGGTGGATTTTCGCCTCTGCGGGTCTGGCAGCAGCCGGTATCGCCCTGCTGACTATCAGTTTTCAAAGTATAAAAGCAGCATTGAAAGATCCGGTGGAAAGTTTGAGAAGTGAGTGAATGGGGTGGCTGTTGGCTGTTGGCTATTAGCTGTTAGCTGTTAGCTATTGGCTATAAGCCTTTAGCTATTAGGTTGATTGTATTTTGATCATTTCAAACCCTATTTGACCGAAAACCCGGAATCTCAAAACCATTACCTCAACGCCTAAAAGCTAAAAGCTAATAGCTAACAGCCAAAAGCCAAAAAGCCAAAAAGCCAACACCCATAACCAACTACCAGCCATGCTAACAAACTACCTGAAGATTGCATTTCGGAACCTAGTCAGGTACAAGGTATATTCTGCTATCAATATTGGTGGCCTGGCAGTTGGCATGGCAGTCGCGATGCTGATCGGTTTGTGGATTTATGATGAGTTGTCATTTAACAAATACCACAAGAACTATGACCGCATTGCGCAGGTCATGGAGGATCAAATTGTTAACGGAGAGCGGCAAACGAGTGAGACGGTGCCATTTCCTTTTATCAATGAATTAAAGGTCAACTATAAGGAAAACTTCAGGCGCATTGTTCCTTCTACGCATAACAGTGCCCATGTATTGGCAGCGGGTGAAAACAGGATATCAAGAACCGGGCAGTTTATGGGAGAAGAGGCGCCGGAGCTGTTTTCACTGGAAATGCTGGCCGGTACCCGGGCTGGCTTGCAGGAAATGCAGTCGGTATTGGTATCGGAATCAACTGCCACGGCTCTATTTGGGAAGTCGAATCCGATGAACCGGGTTGTCAAGATCGATACCGACAAAAATGTGCGGGTGGCTGGCATTTACCGGGACCTGCCGCAAAACTCACGATTCCATAAGGTACAGTTTATAGCGACCTGGGAGTACTTTCTGGCCACTAACGCCTATATGTCAAAGAAAAAATGGGACAACAGTGCGCTTTGGATTTTTGTTGAAATAAAACCTGAAACCAGTTTTGAAACGGCTTCTGCGGCGATCCGGGATGCAAAGCTGAACGTAATCCGGCACATTGACAATATGAAGGAAGAGGTTGCGACCCAGCCTAAAATGTGGTTGAACCCGATGCGAAACTGGCACCTGTATTCCGATTTTGTAAATGGACTTCCCGACAGCGGCCCCGTGCAGTACGTGTGGCTTGTCGCTGTTATTGGCTTTTTCGTTCTGCTCCTGGCGTGTATTAATTTCATGAACCTGAGTACCGCCCGGTCGGAGAAACGCGCGAAGGAAGTAGGTGTCCGGAAAGCGATCGGCTCGCTGCGCAGCCAGTTGGTCAGGCAGTTTTTTACCGAGTCGTTTCTCGTGGTTTTCATCGCATTTGTCATTTCTATTGTACTGGTATCCAGTTCGTTGGCCTGGTTTAACGAGCTATCTGCCAAGCAAATGTTCATTCCCTGGACGGATGCTTATTTCTGGTTTTTCTGCCTCGGCTTTATCGGCGTAACCGGCTTGCTGGCAGGAAGCTATCCGGCGCTCTATCTGACCTCCTTTCAGCCGGTCAAAGTATTGAAGGGCGTTTCAATCCGGCTAGGGCGATTTGCTTCTTTGCCGCGAAAGGTGCTGGTAACGATTCAGTTCACGGTTTCAATCACGCTGGTAATCTGCACCATTATTATTTATAGTCAGGTACAGTTTGCTAAAAACCGTCCGGTAGGCTATTCGCGAGACCTGCTTATGATGGTGCCTATGCGCACTGACGATTTTACTGATAAAACAGAAATTATACAAAGCGAGCTTAAAAAGACGGGAGTGACCTCGGAAGTAGCACTTTCCCAGAGTCCTGCGACGGGTGTCTGGAGCTCCAATACAGGATTTACCTGGAAGGGAAATGAACTGGGAACCGACGATTTTGCAACGCTGACCGTATCACCGGAATACGCTGGAGCAGTAGGCTGGCAATTTTTGGCAGGAAGAAATCTCTCAGGAGAATTGGCTTCGGATTCAACGGGATTTGTAATCAATGAAACGGCGGCGCGGCTGATGGGTTTTGAAGACGGGAAAATGAATGGCATAATAGGGCAGACCGTCAACTGGAAAAGCAAATGGATGACTAATGACGTTCAGAAGCAATTCAGAATAGTTGGTGTTGTGAAAGATATGGTCATGGAATCGCCGTTTGAAAAGATCCGTCCGACCGTTTTTTTTCTATTCGGAGATGCTAATTGGATCAATATAAAAATCAGTAAAGCGGTGGGGGCCGCTGCTGCAATACCAAAAATCGAAGCTGTTTTTAAAAAATTGACACCGGCCACGCCATTTGAATACCAATTCGCCGATCAGGAGTATGAGGCAAAGTTCAGGGCGGAGGAGCGCATTGGCAAGCTCTCCGGCTTTTTCTCGTTTCTTGCCATTCTGATCTCCTGCCTCGGTCTTTTCGGCCTGGCATCCTTCGTCGCCGAGCAGCGTACAAAGGAAATCGGAATCCGTAAGGTACTTGGAGCATCGGTTGCGAACCTATGGAGCATGCTCTCCAAAGATTTTGTGGTGCTGGTATTCATCTCTGCCATCATTTCAGCGCCGGTTTCGTTATTCGCCATGCAACAGTGGCTTTCCCAATACGATTACCGGACCGGAATATCGTGGTGGATCTTCTTAGCCACGGGGTTCGGTGCATTGTTTCTGACACTCGTGACAATAAGCTACCAGGCTATCAAAGCTGCTTTGCTTGATCCGGTGAAGAGTTTAAGCAGTGAGTAGGAGGCTGTTGGCTGTTAGCTCTTGGCTATTAGCTATTAGCTGTTGGGTATTAGCTGTTGGCTATTAGCATTTAGCTTTTTGGGTGGGTGTATTGCCTTGATTATTGTATTGATGGGATACCGGATCTTAAAGCCAGACCTCAACACCACCTAAAGCCATTAGCCAAAAGCCAAAAGCCAAGAGCCAAGAGCCAAAAGCCAAAAGCCAAAAGCTAACAGCTATTAACCACTTTAAAACCTCAGGGAGTAACGCAGCGTTTTTGCGGAATGCCACGCTAAATATATGCCGCAAGCCCTTATCTTGCAGTATATTATTTCATCTTCCGGAAATGCCACGGCCCAAATCCTTTACGTTTCTTGTTTTACTGATTGTCTGTATTTTATCAGTACCTTCCACTGCACAGCGGAAGTTTGTCGACCAACTGGAAGCCAAAGCCGAGGCGGGCGCATTTGTTTCGTCAAATGAGGATACGCCTTTCTGGCTGCGTACCAATCAGTTCGGTATTGTTCCCACCGAATCTCCGGCTGGTTTTTTCTCTGCCGGACTGCGTAAGAAATATGTCTTTTTCGATAGTCTCAGCAACAAACGGCGAAATTTCGACTGGAATGCATCGGTGAATCCGGTACTTACATACAATAAAAGCAACTCTGCAAGAATACTGCTGCCCGAGGCTTACGCGAGCGTGCGGTTCCGAAGTGTGGAGTTATATGCAGGCAGGAGAATGGAGTTAATGGGCCTGGGTGATTCCACGCTGACTTCGGGGTTTTATTCAGGCTCAGGAAATGCATTGCCGATCCCGAAAATCCAGATCGGGACGATCGGATTTACGCCGCTCCGGTTTACCAGAAATTTCCTTGCGCTTCATGTAGGATTTTCCCACGGCTGGTTTGGTACCAATTACCTGGCTGGAGTGCGCTTGCATCAAAAATTCATTTACTTACGATTAGGAAAACCGAAATCAGCAAGCAAATTCTATCTCGGTTTGAATCACAACGTGCTGTGGGCAGGGCAAGGGGAATATTTAAAACAACACCCCGAACTGGCAGTTGATGGAAAACTACCTTCTTCCTGGCGCTTTTTCCCCAATGTCGTTTTTGCCTATACTTCCAAAAAATGGTATGAAAAGAATGGTTATGGCGGTTTTGACAGTTACAGACTAGGTAACCATCTGGGAAGCTATGATGTTGGTTTCGAGACTAAAGTGCGGGGCCATAAGCTGTTTATTTACCACCAGCATCCATTTGAAGATGTGTCCAGTATGATATTCCTGAATGTGCCCGATGGCTTGTACGGAGTAAACCTGAAACCAGCTTATCAAAACAATCCGCGCGGGTTCAGGGTTACACATCTGACTTTGGAATTCCTGACCACGAAAGACCAGTCGGGATCAAGCTTTTACCTTCCTGGCAGCAAATTCCAGGGCGCTGATAACTATTTCAACCATTCGCAATACGTTCAGGGCTGGTCTTACCAGGGCAGTGCGATTGGGACACCGTTCATCGCTCCCGCTGCGGATATGGACCAAAGCAAACTGCAGAATCCGCGTTTTTATCCCAACAATCGCGTCAACGTCTGGTATGCCGGTGCACTGGCAAAACTAGGGACAAGCTGGGAGTTTGGACTAAGGAGTTCAATCAGCCGGAATTTTGGAATCCCCGGAGGTAGCTTTGAACCGCCCCGCAATCAATTGTCGTTGATGGCTTCTTCCCAATATCATTTGCCGAGGCTAAAACAAACAAGTATTATCCTTCGGCTTGGGGGTGATCGGGGCGAAGTTTTTACCAAAAATTTTGGCGGCTACATTGGTGTTAGCAAACGTTGGTGATCGTGCGTGTATAGTATTCAGTGGATTTGTTCAAAGGCGAACAAAATCTGTCCGCTTTTGAACAATTTCTGCTTCATGTCTGGTGTAAGTAATTTATAATCAGATCCTTATGTTGTCTGGCACAAAATTGATGCTGCTAGTCTCCATACAGGCTCCTGCGCGCATTATTTGATGCGGGTTGTTTCTGCTTTCAACTCCTTTACAACAGTCGCATGCTGAAAAACTATCTCAAAATCGCCTTTCGTAATATCTGGAAGAACAAAGTTTTTTCGGCTATTAACATCATAGGGCTGGCGGTCGGTATGGCTGCCTGTATCGTGATTATGTTGTTCGTTTTTTACGAGAAGGGTTTCGATAAAATCCATAGCAGAAACCTTTATCGGCTCGATGAAGTACAGAAGTTTGAAGGAATGGTCGCGCCTCAAAAAGTTGCACTCTCCATGTTTCCGATGGGGCCGACTTTGAAGCAGGATTTTCCCGAGATACTCAACTTTGTACGCATTAACGCCTCGAGAGATCTGATGATCACGAAGGGTGAAAAAAAAGTAGAGCTGCCGACAATCTTGTGGACAGATCAGAATTTTTTCAGCATGTTCGACTTCACCCTCATGGAAGGTGAAAAACAGAATGTGCTCAAAGAGCCAAACAGCGTGGTATTATCAAGGGCCAGTGCAGCACGTATTTTTGGAGAAGAAGACCCGATCGGGCAAACGATCCACCATTACGGCAGCGATACCCTTGCGATGAAGGTAACCGGGATCATGGAAAACGTCCCGGCAAACTCACATCTGCAGTTCGACGCGCTATTTTCTTTTAGTACCATTGTCCGGCCCGACTTTATGGATAACTGGGGTGGCAACTGGCTGGTAACCTACCTGGAACTTGCAAAGGGTACGAATGTCGCAGCGCTTGAAAAGAAATTTCCTTCGTTTCTGCAAAAGCATATGAAGGGAGATGGCTGGAAATTTTATGAATTGTTCCTGCAACCGATGAAGGACATTCACGCCAAATCAACAGATATTACCCACGACTACATTAACTATCAAAAATTTGATCAGAAGTATACTTATATCTTCTCCGTCATCGCGATCATTGTGCTCGTTATAGCCTGTGTGAATTTCATGAACCTTTCCACGGCACGGTCTTCGGGGCGGGCAAAAGAGGTGGGTATCAGAAAATCGATCGGTGCGCAGCGGTTTCAGTTATCGGCCCAGTTTATAGGCGAATCCGTTTTCCTGTGCTTTATAGCATTGATACTTGCACTGGCAATCGTTAAACTGGTAATTTCTCCGGTGGCAAATTTCAGTCAGCGCAAGCTCGATTTCTCCTTTTTTTCAAATCCCGGACTGCTCCTGATCATTGTGGCTGGAACGGTGTTGATCGGTATTTTTTCGGGTTTGTACCCTGCAGCATTTCTTTCTTCTTTCGAGCCGGTAAAGGTTTTGAAAGGAACATTGCGGACTGGTAAGGGTACATTCAGGAATGTGCTGGTGATCACCCAATTTACCAGCGCGGTGTTCCTGATTATCGCAACTGGATTTGCGGTGAGGCAACTCCGGTTTATGACCGATAAAAATCCGGGGTTTGACAAGGAACAGGTGGTGATCGTTCCACTTGACTCCAAATCGGACTCAAAATATGAGGCGCTGAAACAAGAGTTACTGGCTGCACCACAAATCGCCGCAGTGACCGGTTCACAGCAGCGGCTCGGAAATAATTTTCACCAGACCGGTGTGCGATTTCAGGGAACAGGCCCTTTGAAATCGATCGCATCGTCGCAGGTTGTGGTAGATCCCGATTATCTCACATTGTACAAGATCAAACTGATCGCCGGTCGAAACTTTACAAATAGTGTGGCTGATAATGCAAAAACGTACATCATCAACAAATCTCTCGCTAAAAAACTGTTAGAAGAAGAGCCGACGCTCACCATGCAAACGCTGATCGGAAAGCGTTTCGGTTTTGGCGGTATGGATTCCCTGTCGACGATCGTAGGTATTTCGGAAGATTTCAATTTCAATTCCCTGCATCACAAGGTTGAGACGCTTTGCCTGTTCAATCAGAAGGACTGGGGGTACTCCGAAATGTCGGTCAAAATAAGGGGTGCACAGACGAAAGAATCGGTTGCTGCCATCAAAGCAATCTGGGAAAAGATTGTTCCTGATCAGCCATTTACTTATTCTTTCCTCGACGAACATTTTGCCGAACTGTATCGCGCCGACAGCCAGGTGAGTGAAATAGTAGGTGTGCTGGCTGCATTGGCCATATTTATATCCTGCCTCGGACTGTTCGGCCTGGCTTCGTATTCAGCAGAACGTAGGTTCAAGGAGATTGGTGTAAGAAAAGTAATGGGCGCTTCGGTGGCCGGTATTGTAGCCTTATTATCGGGCGATTTTATCCGGCTTGTGTTAATTTCGATTCTGATCGCTTCGCCCATTGCCTGGTGGGCGGTTACCACCTGGCTCCGGGATTTTGCCTATCGCATCGATATGGAGTGGGGTATTTTTCTGACTGCCGGCGCAATGGCGATTATTGTCGCGCTTCTTACGATCAGTTTTCAGAGTATCAAAGCGGCATTAATGAATCCTGTCAAAGCCCTGCGGGCCGAATAGAAAGCGGCCTTATGTAAACCACCGATCGCTATATTTTAGTATTGAACTTTAATAAAACAATCTCATGAGCCACATTGCCATTCCTATCCCGCCGCTTCAAGGTAAGCAGGAGATTAAAGTTGAGGTGACTATTAACGGAATCAAACAAAACCTTTTTTATCGGGTCGAGCTGTTTTATTGGGAAGATTGCTCCAACCCGGTTGCACACCGCGCCGACTGTATCAGTGAAATGTTATCGCACCACGACCCGGAATGGACCGTTTACTACATCGGAGCGCCTAACGATGAGTTTGTGCCGATTACGTTTGTTAAAAAAGAAAGCAGAAACTTACTGAGGGAAGCTATCGCCTGACAACTACTAAAATTCACTGAAATCTTTATTTGCATCAATGTTGCATTTATTAATCTTGCGATTATATTTGCAACATCGATGCATTTAAAGATTTTTTATGAAGAAGCATTTATTCAAAATTGTTTTGATTACCGCATTCGCGGTAACTGCCTGCGAGAATGGCAAAGAAAACCCGATCGAGCCGGTCGTTGAACAGGAGTTCAAGTTTATCAGGATCCTCGTCAATGATGAGCTGACCAGCGAGCTCTCGCTGATTGACCCGCAAAAGCTTGCAGCTGAAAAGTTTGAAGCAAAATTTCCCAAATCCGCCTTGTACGGTACTGAGGCTGGACGTTTCGGTGCGCTTGTGAATGGAGCAAATAATAGCGTACAACTTTTCGACACCGGCCTGGAAGGGCATGGTGACCATGTGGATGTGAAAGGAACCCCAAAATTCGGTGCGCTGATCGGGGATGGCAACAGACCTACTCATTTCAAGAGCAAAGGTGATGAGATCATTACTTTCAATGATGGCGATGGCACGCTGAGCACAGCAGTTCAGGCAGATTTTCACACTGCCGGTGCAAAAATGAAGCTGATCAATGCGGGTAATGTCGCGCATCACGGTGCGATGACCAAGTTTGATAATGGTAGCTATGCGATCACCGAAAAGGATGGTTCGGTTGCAGGCAGCTTGCCGGAGCGGGTTAAAATAATTGATGCCTCCGGAAAGACGGTTCACGCTTCGACAATCCAGACAAAGGGTATCCATGGAAATGCTACTAACGGAAAAGTTTCCGTATTCGGCTCTGCGAGCGGAATCCTGGTAGTAGATCAAAGCGGAACGCAGAAATTGATCGCACATCCGGCTGACTTCGGAGAGGCATGGTTCGGTTCGATACTGGAAGCGGGCGGCGCTGGAAAGTTCATAGGATTCACAGCCAGCAAAGGCGCTTATCTGATTGATATTGACAAAAGTACAGTTACGCCAGCCGCACAAAATGCAGACATTATGCAGGCGAAGGTCGACTATGCAGGGAAGAACCTGGTCGTTTTGATGCACTCGGGCGAAGTCCAGGTTATCGATCTTGTTACCAATTCAGTGAAAACGAGCGGATCGGTTATTTCTGCGGTGGCCAAAGATGAAACACAAAAGCCTCAATTGGAGGCAACTGCCCGGTACATTTATATTACACAGCCCAAGTCGGGAGAAATATTGCAGATCAGTACGCAGGATCTGTCAAAGAAGCAAAAAATCAAAGTTTCGGCAACGCCTTACAGGCTTGCAATCCTGGGGCTGGAATCCAGTGAGGGTCATTAAGAGATAAATGCAGCATTCTTTACGTATCATTTTTGTGTAAGGAATGCTGCATAATAATTTAATTTCGGGCGGTTTCAGCAGTTTTTGATTGGCTGACCCGTTTTGATTTGAAGTGCAGAAACCCCCAGTACTCCGGGTAGTGCATATTAATAATCCCCTGCGGCGACCATACCCAATTGTATTCAGGAATAATCTTCCCCGTTTCCGGATCACGCTTTCGGCTATACTTACCATCCTCAGATATCTCGTGCTGCCAATTGACCCTTGAAAAGTTAATGCGCCATTCAGAAT
The DNA here is from genome assembly GCF_008369915.1 of Dyadobacter sp. UC 10. Taxonomy (NCBI): domain Bacteria; kingdom Pseudomonadati; phylum Bacteroidota; class Cytophagia; order Cytophagales; family Spirosomataceae; genus Dyadobacter; species Dyadobacter aurulentus. The sequence goes on along the minus strand of NZ_VSRN01000001.1, from coordinate 1,299,617 downwards.
CGTTTTCAGGAATTAAGGCGGGGACAGTTTCAGTGGAAAGGCTTGCAAAAGGAATGGCAATTTCTACGGTCCATCTTTTGTCGCGGTCTGATGCATTATTAATTGTACCGTCAATGGTAACCGCGGATTTGAGGTCTTTGATGTCCCATTTGATCTTCGCCCTTCCGCCATTCCTATAAGTCTTAGGCAGGAAAAGATCGAAAATGTTATTCAGTGCATTGATTTCCAACTCATAATAATTTTCAGTATCTCCATCCGGATCTATGAAAACCTCAAAATCATTTTCGAGGTAAACGATCTGGTCCTTTTTATCCTGGTAAGCCCAGATGTGCTCTTCCTCGATCACCGCCGCAACATAAAGATAATCGTTGTCCCAAAGCATTTTTGCGCGCGTCTCCTGCGTGGGCCGCGGCTTTTTGTTGCCTTCAATATCTTCAAACTGTGAGGTCCAGGCTGCTTTCTTCCATGATCCTTCGTTCAGCTTTCCGTCGATCGTTATTTTTCTGTCAGGCTGATAGCACACATAGGTTTTAGGCTTTGATGGCGCCTGTGCCATACTTTTTTCGCAGGCAATGGAGAAGATAGCTGAGGAAAGAAGCAGGGCTGTTTTATAGCTGTTTTTCAAAATATAGCACTCCCTCGTGCGGATTAAAATTGTAAGGAACTGTTTCGACGAACCCGAAGGATTTGTATAGGTTGACTGCGGCGGGCATCTTGGGTCCAAGCGTATCCAGTTTGATCGTCTGGTATCCAAGTTGTTGCGCCTTTTGTATCAATGCATTCATCAATGCTTTACCCATTCCGGTACCCTGAAAACCGGGTTGGATAAACATGCGTTTAACTTCACAGGTGACGTCGTTTTCAATCCTGCGCAGGCCGGCAGCTCCTACAAACTTCCCTTCGTTCGCGACCAGCAGCAGCGCACCATCCGGTGGGCCGTACATTTTGGGCAATATTGTCAATTCGTCCTCAAAACGCTGGAAAGCCAACGTAAAATCGAGAGAATCAGCATATTCTTTAAATAAATACCCACCTGCCCGGTAGTGCTCGTCTTTACTAGCTTCAATAATTGTAAACATGGGTCACTTCAATGCTTTTTCAAGAGTTCACTTGCTCTTGATTGTTTACTAATTAATGCTTCAAAAAGTTTCCACCGGTGCTCGGGCGCATCAGCGGTACCTCCCTGCAATTCGATATATTGCTTTACCAGGTCCTGGCCGTAATTGTAGTTGATGACATAGCTCCGGTATTTTTTTATAAACCTCAAATAATCGCTCGCGCCCTTGCCGGTAAGCAGGCAATAATCCGTAAGCCAGCGAAGCGCTTCTTTCTCAGTCATTTTGTTGCTCAGCAGACCCCGCGCCACCTCATTTCTGGCATAGCCCAGGCCGGATTTAATGGACAATACTTTAAAATAAGCGGCTGTGCCGGTAGTATCTAACCCGGCCAGCGGCAGCAAGATATCCTTGCAGAACTGCTCCTGCTCATTGCCCGGAAATGCGACCGAAATCCCGTAGTTGGCACTGCCTTCCGCAATGAGCGACTGTGGACTGAATAGCGGGTAAAGTGAAACTTCAACCCAGCCGCGGTCTCGGAAAAGCACCTTTTCCAGCATTGCATTATATACATGGTGCCCCGGATACCCCTCGTGACAAGCCAGGTCGATTGCGCGCTCAATGAATATAGGCTGGCTCACATTGATCTGGATCAGGCTGTTATAGTTGCCTTTGTACCAGTTGTAACCCGACCAGGGCTTGTCTGTCACATATTCAAGCCTGAATGTTTCATTGGCTGGAAGCTGATAATGGGCCAGGGTACGTTTACGAGCCTCTGCGATCGCGGCCTGGAAAACCGTATCAATTTTACTTTTAGGAATAAGAAACCGGCTTGCCATCTGCTGATAGCGGTCCGGGAGGGTACCTCTACCCGGGAGCAGGCTTTCAAGCCTGGAAATAAGATCCCTGAAATGCTGCTCGGTATACACCGGCGCAGTGGCATCAAACAAATCTTTAGACTCCATATCGAAAGGCACTTGCTCATTGGAGAAAACCCTGATCCGCCTTTCAAAGGCAGTGAGCTGAGAAACGAGCCAGCTGGCGCGCTGCCCAAGGGTATCGTCCGGTGACTTGGCAGCCAGTGCGGAAAGCTGGTCTTTCAGGACAGCGGCTTTTTGCAGCAATTGCTGTTTAGGAAATGTGACGGATTTTGAAGTGAGTGGCTTGAGAGAATCCGGGCCGTAATATGCGTCAACAAAATCGCTATCATACAGGCCGATGGTAAGGCCGAGCCGCACATAATCCGCAGCAAGCTTATCGATGTCCGGATCACTACCCGAATTTCTATCTGACAAGCTGCATGAAATGAGCAATGTAGAAATCAGTACCGGAAGCAGATTCTTTTTAAACATGGTTATAACCGTTTTTAATTTTTGATCTTATCTCATATGGCCAATCCCGGTTTGTGGAATGGGCTTATTACAAGCTGCTCCACGAAATTGTGGAATCCTCAAAACGCGCGGAAAATACACAAAATTTTCCGGACAAGTCGCTGGAATGAAATTGATAATCTGACCATCGTAACCTGACAAATCGCTATTAATAATCAAGACGACCATGAAGGCTAATATGAACAAAAAGGCGGAGTATGCGGAGCCGGAGCTGGTATCCCTGCTAAAAAATAATAGCCGTCCTGCGTTTGATTATTTATACGACAATTATTCCGCCCCTCTTTACGGAATTATCCTTAAAATCGTGAAAAGCGAGGAAACCGCCGCTGATGTTCTACAGGACACTTTTGTCAAGATCTGGAAAAATATTGGCAGTTATAATTCGGAAAAAGGAACGCTGTTTACCTGGCTATTGAATGTGGCCCGCAATACAGCCATTGACAAATTCAGGGTTGAAGTTAAGTTGGGGCGGTTTGTAAAACTGCAGGCGATCGGGGAGGATGAAGTTCATTCATCCCTCGCATTGCATCCGGCGCACGCTACTATCGACCTGAAAGCGATCGTCGAGGCGCTTCCCCTCGAACGCAGAACATTGATCGACCTGGTTTATTTTCAAGGGTATACGCATGAAGAAGCGTCCGGATACCTTTGTTTACCAATCGGCACGGTTAAGTCCCGCATTCGCAAAGCATTACAAGAGCTACGTGAAGTTTTCGCTGTTCACGTTCCAAGCCTGAAAGCCGCCTGACCAGGTTTCCGGTTTCAAACATCCTTTTCATCCTTGTGTAACTAGCCGGATCGTGTGATACGGGAGAAAGATCTACGCTTCCGAATTCCAAATTCTGTGTATTAAATTGTGAAAATGTTGAAATATAAATCTGGAATTGCACAATAAGGCCGTGTAATAGTTGTAGTAGTTGAATTTTTAACAAAAAATATTTGTCGAAATTCTTCAATTTTAGTTAACGGTTATCCACATTTTTCCTCAAGAGCAGAGGGTGTTACATCTGTCTTTTGAAAAACTACTGATCTCCATATTACACGTCAGCCTCCGCCATTTTCGGTGGAAATAATTTTACTTCTTTTTATCGCATTTTTTCTCATTAAAGTTTTAGAAACGTTTTCCCAGCAGTGAGGTATCTGGCTGGCCAGAGCGTTTATGGCTTTAAATCCAGAGAATTAACTTTCAGCAATTAGCTGCCCGGTCTGCTGAGTAAATCTATTCAGGCCAAGCGCTATATTTAAATAGTTATATTACTATTTGTAACTGCTGGTACGAAATAGTAGAAGCATTTTTGCTGGCGATATTTTTATAAATACTTGAATAATAGCAATTTAATGCGTTATGAAACGTAGAATAACTTTGTTTTTACGATGTAATAATACTTTAAATTTTTACGTAAATATAGTTTAATTTAAATTGTAATATAAAAAAAGTGATATTTTTAAACGATCCGCAACTGTACATTTGTCGCTACATTTTGTTGACTTACAGTGTTAAGCTAATCGTTTAAAAATCAATCACGTTATGAAAAATTTTACAGTACTGGTTATGTTGTTAATGCTAAGTCTGGGGCTCGGTGGCCCGGGATTTGGTATGACCGGCGGCGACTGCGGTTGCAAGGATTCGGAAAATGCGCTGAAGAACGGGAGTTTTGAATCCGGAACTAATAATTGGAGTAAGACAAATGGCACCGACTTCGCTATCAACCAGTCGTATAACATGTGCGGCGAGAAAAATGGTGTTATCAATGGATCGGGCACTGTTTATCAGGTAGTCGATCTGGCCGGGGGCAGTGAAGTCGATCTTTCCATTTACGGAGGTACCCACAAGCCAGAAAAAAACCATCAGTTTAAACTTCTCTTCTATACAAGCGGTAACCAGCTGATCGAAGGAAACGACAATCAGGTTGTTATTGACATGAATTACAAGGTAACTAATAGCAAACTGAAACAATACACTGCCTCAATCACTGCTCCGGCAAATGCGGCGAAAGTTGTTCTGTATATTGTTTCCGGCGGTGATTACTTCAAGTTCGATGTGGCTTGCATGACGGTGACGCCACCAGCACCGGCAGACTGCGGTTGCCCGGATTCTGAAAATGCGTTGAAAAACGGAAGCTTTGAATCAGGCACAGCAAACTGGTCGAAAATAGGCGATACAAATTTCGGTACAGATACCAAATACAGCCAGTGCGGATACAAAAATGGAGTGATCAATGGCGCTGGTACTATCTATCAGGAAGTAGCGGTTACTCAAGGTGCAGACGTAAGTGTAAAAGTTTTCGGCGGTACGCATGATAGTGACAAAACACACGAATTCTGGCTTACATTCTATAACAGCTCGGGACAGAAAATTGACGGGAATCACAATGTAGTTGTCAAAATGAATTACGAAGTGACCCAATACCACAAATTACAGGAGTATACACTTTCAGGCAAGGCTCCAAGTGGTGCGGCGAAGGTTCGGCTTTCGGCTTATTCAAACGGCAATTATTTCAAAGTGGACGTAGCATGTATGAAAATTTCAACACCTCCACCATCGGATTGCGGCTGCCCAGACGATCAGAATGCGATCAAAAACGGAAGCTTTGAATCTGGAACGGATCACTGGTCGAAATTTTCAGGAACTAATTTTATCAGCGAGCCGCCTTACAGTGTTTGTGGCTACAAAAATGGATTAATCACAGGCTCGGGCACCATTTATCAGGAAGTAAATCTGACACCAGGCAGCAAAGTGACACTGAAAGTATTCGGAGGCACGCACGACACCAATCTCAACCATGAGTTCAAACTTGAATTCTACACCAGTGCCGGCGTATTGATCCCGATCCCAGTGGACGGAAACAACACCAAGCAGATGGATTACAAGGTTACTCAGCAGCATCAATTGCAGGAATACAGCCTTTCGGCCACGGCGCCTATTGGTGCGGGCAAAGTGCGTTTCTCTGTGATCTCAGGTGGCAACTATTTCAAAATAGACGGTGTATGTATGGGCATTACGCCTCCGCCAACGCCAACCTGTGAGACATGTAACAACAACAAGCTGACAAACGCCAGCTTCGAGGATGGTATGTCGAACTGGTCTAAAACAGGAAACGTCGTAGCAGATGCTACTATCGCAGTCTGTGGCGTTAAGAGTCTCATTCTTTCGGGTGAATCGAGTTTCAGCCAGAATGTGACAATGCTGCCGTCTTACGGTAACACAGTCACATTGATCTTCTGGGCCGCAGTGTTAGAAAATAGAAACCAGAAAGTTGAAATCGTATTCCTGGACGGATCGAGCAAAGTACTCGGCACCCTTACACAGGAGGTAGACAAGCTGGTTAATTCAGACCCATGGGGAATGCAGAGATATACATTGGCAGGGGCGGTTCCTCCGGGTACAGAAGTGGTTCGGGTTCAGGGATCACAATCAGAAAATTACCTGGCGATTGACGGTACCTGCCTTACATTCTCAGGACCTCCGCTTCCTGTAACACTTTCTTCTTTCAACGCCAAAAAAGAAGGCAGCACTACTTCACTTGCGTGGACAACCACGTTCGAAAGTAACTCTGATCACTTCGACGTTCAGCATAGCGAAGATGGTAAAAAATGGACAATACTTGCGACGATCCAGGCACAGGGTGAAAGTACTGATGATGTAACTTACACCTATACGCACACTAATCCTTTCGCAGTCAACCTGTACAGGCTTAAAATGGTCGATGCGGACGGTACATTCGCTTATAGCTCGATCAAGAGTGTGAAATTCAGCGGTGAAGAGCAGATGAGAATCTACCCGAACCCGGTTGTTGATCGTATCAAGTTTGACAGCAAGCAGCAGATCAGCAATGTGAAGGTTTACAATCAGAATGGTGTATTGGTCCTGAATACCAAGCCGGATTCTGCTAATGAAGTGGATTTGACGCGATTGGTTCAAGGAACTTACTTTGTGAAAGTAAACGATGGATTAATTGCCCGGAAAATCCTGGTAGTTCGCTAAGCCAGTTTTAAGACCCTTTTGTCAATTGAAAAACCCTTTGTCCTTTGCGGATGAAGGGTTTTTCTGTATTATGTTTATAACTTTCAGCAAAAACCAGCTTCAATTTGCCAGTGCCTGCCAATCAGATTTGTGAAGTTTCCGAAGAAGAGACATCTAGCCCTGACAAAATTTCCCGTGGAGATTTTGGGAGTGATTTTCACTGGGGAGTTGCTACCAGTGCCTATCAGATTGAGGGGGCGGTAAATACAGATGGCCGGGGCGATTGTATCTGGGATACTTTCTCGAAAAAGAAAGGTAAGATCAAGCTTGGGCAGCATGCGGATGTGGCCTGCGATTTTTATAATCATTACGAAAGTGACCTGGAACTGGTCAGAGAAATGGGTTTCAAAGAATTCCGGTTTTCGATCTCGTGGTCTCGTATCCTGCCGCAGGGAACCGGGGAAGTGAATAGCAAGGGAGTAGCATTTTATAACAGGCTGATCGACAAATGTCTCAAACTCGGCATTGAGCCCTGGATCACGCTTTATCACTGGGACCTGCCACAGGCCCTGGAAGACCGGGGCGGCTGGAAAAACAGGGAGATTGTAAAATGGTTTTCTGACTATACCCTGATTTGCGCGCAGGCTTTCGGTGACCGGGTGCGCTCATGGATTGTTCTTAATGAGCCGATGGCTGTGGCTGGTCTTGGCTACACAACCGGTTTGCATGCACCGGGGAAAAAAGGACTGTGGAATTTTCTGCCGGTCGTGCACCATCTCGCGTTATGTCAGGCAGAGGGCGGCAGAATTCTCCGGGCAGCGGTGCCTTACGCCTATATCGGTACTGCTGTGTCCTGTTCTTATGTGTACCCCAACAGCGGCAGCGCGGCAGATCTGCGGGCTGCGAAGCGGGCCGACGCTTTGATGAACAGACTTTTTGTCGAGCCCGCACTTGGCATGGGTTATCCGGCAGATGCTTTTCCTTATTTGCTGAAATTGAATAGATACATGAAACCCGGCGACCTTGAAAAGCTGCAGTTTGACTTCGACTTCATCGGACTGCAAAATTACTTTAGTGTTGTAGTCAGGCATTCCTATCTGGCGCCGGTGATCTGGTTAAAGGAAGTGCCGGCGAGCCTTCGAAAAGTTGAGGTTACCAGTATGGGCTGGGAAATTGATCCCGGGGGAATGTTTAAAATCTTGCAGCAGTTTTCCGCTTATCAGGGCATCCGGGACATTGTTGTGTCTGAAAACGGGGCCGCTTTCGAAGATGCTGAAAAGGACGGAAAAGTAGAGGACCCGGAGCGTACGCGTTACTTTCAGCAGTATCTAAAAGCAATTTTGAAGGCCCGAAAAGAGGGGATGCGTGTAAAGGGTTATTTTGCCTGGACGCTGATGGACAATTTTGAGTGGGCAGAAGGTTATCTCGCGCGGTTCGGCCTGGTATTTGTAGATTTTAAAACGCAGAAACGCATCATCAAAAACTCAGGTAACTGGTTTAAAGCTTTTCTAAATACCTGATCGGCAGTTGCAACCAATAAAATCAATCTCGCGTCTTCTGACAAAGCTGTAAACCGAAAATCAAATGAAAACGCTGATCGTACTTTTTGGATTGCTGGCCTGGATAGGCTGCCATGACGAAGACAAAATACCAAGTGAACAGATATTGGAAGCAGATGCCACCTGGACAAATATGCTTGCTGCCGACGGCTGCTCCTGGCATTTCAGCATTAAATCTGCCGACAGTACCTATTCAGTATTGCCTGACAAAGGCTCCATTCAAAAAATAGAAGATGAGCTGGGAGAAATAAATAGTTATTACAGCTTCACCCCTGTGCATTTGAAATACAGCCAGACAGGTAACAAATCCTCAGTAAAATGCGGCTGGGAACGAAATGCAACTTTCGATGAAATTAAGGTGATCTCAATCCGCAAAAAATAAACTTACAAATTCAGAATGTCCTTTGCTTCCTTCTCGGAATAGTAAGGGCCGAGTTCAGCTTCTTCAATAATTTCCTGAACCTGCTCCTCTGTGGCAGGTGTCGCTTTTTCTGATTCGAAGAGCTTTCCGCTTTTTACCGTAATCAGGCCCCTTTGTTCAAGCGTTTGCAGGATTTTCCATACAAGGTCAGTATCTGCCTCGTCAACTACCTCAATCTGATACGTTTTCATAAAATCTTGAATTTGTTTATGGAATTGAAAAAATCGTTCCTGTATTAAACAGAGAGCGGACTACTTATGATTTCATCTGTATGAGATGTCCGAAAGCGGACATGTTGTATTTGGTAATCTTCTGTTAGTCAGCGCAGTATAAACTGGCTTTATTCTTTGGTAATTATTTCAAAGGAGGACATTGAATAAGATCAGACCAAATGCATTTTCCACGCAACTTATCTCCCTGTTTTAACATCATTGAAAAAACAAATTGACAGATCATGAAAACAAAAACTTTACTCCTGGCTGCGCTGACCCTGCTTTTAAATATAGCGGTGAACGGCCAGTCCGACGATGAAAAGCCTTACGTAAGCAAAAAATTCACAAATGCATCTCTGAAAGAACTGAAAGTAGAAACTTCTGGCGGCTCCATTGCAGTAACAGGCGGGCAAAGTGACGGCTTCCGGGTTGACATGTACGTACGGCCCAACAACTGGAATGGAAAGAAAGAACTGTCGAAAGAGGAAATTGAGGACAGGCTGGAAGATTTTGACATTTTGATCGGTACCGAAGGAAATACGGTGGTGGCCACGGCGAAAAGGAAGAATGGAGTAAAGTGGAATGATAAAAGTGTCTCGATCGGGTTCAAGGTTTTTGCGCCCAGAAATGTGGCTACAAATCTTAAAACCAGCGGCGGCAGCATTAAAATCGCTTCCCTTACCGGCGAGCAAAATTTCAGTACCAGCGGAGGTAGTCTGAAAGTCGATGATCTTAACGGGCTGATCCGTGGTCGTACTTCGGGAGGTAGCATTGATGTGGCAAACTGCCGCGATCAGATCAATCTGCAGACCAGCGGCGGAAGTATCAAAGCAATGGAATTGAAAGGAAAAATAGAACTGAATACTTCCGGCGGCAGCATTCAGCTCAATAATATTGATGGGGATATTGCGGCCCATACCAGCGGAGGAAGTGTTAAAGGCGACAATATCAGTGGGGCACTGGATACCGGCACTTCGGGAGGTTCTGTGCGATTGGCTAACGTTTCGGGCAGCATAAAGGCAAGTACAAGCGCGGGTAGTGTGGAGGTAGAGTTAACAAAGCTTGGCAAATATGTCGATATTTCTACCTCGGCCGGTAGTGTGCGGGTTACCATGCCCATGGACGCCGGTATGGATTTGAACCTGCGTGGAAATAAGGTCAATATCCCTTTGAAAAATTTCAACGGACGTGCCGAAAAGGAACATGTGAGCGGAACAATGAATGGCGGAGGAATCCCTGTAAGGCTGTCGGCAAGCGCAGGCAGCGTTTACGTCAACCAGTAAAAACCGAAACGACTCACCCCGAAAAAACGTCACGTGTATGGACTGAACCCCAAAAGTTGGACGTTTTATAATTTAACGATTAGTGTGATGAGCCCGGTATTGTGCCGGGCTCATTCCATTTAAATTAAGCCTGATCCTGTCGTTGTTGTAGTAGTCGATATATTCCTTGATGTCTTCTTTCAGCTGGTCGGTGCTTTGGTATTTGTTCAGGTAGAACAACTCTGATTTAATGGTGCCAAAAAAGTTTTCAATAATCGCATTGTCCAGGCAGTTGCCTTTTCTGGACATGCTTTGGATAATACCCTTCGATTCAAGTATTTTTTGATATTTACTCATTTGGTATTGCCAGCCCTGGTCGGAATGCAGTACCAGATTTTCTGGCTTATTGATCTTTTTAAATGCCGTTTCGAGCATTTGTGTTACTTGCTTAAAATTAGCTGATTCGGACAGGTTGTAACTGATGATTTCTCCATTAAACAGGTCAATAATAGGAGACAGAAAAAGTTTTTTGTCTTTCACCCTGAACTCGGAGACATCCGTCGCCCATTTCTGTGATGGTTTTTCAGATTTAAAATCCCTGTTGAGAATATTGGGCGCAACCCTGCCTGTCTGGCCTTTGTAAGAGCGGTACCTTTTGAGACGGATCAACGATTTCAGGCCCATGGACTTCATCAGCTTTAAGACCGTTTTATGGTTGAGCTCGCTGCCCATCTTCCTGATCATCATTGTGATGCGACGGTAGCCGAACCTTCCCTTATGCCGATCGTAAACTTGCCTGATCTGCTTTTTCGCCTCCTTATACTTGCTGGCCTGAGCGCTATTTTTAATATGGTAGTAGAAATTGCTCCTGGGTATTTCAAAGAGCTCCAAAAGCAATTCAAGCGGATATTTCTGCCTTAACCCATGGATTGTCAACGCTTTTTCTTTTGCGCAGCTTCCTTCTGGCGGATTAAGGCATCCAACTTTTTTAGCAAGTCATTTTCTGCCCTCAGGCGCAGGTTTTCGTTTTCGAGCTGCTCTAACCGGGTCAATGGACCGTATGTTTTTATGATCTTGGGTTTGTTTTTCATAGACCTGGGCCTGCCACGGGCCGTGCTAAAACCATCTATACCAAACTGCTCATACTGCCGGACCCAAACATGTAAAGTACTTTTACTGGGTATTTTAAATTTGAAGCAGCACTCATTCAAAGATAAACCCTGTTTCTGATAAGCGAACACAACTTGTTGCTTAAATTCTATTGTGTAATCGCGCCCGTATTGCGGCAAAAGACTTGAACCGCCGCCTTGTTTATAGTGTCCCACCCATTTCTGTATACAGGACCTAGTAATCCCAAAGCGTCTGGCCAATTCATTAATACCACCTCCGCCTAAATAAGATTTTACAACCGCTAACCTCAACTCTGCACTGTGTTTTCTGTTTTTACCCATAAAAATACCCCCAAGAAGTGTCTAACTTTTGGGGGGCAGTGCAGTAAGTGTGGCGTTTTTTTTATTTATAAATATCTGATACCAATTACCGATTGTGACGTCAAAAGAGAAATCTGACTCTCTTGACTATGTTTAAAAAAATTGTAATCCTTTTTCAGGACTACTTCGGCGTTTCCAGGAAGGAAGCGCGTGGCGCATTGGCGCTGATCGTACTTTGTGTGGTACTGATCTGGACCCCATTCATTTTCAGGAGGTATATCCTACCCGTGCTGCCACCAGGTTCCGAACCTTTGACGGAGCAGAAACTGGATAGTATCGTTGCGAAAATTGAAAGCGAAAATGCGTTAAAACAGCAAAACAGGCGAAAATTCCCGAAACGCAATTTTGAGGCAAAGCCTGGAATGACGGTCAAACTCGTCCGATTTGACCCGAATACTGCTACGGTTAACGAGCTCAACGGAGTGGGAATACCGCTTTTTCTTGCCAGGAGGATCGATAAATTCAGATCGAAAGGAGGCAAATTCAGGAAAAAAGAGGACCTGCTCAATATCTATGATTTCCCTTCCGATCTTTACCAAAAGCTCGAAAATTATATAGTGCTGCCGGCTTCCCAGGTCACCAACCTTAAAGAAAAATTAAGTACAAAAACTCCCGACCAGCCTTCTAATACCACAAGTTTGCGTTCCGGGAAACCTGCGGTGGCTTCTTTCGATATTAATGCAGCCGATACAACACACCTGGTGAAACTTAAAGGAATCGGGACGAAGCTTTCCATGAGGATACTGAAGTTTCGCGACGGGCTTGGCGGTTTTTATTCCAAAGACCAGTTTGCGGAAATCTTCGGTCTGGACTCTCTGGCCTTGTCGGAACTGCACAGGTACGCCGACATAGCGGGCCCGATCAGGAAAATCCGGATTAATACAGCTACTGCTGAGGAACTTGGCAGTCATAGCTATTTGAAAAATAAAAAGCTGGTTTCCATAATCATCAATTATCGAAACCAGCATGGAAAGTTCAGCAACAGCGACGACCTGCGGAAAATCAGGGTGCTGGACGAAAAGCTGATAGAAAAATTAACTCCCTACCTATCGTTTGAAGACTAGTAACCATCAGAAGTTTGGTTTTAGCAGATATTTGGAATAGAAAGTATCGATCACCTTAACCGCTTCGTCGGGCGTGTCCACTAGACTGATGAGTTTAAGGTCTTCCGGGTTAATATTTCTCTCTGTCAGCATGGTACCCTTGATCCAGTCGAGCAGGCCGGACCAGTACGAGCTGCCTACGAGAACAATAGGGAACCGGCCGATTTTCTTGGTTTGAATGAGTGTCATCGCTTCAAAAAGCTCATCCAGCGTACCAAATCCGCCCGGCATAACCACAAACCCTTGTGAATATTTCACAAACATCACCTTGCGCACGAAGAAGAAGTCAAAGTTGATGCTCTTATCGTGGTCAATGTAAATGTTGCTGTGTTGCTCAAAAGGTAGTTTGATATTCAACCCGACCGACTTACCGCCTTGTTCGAATGCACCTTTGTTACCCGCTTCCATGATACCCGGCCCACCGCCGGTGATCACGCCATAGCCATGCCTGACAAGCTTGGCGGCAATTTCTTCGGCTGTTTTATAATGCGGATTATCAGGTAATGTTCGGGCTGATCCGAACAGGGAAACACAGGGGCCTATTTTGGCCAGTTTATCAAATCCTTCAACAAACTCGGCCATTACTTTGAATATAACCCAGGAATCAGCACTTTTTATTTCGTTCCAGTTTCTATCTTCAAATGCTTCCTTAATCCTTATTTCATCTTCGGGAACGGCAGGATTGAGAAGGGATACATCGACTAACTCTGCATTGGTTGGCTTTTTTTCTTCACTCATATTCTTTTACTCCATTTAATTGTTAAACGAGATAGTGGTATTTTTGTAATGTCAGCGTCCATAAAATAGCGACGTTTTTCAATAACCTGCACGTCGTAAACGAGACGGGCTTTAATTAACAGAAAAGTAATGAGAAAAATTGCTATTGGCTCAGATCACGCCGGATTTCCATACAAAGAACCCATTATTGAATGGCTGAACGCTAATGGTTTCGAAACGAAGGATTTCGGGACTTACAGTGCTGATTCTGCGGACTACGCCGATTTTGCCCACCCTGTGGCGAGCGCTGTGGAAAGCGGAGCGTACGAAAAAGGCGTTTTGCTCTGTGGAAGCGGGCAGGGAGTTTGCATTACAGCTAATAAACACCAGGGAATCCGGGCCGCGCTGGTTTGGGACATTCCTCTTGCCCCGCTTGCGCGCCAGCATAATGATTCAAATGTGATTTGTTTCCCTGTCCGGTTCATTGAGCTGGAAACTGCTCTGGCCAGCCTGGAAGCATTTTTGGCTACTGAATTCGAAGGCGGCCGGCACCAGACACGGGTTGATAAAATTTCCTGCTAGTTAATGCGCTGATAAATGCCTTTCCAGGGACTCGGCTCATATTGACTTTTGAGGGCCGGGACCCTTCCAAGCAGCTTCGGCATCATATTGACCTTGTCGATCACATAATCCGGGGGGTCTTTTTTGAAATTATCGTAAACGTGGATCACACTGTCGAAGTTGTCGAGATTTCTTAAATCGTAACTGGCGAGCTCCCAGTTCAGGTATGGTGTGGCGGTGAAGTTATCGATGTATTCTCCTGAGTGGCTGCCGAGTACCAGTATCCGCTTTCCGGTAATCTGCTCGGGAAGATTAGCCTGCCTGGCCCTCAGGTTTTCGAGCTTTCCCATTGAAATACCTGGTATGATGCCCCTCAAACCCTGGTATTGGATCAAAATAATGACTGCGCCCATTAATGTGAATTGCAGCTCGTCGGCCCAGCTGTTTTTCTTGAAACTCTGGAAATAATGCGTTGCAAAAAATGCGGCAGGAGGAACGAAGATCACAAACTGCATTGGTGCCAGGAACTGCATTAAAGGAATCGTGAAAACTGCCACGATGAACCATAGCGCCATAACCTGCTGAATGCGGGTCTGATAGTTGACAAACCGGAGCGTAGTAAATATCCTCATAAACCCCATGATACCGAATCCGAGCGGGAGCAGCAGCGAGGCGAGCAGCGATGAAAAATCATTGAGATTGTATTGTTTTACCTGGAAAACCGATGTAAGCAGGTTTCTGTTGAGGCTTTCGATCCCGTTGTTCAGATAGAAAAACAGGACAACCATCATCAATGGAAAAATAGATCCGAAGAGACCAAGCAAGTGATGCCTGAATGTGGAGCCTGTATAAAAAAGCAGTGCAAGAAACGCCCAGACAACAAATAACGAGGCAGGCAAGTAGAACAATGTGGCTATCCCAACGTATAGCCCCATTTCGAAAACCTGCGTGGTCACTTCCCGCCTGACAAGGATTTTGACAATTGAACCGAAAGCAAACAGAAGAAAAGTATTGGCCATCAGCATGGGTGACAACGTACCCATATCAAAGGAAATATTTAGAAAAAGCGCGTAGAGTGCGCCGGGCAAAAACGTGCGTTCAGGAAAAACTTCACGAGAGTGGATTACGTAGTTGAAATACAATATCTGGACTAGCGATACAGTGATGGCAGCGATCTGGTAAACCCACTGTGTACGTCCGAACAGGCTGTCGATCAGCCAGTAAGTGAGCCCGGAAAATGGGCTGACATTGTCCCACACATCCCGGTAAAGCATAAAGCCACGACCCATCTGCTCGCCAACAAGCATCCAGCTCAGTTCTGGGATCAATAGGGGAGATCCCCCCAGAAAGAACGGCAGGCGGAGCAGCAGGAAGAATACTACCAGGCTGATGGTCTGATACCTTGCGTTGACTCGGAAAAAACTAAGCAAGTAGTATGCGGATTATGTAACTTACGGGAATAACTTTTACGAAATTACAACGCTGCATTCTACAAAAACAAAATAAGTGCGGATATTTGTATTTAGTTGGGAAACGTGGAAGGATGATTTGGGAATGTAAGTTTGCATATCTCAAACTGAGAAGCAGAGAGGCCGATATGCAGCGTGCGAACCCTTCTCCGATAATGAAATAACTCATGGAATCGAAAAGACAACAGAAAGTAGGCAGGCAAATCCAGAAAGACCTGGGAGAGATTTTTCAGAAAGATGCACAGCATCTTGTCAGCGGGTCGATCGTTACGATTACGGCGGTGCGTGTCACTCCTGATTTAAGCATTGCCAGGGCTTACCTTAGCTTTTTGCCTGAAAAGAATAAGACTATATTGCTGGATTCAGTCAAAGAAAATACCCGGTTCATTCGTCAGAAACTGGCAGAGCGCGTGCGCCATCAGCTGCGCATTGTTCCGCATCTACAATTTTATCTGGACGATACAGCGGAATACGCCGCTAAAATGGAACTGTTATTCTCAGATCTTGTGATACCTCCGCCGGGACCGGACGAGGAAGAGGGAGTAAACTAATTTCTAATCCTTCCTGTCATGGATCTTTCGTACCGAATTGCAGTTCGATACTTTTTCTCGCGTAACAAACGAAGTTTTATCAGCCTGATCGCCCGTATCGCCATGACCGGCGTAGCGGTTGGCACTATGGCGATGGTTGTGGTATTGTCTGTTTTTAATGGAATGGAGGAGCTCAACCGGAAGATCTTTAAGACTTTTGATGCAGATGTAAAAGTTACCCCAGCCGCGGGAAAGCGCTTTGAAATAACGGATGCGATTCTCGGCGATATAAAGAAAGTAACTGGTGTTCGGTTAGTAACGCAGATCATAGAAGACAATGCACTTGCACGATACGGGAATCAGCAGACAATCGTTCGTTTGAAAGGTGTTGATTATAGTTTCGAGGAGCAAGGCAGGTTGGATACTGCACTCATTGAGGGCTCGCTGAAACTGTACGGAATGAACGGAACTCCCTATGCGATCGTGTCGGAGGGGATCCGGAATGCGCTTTCGATCGCGTTGGAAGACATTACTGTTCCGCTTGAATTTTTGTATCCCAAGACGAATACCAAGCTACTCAATCTGGCTTCCCCGGAGGCATTCAATCAGCTGGCACTGCGGCCGGGGGGCGTTTTTTTTATCGAAACCCGGTACGATGACTACGTGATTGCGCCGGTAGCGCTGGTGGATTCGCTGATGCAGTACCGTGGAGACCGGTCGGCACTGGAAATCAATGTGAAGCCTGGATTTTCGGAGCAGGAAGTAAGTGAACAATTATCTGCAGTACTAGGGAGCAGGTTTGTAGTGAAAGACCGCGACTCGCTGAACGCAGATCTTTTGAGGGCCATCAAAATGGAAAAGCTTTTTGTGGGAGTAACCCTTTCCCTGATTATTTTAGTTGCGGCAATCAACATTTTCTTTTCATTAAGCATGCTGGCTATTGAAAAGAAAAAAGATGTATCAATGCTTTACGCGCTGGGCGCAAGCCCGGGGCTAATCCGGCGGATATTTTTGGCGGAAGGGGCAATAGTCGCGCTTTCCGGCGCGATTGCGGGCCTTTTGGGTGGAATTTTGATTTGCTGGTTACAGATAAAATACGGTTTTGTTTCGATGGGGATGACAACCTCACTGGTTGATGCTTATCCCGTTAAATTAATATGGGAAGATATACTCTATACGGGCGTTATTGTCGTTATGATAACTATGGTTGTATCCTACATTCCTGCCCGGCGTGCCGCAGAGGCAGGATTGATCCTGAGAGTGTAACCGCTTTTGAGGCAGCCACGCATCGTTCATTAAATCCAAAGAATTTGACTTACTTACTAGCACACAATCTTAATGCAGATATGGCCGGTTACAATACCATTTTTTTGCGCCGATTGATCTTCACCGTTTTTGGTTTAATTCTATTTATACCTGTCACATACAGCGCGGCCGCGGGAAGTTTTCCTTCTGATACCGTTTACAGGAGAAATCCCGGCGCAGTTACTAAAAAAGGACCTTACAGGCCCGAGCGGACCACAAAGTCGGATATTCTCTACACCCGCCTGGATGTACAGTTCGACTGGGCCAGGCAGCAGGTCCCTGCATCTGCCATCATCATGTTTAAGCCGCACTTCAAGCCGCAGAATACACTTGAACTTGATGCAAAAGGATTTGATATCAAAGGTGTTTCGATGCTGGACACTGTCGGCGACTACGGATCTTTAAGTTCTGAGGAAATTGCCGGCAAAGTGACGAAGAAGCTGAATTTTACTTATGAAGACAAAAGGAAGCTGATCGTCAAACTGGAAAAGGATTATTCAAGGAACGATACCTTGCTTGTCAAAATAGACTATGTTGCCAAACCTAATGAAGTCCCACGGAACAAACCCGACGACAGTCAGACGGACAAGGGGTTATATTTTATTAATGCTGACGGACTTGATGAAGGTAAGCCACGGCAAATATGGACGCAGGGTGAAACAGAAGGTAGTTCGTGCTGGTTTCCTACCATTGATGCACCTAATCAGAAGTTTACGCAGGACATTTATATAACGGTTGACAGTACTTTTAAAACCCTGTCCAACGGCCTGCTGGTTTCACAAACGGAAGGGAAAAGAGGAACCCGAACGGATCATTGGAAACAGACATTACCCCACGCTCCTTATCTGACCATGATGGCCGTCGGGGATTTTGTGGTGGCAAAAGATATGATGCCCAACGGAATGGAGCTGAGCTATTATGTTGAGCCGAAATATGGTCCTGACGCGCACGCTATCTTTGGCCGCACGCCGGAGATGGTAGGCTTTTTCTCCAATATTTTTGGTGTCGAATTTCCCTGGGAAAAGTATGCGCAGGTTGCTGTCAGAGATTTTGTGGCGGGGGCAATGGAAAATACTACTGCGACCGTTCACGAGGAAGGTGTGCAAAATGACGCCCGCTCGCTGGTTGACGGGAATTCGGACGCTGTAATTGCGCACGAGCTGGCTCACCATTGGTTCGGTGATTATGTTACGTGCGAAGAATGGGGGCAGCTACCTCTTAATGAGTCATTTGCAAACTATTCCGAGTATTTGTGGAGTGAGTACAATGACGGGAAGTATCAGGCAGATTGGGGTAATCTGCAGGAGATGAGGTCGTATATGCTGGAATCTGAGACCAAGCAGGTTCCTATGATCCGCTATTTTTATAAGGATCGCGAAAATATGTTCGACAGCCATTCCTATGCAAAGGGCGGCAGAATACTTCATATGTTGAGATCGTACGTTGGTGACGACGCATTCTTCGCTTCCCTGAAATATTATCTGCGTAAAAATGCATTTGGGACGGCCGAGATCGATGATCTGAGAACAGCATTTGAGAAGGTCACCGGTGAGGATTTGAATTGGTTTTTCGATCAGTGGTTTCACAGGCCGGGGCACCCTTCTTTAAAGATCCAGCAGGAATACGTTGCTAATAGCGGAAAAGTATTGTTGAAGATCAAACAGGCACAGGATACGGTTGCTACTACGGTTTATCGCCTGCCGGTGAAGGTGGATGTTTGGGTGAGCGGAAAGAAAAATCAATATAATGTGCTGATTGACAAGGTTAACCAGACACTCGAATTTCCGGCCGCCAAAAAGCCCGACCTGGTTGTATTTGATTCCGACGCGCAGTTACTGGGAGTTGTCGAGCACGAAAAGAACCGCCTGGAAATGGAGTTCCAGTACCTGAACAGCGACCGGTTCTTGCATAAGTATGATGCGATTTCCCAGCTGGAAGGGGGACTGGCAGATAGTACGGTGAAAAATATACTTGAAAAAGCCATGGACGATCCGTTCTGGAAGTTCCGGCAAATGGCTGTCAGTAATTTCGCCGAGTACGCCGGGGCGGGTTTCGCAGACATTGAAAAGAAAATTCAAACCCTGGCCCGCACGGACCCGCATCCGCAGGTACGTTCAGAAGCGATCATTACCCTGGCTTCTTTTGGTGATAACAATAGCGACAGTATTTTCAAGGGAGCATTAAGTGATAGTTCCTATCAGGTAGTTTCGGTTGCGATTGAGAAATACCTGATGTCTCAACCCAACGATGCGAGTGCAATAGCAGCCGAGTTTGAAAATTCCCCGAATGACGCGATAGTAACTTCCGTTGCGAATTACTACGCCGGCCTGGCGCAACCTGAACGATTTGGCTGGTTTCTCGACAAGATGAAAGCCATGAAGCCAACTGAGAAGTATAACTTTCTGC
This sequence comes from Dyadobacter sp. UC 10, assembly GCF_008369915.1. Classification (NCBI taxonomy): domain Bacteria; kingdom Pseudomonadati; phylum Bacteroidota; class Cytophagia; order Cytophagales; family Spirosomataceae; genus Dyadobacter; species Dyadobacter aurulentus. The sequence goes on along the minus strand of NZ_VSRN01000001.1, from coordinate 1,280,172 downwards.
AGGTTTTTGGTAAGTATCTCATCAAATCAAAACAGGATATCCAGCGGCAAAGCATTCCGGTGTTGGAACGGCTTGCGCGGGACAATTCCTCCTATTTTGTTCGTTTCGGTGCATTTCAGGCACTTGGCCTGCTGACCGACATCCAGGGCGTATCTGCACTGAGAAAAGACATCCGTGCAAAGGAAACTGAGCCAAAACTGAAAGAAATGTACAGCCAGTTTGGTGACCTGTAACAGGGCAGGTTCTATTGCGGATCGAGGTAGTAGTCCAGATTTTCCTTCGTAATGATATCCAGTGGCAGGAACTTGATGGGAGCTACTTCCTTTTTAAAAACGAGGTGGTTGGCAAGCTGGTGAATACCCCAATAACCCTGGCCTAGCGGATTTTGGTTGATCAGGAAGTGGATTATTTCCTTTTTAAGGTAATCCAGATTTCGCTCAACCAGATCATAGCCAACGAGTTTGATCTGTTTCAAATTTCTTTTTTCAAGATAGGCGGCTACTTCGAATGCTTTTGAATTAGTAACATAAATGGCATTGAGATCAGGATATTGTGCCCGGATTTCATCCAGCTCAGCGTCCGGGCTTGAGGTCTCCGGAAAATGGATTTCTCTGCTGATGATTTGGAAGTTATTCTCGCTGCTGTGATTTTTGAAATAATCCTTAAACCCTTCTTCCTTTGTGATCAGGTGAGCCGAATTGGATATGTCTTCGTTAATATGAGCAACGAGAATAGAGCCTGACGATTGCAAGCCAAAACTTAAAATCTTCGCCGCAAGCGACCCACTGCGATAAGAATCCTGTCCGATGTAACACAAGGGATTTACATGTTCAATCTGGGTATTGAACAGTACATAGGGGATTTCCATTTCATACCATTCTTTGAAAAACGGTAGCGCTTCTTTATAAAATACGGGTGCAATCAATAATCCATCGGGTTTTTCAGCAGTCACTTCATGTGCCCTTGCGATAAATGACTGGTCATCGTGTGGATCGAAATTAAACTGTGTGATGGACAGGCCATATTGTCTCAGCTCTTTCTCCGCTTTTTCGAGCCCCAGTTTCGGCGCTTGCCAGTAAGGATCCAGCTCCGGGTCGGGGACAAGAACAGCCAGATTGTAGGTACGCTGCGACTTTAGGGACTGCGCTATAAAGTTGGGCTCGTAGTTCAGCTCTTTGATAATGCTCAGAATTCGTTCTCTCACGTCGTCGGCTACCCGTCCCCGGTTATGGAGCACCCGGTCTACCGTTCCCTTCGAAGTCTGCGCTCTTTCCGCAATATCTTTTATTCTTACAATTTTCTTTTTCACAATCGGTTAAAGGTCATTGCTCTTTCTAAAAGCATGCAAAAGTAGTGATTAACATGGCTTGCCCGAATTATTATTGTATACGTTCAAGCCCGGTGGTGATATTTTCCCGAGCCCATTTGTAATAAAATCTGAATTACCTGCATGCTGTATCGTTTTATTCGCTTTGATACTCAGGTGAAATTGCAAATCGTGTACGATAACGCTAAGCAAATTCTAATGCGTGTTCGAGCACTTTTCATGTAAAATTGCTTTGTTAATTTAATTTTACAACTAATTTTGTAAAACCTTTAAGCATTGAAAGATTATTCTTGCGTTTTGCAGTTTAGCCGTAGAAATATTGACGCCAGTATGCTGAGATTCCTGAATGTAACCTTAAAGATTTAGCAGACTTTTCCTTACTCTTAATAACCTAAAAACACCTTTAACCTTTTCCACGTTAATTATTGTAAGTACCCACTAATCCTAAATCCTGAAAAAGCGTACGTCATAGACGTGCGCTTTTTTATTTCATGCAAGTGGGATTTCGATTACAACATCGTCACTGTCTACATAAGATGAGCACGTCAGGATCCAACCCTCCTCGAGATCTTTGTCGGTTAATACCTCGTTGACACTCATATGGACCTTCCCGTTTTTGCAAATGCCAGCACATGTCGAACACCGGCCCCCTTTGCAACTGTAAGGTAACTGAATGCCCTGTGCAAGAGCGGCGTCCAGCACGGTTGCGTGGGCGGGGACGTGTAACCGGTGCAGTTGCGATCGGAAGTTTACTATAATGTTGTGAGGATAAGAAACTGGCGGCGGAGGCGGAGGGGAGGCAATCACGAAATTCTCTTTCCTGATCTGTTCTTTGGAAAAACCCATAAAGTGAAGCGTGATTTCCGCCGAGCGCATCAGGTCAAACGGGCCGCATATAAAAAAACGGGCTTGTGTTTTCTCAAATTTTAACGAATTCAGTACAAGCTGTTCCAGCCGCGTATTATTGATCCTGCCGCGAATACCATTCCAATCGTCCGAAGGCTGACTATGTATGTGGACGACATTAAATCTGGCAGGGAAATCGTGCTGCCATTTTAGGATCTGGTGCCAGAAGAGCGTGTTTTTTATATTCCTGCTGGCGTAGATCAGCGTGATATGGGTTTTTATTTTGGAGGTTAATGATTGTTTTAAAATAGAAAAAAGAGGAGTAATGCCACTCCCGGCTCCAATCAAAACTATATCATGTTCAGTAGGTAGTGTATCGTCCAGTACGAAGCGGCCGGAAGGAAACAGGGTTGTGAAAATGTCACCTTCCTGCACCCGATCAATCCAGAATCTGGAAATCTCGCCATTGGGGACACGCTTGACCGTAATGGCCGGATAAGGATCAACTTCAGGCGCAGAGCTCATCGAGTAGGAGCGGCGAACCTCATGACCGTGCAGATCAATAATGAATGTTAGAAATTGCCCTGCCTTGTATATCAGTGGGTCTCCGTCTTTTCTTTCAAAAACGAAAGTCTTCGCTTCGTCACCTTCCCGGATAATTTGTCGAACACGTAATAATATCGTTGAATCTGACATGCCGGTCAATCGTATTTTGTTTTAAAATCGGATCCGCCATTCTCAGACAGGTTCCACAACGTTTCATACTCAGCAAGTAATGTCCAGCAGTGCGCCTCGCAAATCCAGTGCATATGAAATATCGGAAGTGCTGATAATTTGTAAAGCAGCGGATGTTCATATGCTGTGAGCAGGCCTGCTATAAAAAAAACAAACCCGTCGAAAGTTTTACTGGTAAAGTTTTCCACCGGCACCCGAACGGTTTTTACACCGAGCCTGATCAGAGAGGTAGACAGGATCACCTTGTCCATATCAGAAATGCCCGAACTGAGCAGTTTCTGCGTATCGAGAATCAGTTTTTCTCTGACAGGCTGCAAAGCTGGTGGGGAAAATCGGGCAATGAGACGCGCAACATGGTAAATAACAAGCGGCGTGCGCGGATATTGGTGTGCGCATCGAAAAGGCACGCGCAAGTAGCGGTCTGTTGCAATTACCGAGCGGATATATTCAAAACTATCGTCATCATGTTGATTTAAAGGTAGTTGAGAGTCTAATAGGCAGTACATCAAATTGCTCAGTACACACACATCAAACTCTACGTACATGTTTTTCCCAAACCAGGTAGAGTAGGCTTTCAGTTGACGGTACTCAGGGTACGTGTTTCGGATCCACTGTTTTGCTCCGTTGGAATGCATTCCCAGTTTTTCTTTCAGCCAAATCAACTCTGCTGTCGATCGTTCCGTGGTGAGGTAGATGAAGGCAGTGTCATCCACATCGTCGGGGATACGGAAATGCTCATAACGGTGGAAAATACGCCCGTTTGGGAAATGTCTTGAAGGTTTTGTTTTCCAGAAATTGTAGGTTTTCAAATCGTCCTTATTCCTGAAATCGGGGTAATTGGCAATAATGCTTTCGCAAATGCGATCGATGCGGGCCTTGGTATCGTCGTCAGCATAAGAGCGGATCGATTTCAAAGTGAAACAGCTGATCGCAGAAAAGAAGATAGTCGTGTCCGGACGCCGGTAACCGATGATTGGGTTGACTCTTTCTGCGGGAAATATGCCGGCAGGAAAAATTTCGTTGCCTTTGGATTGCAGGCTCTCTATTTGCTCAATAAACCGATGCAGCAGCTGCTTCATGCCCTGAAACTAACAAAAAACATTAAAAAAAAAGAAACCCCGCCGCTTGACAGGGTTTCTCGCTAGATGACCAAACCTATTTAAACTCCTTCGGCAACTACTTCCTTTACATCAGGGACCATTCTGGTGAGAAGGTTCTCAATACCGGCTTTCAATGTGAGGGTCGACGAAGGGCAGCCACTGCAAGAGCCTTGCAGCAATACTTTTACCCTGCCCGATTCTTCATCGAAAGAGTGAAAATTAATAGCTCCTCCATCGGATTCTACCGCCGGGCGGACGTACTGGTCGAGCGCTGCCTTAATTTTTTGAACGGTATCAGAATCGCGGGAATCGACGATCAGTGTATTTTTATCAATTGTTTGTTGTTCAAAAACCGGATGGTTTTCTTCAAAGTAGATCTTGATAAACTGTTTTGTATCTCTTAGAACCTCTTCCCAGGCAATGCTATCGTCTTTTGAAATCGTTATAAAATTACTCGCGATAAACACGCGTTTCACGTGTGGAAACTGGAAAAGGTCTGAGGCCAGCGGTGAAGCTTTGCCAGCTTCCAATGCGGCTTCCAGAGAAGGGTAATCAAAGGAAAGCCCGTCCGGAACCAGCTCGAAGTTCAGGACGAACTTCATAGAGTTAGGGTTTGGGCTTAACTCGGTATAAACAAAAACGGGACGTGTTAACATGTCAGCTGAAATAATGGGAATGACTTATATGAAGGGCAAACAAGCAAAGTGTCGTTTTGGTTTTGCGGAAATGAAAAAACCCGCAAGACACGTGGTCCGGCGGGTTTTAAAATGCTTTGAATGAAATTACGCTTCCGCAGTAGTTTCAGCAGCAACTGCGATCGGTTCGATGTGAACGTAAGATCTGTTTTCGCGGGTTTTACGGAAAACTACATTGCCATCAACCAATGCAAACAAAGTATGGTCGCGACCGATACCCACGTTTTTGCCAGGGTTGTGTTTGGTACCACGCTGACGAACAAGGATATTTCCTGCTTTGGCAACCTGACCACCGAATAATTTTACTCCCAGACGCTTGCTTTCCGATTCACGTCCGTTTTTCGAGCTACCTACACCTTTCTTATGTGCCATGATATCTTAACTATTAATTGTTATTTCCTGATTGAACAAACATTGATTTCCGTTGCCGAAAAAGAAAAGCAGCATTAAGCTACGATATCATCAATGCTGATTTTGGTCAAATACTGACGGTGACCATTCTTAACCCTGTAACCTTTACGTCTTTTTTTCTTGAAGACGATTACTTTCTCACCTTTCAGGTGTTCAAGAACAGTTGCTTTTACTGAGGCGCCTGCCACTGTCGGCAGCCCTACCTGTACTGTGCCTCCGTTATCAACGAGAAGGACTTTGTCAAATACAAGTGCAGCGTTCACGTCACCTTCAAGCCTATGCGTGAAGATTTCGCGACCCTTTTCAACCTTAAATTGCTGACCTGCGATTTCTACGATTGCGTACATGTTAATTAATTAGATATACTGATTCAAAATGAGGTGCAAAGATAAGTAGCTAATTACAGAAACACAATATTTTAGGAATAATATTAGGGCCCGTTCCGGTGGCACCTGCGGATTATTAAAAGTGTGAATAGGGAAACTGACGCATTGATTGTCTTTATGTTAAACCCGGGACCGCTGCCGTCCTTAGGAGCCAGCCACGTAGCTCCGAGAGGTGGTTTATATAAATAGCGGGGCGGGAAGCGTTTTGAGAATGGGCTGGATTTATTAGCTTAACAAACTTTAACATCCGGGATTGTTACTTCCGGGTTAAATATACGTCTAACCATAGATTGAACATTAAAAGGGACAATATGAAAATTCGTTTATGGGTTTCTCTGATTCTATGTGTAGGATTAACTAAGAGTTTAAATGCCGGCGCGTTGGAAGATCCGGAGGAACGTACCTCCCTGCGCCCCCAGGCAAGCTATCAGATCGGGGATGCAGTGGCTGGTTTCAGATTGAAAAATACCAACGGTAGTATGGTGTCGCTGGCGGATTATGCCAATGTGAAGGGAGTCGTTGTCGTTTTTACCAGCAATCACTGTCCTTTTGCAAAAGCTTATGAAGACCGTATCATTGCGCTGAATAACAAGTTTTCATCTCAGGGATTTCCAGTCGTCGCGATCAATCCCAGTGATCCGGGTACGCATCCGGATGATTCTTTTGACAAAATGAAAGAGCGGGCACTGGCAAAAAATTATAGTTATCCATACCTTGTAGATGATTCGCAGCAGGTTGCGAAAGCGTTCGGCGTAAGCCGCATGCCGCAAGTGTTCGTAATCCAGAAAAGTGGTGCAAAGTTTGTCGTTCGTTATATCGGCATGATCGACGATAATCCGCAGGATGCCGGCGGTGTCACCAAGCTATATGTAGAAGAAGCAGTAAGTAACCTGCTTGGCGGAAAGCCCGTTGTAACCACAGTCACCAAGCCGGTTGGTTGCGCAATCAAATGGAAAAATCAGTAATTGTTGTAAATATTTATATGAATAAATCTTTCCCTCTGCTCGTCACAATGTTGCTCATGATCGGACAATCCGCTGTTGGTCAGGTAAAAAGTAAGAAATTTTCCAATCAGGGCGAATTTACTAACAACTGCGAAGGCCCGGCTGTGGATAGCGAGGGAAATGTATATGCTGTCAATTTCGCCCGGGACGGTACGATTGCGATCATGAATAAAAAGGGTAACGCCAGTTTTTTTGTGACATTACCTAAAGGCAGCACCGGAAATGGGATCCGATTCGCTGATAAAAATACTTTCTACGTAGCCGATTTCACAGGCCACAATATTCTAAAGGTAGATCTGATCACAAAAGACGTATCCGTATTTGCCAATGAGCCTAAAATGAATCAGCCAAATGATTTGGCTATTACCGCCGCCGGGCACATCTTCTGTTCAGATCCTAATTGGAAGGATGGTACCGGGCAGATCTGGCACGTATCGCCCGAGGGGAAAACCAGGCTCGTGGCAGAAAATATGGGCACTACCAATGGAATTGATGTAAGTCCGGATGAAAAGAAATTGTATGTGAATGAAAGCGTTCAGCGGAATGTCTGGTCTTTTGACCTCGCAGCAGACGGGACATTAAGCAATAAAAAGCTGCTGCATCATTTCGAAGACGGAGGAATGGACGGAATGCGCTGTGATGTGGACGGAAACTTATACATCACCCGTCACGGAAAAGGTGAAGTGGCTATTCTGTCACCGGAAGGAAAAGTGATTCAAACCATTCAAACAATCGGTAAAAAGGTATCCAATATTTGCTTCGGGGGCAAAAATGGAAAGACCTGCTACATAACGCTGCAAGATCGTGGCTGCCTCGAGAGCTTTAAAGCGCCTACTGCCGGCCGGGAATGGGCCATGATGAAGGCTTTTCAGGAAAATAATAAAAAGTAATATCTAAAATTTTGCAAATTTCTTTCAGAAGCATTGCCAGTTGCTTTTTTGTAACTTACTTTGTATTTCAAAGTACTTTTATTATTTCTAAATAATTCAATGGAAAAACTGGCTCGCTACCTCCAAAGCAATCAGAAAGTTGCATTGCTCGCATTTGTCTCGTCCGCCGCGATGACCCTCCTGCTGATCAGAATCCTGATTCACGACTGGGGTTTCATTTTCCTCGCCTGGAACCTCTTCCTGGCCTGGGTTCCGCTGATCTTCATCAAAGGTGTCTGGGAAATGGAACGCAGGAAAAAAGCGCCGTTTTGGTTTCTGATAACCTGTTTATTCGTTTGGCTATTGTTTTTTCCCAATGCCCCCTACATTATCACCGATCTGAAACATCTGCGCGGAATTGATGACAATATGATCTGGTACGATTCACTCATGATCTTTATCTTCTCAGTTGCCGGCTTTTTGACGGGCCTGTACAGCGTCAGGATCGTGCACCGGATTGTTACGAAGCGCTGGAATGAACAACTTGCCTGGGCGTGGATATTGTTTGCTATGGTACTGAGCGGTTTCGGCGTTTATCTGGGCCGGTACGGAAGGTGGAACAGCTGGGATATCCTGACCCAGCCGGGGTCGCTGATCCGTGGTATTTTCGAAAGTGCACAGAACCCTCTTGCTATAAAACACACCGTCACGTTTTCGTTCGTGCTGATGTTATTGTACTTTGCGTTCCACATTTTTGCAGAATTAAAACAAAATGAAAGGACCCATCGATATCCGTAAGGCCCTGCGGAGCTTCACTTTTGCGGGAGCTGGAATCTTCAACCTTTTCAGGTACGAAAATAATGCGCGGATTCATCTCATTGCCTGCATTGCCGTTGTGATAACCGGCGTGGGCTTCAACATCTCACCCATCGAATGGGTAGTGATTGTTATTCAAATCGCCCTGGTGTGGGCTGCGGAGGCATTTAATACTTCAATCGAAAAGCTCGCGGACCTGGTGTCGGCAGACTATCATCCGGTTATCAAAGTTGTGAAAGATACCGCTGCGGCTGGGGTACTGATCCTGGCGATATCGGCAGTGATAACAGGCGGGATTATTTTTATACCAAAAATTATATTATTGTTTTGACTATCAGGCCAGTAATCTATTTGTAACTGATTTTATGAACTCCAACCAGGATTCACTTCATACGCTCCACGAGATCCGCAATTTGATGGAGCGATCTTCCAAGTTTTTGTCGCTGAGTGGGTTAAGCGGCGTTTTTGCCGGCATTTTTGCCTTGATCGGCGCGGGAGCAGCTTACCTGCGGTACAAAACCGACTGGTTTGCAGAGATATTAAGTCCCCTCGGTGCCTACCATGGCTCGTCCAGGGAAAGCCTGAAATGGTTTTTGTTCGTCGACGGCCTGATTGTCCTTGTCCTGTCTCTGACGGTCGGGATTTTCATGACGGTTCGGAAAGGGCAGAAAAAAGGGCTTACACTGTGGAACGGCAGTTCCAAAAGGCTATTGATCAGTATGCTCATTCCGCTGGGGACAGGAGGGGTATTTTGTCTGGCAATGCTGCATTATGGATTCATCTGGCTGGTATTCCCGGCAACATTGTTGTTTTACGGCCTTGCGCTGGTTAATGCAAGCCGGTTTACCTATCCGGAACTCTTTTATCTGGGAATGTCAGAAATAGCAATTGGCTGCCTCGCGTTGTTCATGACAGGTTATTCGCTGATCTTCTGGGCGATCGGGTTTGGTGTGCTGCATATCATTTACGGGCTTACCATGCATAATAAGTATGACCGGGAAAAATTGCATGGCGGCCAAACCCTTGTTAAAGGCATTGTCATTTTAGCGCTTTTGGGAGCAAGTATACAAGGAAAGGGCCAGGTGGTAGTGGCCGACAGTCTTACTAGCCAGGCAGTACGGTGGTATGATAAGGAGGCGATCTACCTGCGGGGAGGCAACGGTTTTGTCAAAAACAATGTGGTTTACTCCGGACAGCGTGCGCTCGCGAAAGAGTTTCTGGTTTCCGAAAGGGGGCTCAATCTATATTTGAAATCTCGTCGTGTCAGGAGTTTTGGCCTGGTGATTTCACTTGCCGGATCTGCTGGTTCCGTGATTTCGCTACTGTCGGGCAATCGAGATAACTGGAAAACCTTTTTCTGGGTGTCGCTTGGTACTGGCCTCGTTTCATCGGTGATGACAATGCACGCAAACAATTTAAGGGACGAGGCGGTGTGGACGCGCAACCGCGATGCGATGCAATTTATGCCAGCTAATTAGCAGCGGAGGAGGGAATCTGTAAATATGGAATGGTTAGAAAAATTTAATAAGGTTTTCGAAAGTAAGATCCGGCTGGGCCTGATGTCAGTGCTTGTTGTGAATGATTCTGTCAGTTTTAACGAATTGAAGGATTTATTGCAGCTGACAGACGGAAATCTTGCCTCACACCTGAAAGCACTTGAAGAGGCCAAATATGTTGCCTTCCACAAACAGTTCTCAGGCAGGAAACCCCTCACTACTTACAAAGCCACCGATCTGGGTCAAACCGCATTCGCCGAGCATTTGCAGGTTTTGGAGAACATGATCCGCGAGAATTTATAAGCCGTTCGGGTATCTATACTTACCATCAAATAATTAAATAATTTTCCGCAGTAGTTATGTTTTGAAATTAGGGCTTAAGTTTTTTTCTCTGTTTTAAAATATAATACATTATGGAACCACTTAAAAATTCCCAACCTAATCGGCTAGTCAGGCTCCGGTTTATGAGTTTGTGCTTTCTGTTAAACCTGACGTTAATATCCTGCAACGAAGAATTGCCACCAGCTGATACGGCTGAACCGCATAGGCCAGGTATGGTAGAAGACTTTCACGATAGCTCTGCTTCCTGCGATTCGGTTAGCGTGCTTATTTCCGGAGCGGTTAATGTAGCAAATAATAAATGGAATGCATGTTATTGGGAGAATGACACTGTACATATCCTGGAAACTAACCACTCATTAGCCAATGATATTCTGGTATTGGACGGAAAGATCATTATTGGTGGAGAATACGAAGGTAAACCTTGTTTTTGGGAGAATGGAAATCGTAAGGTTATAGACTGCGGTCACAACGGAACGGTTAAAGCGATTGGAGTCCTCAATGGGGATATTCATATAGTCGGGCAAATCTATGACGATCACGGTAATCCGAAGTCATTTATCTGGACAAAGGGAGCTATGAGTTTGTTGTCTTCCGGTACTGGCTATGCAAGTGATATTTCGTTCAGCGGAAAGGACGTATACGTGTCCGGAATGGATTCGGAAAAGGCTTGTTACTGGAAGAATGGTTCTATTGTAGTTTTGTCCAAAACCTTAGGACATGGGTATGGTATAGAAGTGAGAGGAACCGATGTTTACGTAGCTGGGGAATACCGGCCCTCAAATGGCGGGTACTATAAGGCGGGGTATTGGAAGAACGGAGAATTTATTTCACCAGCAGGAAATTCAGTTTATTTATGGAATCTGGGGGTGAATCTAGGCAACGTATACCTGGTGGGGCGGCAAGTACTTTTCGAGAAAAACGTACTGGACAATGCAGTATGCATTAAAGAAAACGAAAAAATATTTTTAGAGTCGAAGGGGAATGTATCGACGGCTGCAAGTGATATTGCTTTTAACGGAGCAACCGAATACGTGCTCGGTTCCTTCAATGGCGGGTCGGTGGATCAACAACAATTTGATCGTGTATGTTACTGGCGAAATAATAGATTACACGAGATACCAAGTAAATCACCGGCACTGGGTTCTGCGATATATTTGGAGCCAGTGCACTAACAAAAAAGCCGGGAGCTGGCCAAGCCACCTTCCGGCTTTTTAACTATCAATTCCTCAGAACTTCACAGGAACCGAAAATCCTTCTTTATCCCATTGAAAATCCACGGAGTTGTCTTTTACCGTGAAAGTCATTTTTTCCGCTGAGGTAGGATATTTTTTCGCTGGAACGGTTACTTTAAGGACATCTTTGGCTTTATTTTTCTCATATTCAGAAGCGCCTTGCTGACCTAAAACTGAGTTCAGGATAACCGACCATTCCTTTTCGCCAGGAATAGTGAACAAGCTGTAAGTGCCTGCTTTCACACTTTTGCCACCAAATGTTCCGTCTTTTTTGAAAGTGATTTCGGTGGACGCATTGGCACCGGTCCTCCAAAGTTTGTCATATTTCTCAAGGCTTTCGCTACCTTCTTTCCCAAACAGAACGCGACCTTTTTTGGACGGTTGACCGTAAGCAACACTTACATTTTTGCCGTCTGCGGTAACTCTCGGGCTTTGTGCGCAAGCTGACGTCAATGTGATCAGGGATACGAAAAGTGCTAAGAATGTTGTTTTCATAAAAAATTGATTTTAGTAAATTGAATTAGGTGATTGGGAAACTTAAATTTCAACGAAATACGTAAATGAAAAGTTGTTAACCAAGCTACCCCGTTCAGAAAGTAGCTGCGTAGGCTGCCATTAACTTTGATTAACATATTGAATGTGTCTAATCCGCGTTTCTAACGATTTGGCGCTATATTTGAACAATGACACCGGATACCAATTCAGCTGTAAGGCCCCGTTTTTTCGATACCAAAATTGAATTTCTGAAAGGCGTCGGGCCTCAAAAAGCGGCATTGCTGAACCAGGAACTCAGTATTTTCACATTTGGAGATCTGATCCAGCATTATCCTTTTCGCCACGAAGACCGCACCATTTTTCACAGAATTTCCGACCTGAACGAACAGCTTCCGGCAGCGCAGATCAAAGGCCGTCTGCGGGAAATTACAATGATCGGCGAGGGATCCAAGAAGCGGCTGGTAGCCTATTTTTCAGATGGCACCGGATTGATGGAACTGGTTTGGTTTCAAAGTATTACATGGTTTCAAAAGAGCCTCCGGCCAAATGTGGAATACATCGTTTATGGTAAACCGTTGTCCTTCGGAGGCAGATGGAGCATTACGCATCCGGACATTGATTTGCTCACCCATGAGAATGAGGGTGGGGGATACTGGCAGCCTATTTATCCACTGACAGAAAAATTAAGAAGACAGTTTGTTGATAGCCGTGCGATCAGTAAAATGATACGCGGCCTGCTCGAAATTTCCAGGTCGCATATCCGGGAGACACTTCCGGAAGATCTTACCCGTAAATACCGGCTCATCTCCAAAGCCGACGCACTCTGGCATTTTCATTTGCCTGAAAGCCAGAAAACACTGCACCAGGCGCAACGCCGACTTAAATTTGAAGAGCTATTCTATAATCAGTTTCGGCTGATCAAGAACAAGCTTTTGCACAAGACGGAATATCCCGGAATGGTGTTCAGTCATACCAATCTCGTTAAAACGTTTTATGACCAATTTCTCCCTTTTCAGCTCACCAATGCACAAATAAGGGTGCTCCATGAAATCCATGAAGACCTCAAAACCGGCAAGCAGATGAACCGCTTGTTACAGGGTGACGTAGGCTCGGGGAAAACAATCGTCGCTTTTATCAGTATGCTTTTTGCATTGGACAACGATGCGCAAGCCTGCTTAATGGCCCCCACGGAAATCCTGGCCGATCAGCATTATCAGGGGTTAAAGAAATTCGCCGAACTGCTGGGCATTAATATTGGCAAGCTCACCGGATCGACCAAAAAGAAGGAGCGGGAGGTCATACACAAGCAATTGCTGGACGGTTCTATGCAGATTATCGTAGGGACACACGCGCTGCTGGAAGATATAGTGCAGTTCAGAAACCTCGGGCTTTGCATTATCGATGAGCAGCACCGTTTCGGGGTGGCGCAACGCGCGCGGCTGTGGGCCAAAAATACGCGCATTTACCCGCATATGCTGGTGATGACAGCGACCCCGATTCCAAGGACTTTGGCGATGACACTTTATGGTGATCTGGACATATCTGCGATCAACGAGCTTCCGGCGGGGCGAAAACCGATCAAGACAGTGCATCGCTACGACGCGCACAGAACTTCTGTTTTTGGCTTTATTAAAGAAGAAATTGCGAAAGGACGCCAGATTTACATGGTATATCCGTTGATCGAAGAATCTGAAAAAATGGATTTAAAAGATCTCATGGACGGATATGAAAGCGTTTCCAGGTCTTTTCCCGGCGTGCCCCTCAGCATTCTTCACGGTAAGATGAAGTCTCAGGACAAAGATTATGAAATGGGCAGGTTCGTCCGTCATGAAACCAAAATCCTGGTCGCTACTACGGTGATAGAGGTTGGGGTAAATGTGCCAAATGCTTCGGTGATGGTCATTGAAAACGCAGAACGCTTCGGTCTTTCCCAATTACACCAGCTGAGAGGGCGCGTTGGCCGTGGGGCGGAGCAATCGTACTGTATTCTGATGACTGACTATAAAATTTCGAAAGACACGAAATTGCGCATTGAAACCATGTGCCGGACAAATGATGGTTTTGAAATAGCAGAAGTTGATCTGCAATTAAGAGGTCCGGGAGATATCTCCGGCACCCAGCAAAGCGGGCTTGTTGATCTCCTTGTCGCGAACCTGGCGCAGGATGGTGAAATATTGAAAGCGGCGCGTCTCTCGGCGGAAGATATTCTGGGAAGAGACCCCGATTTACTCCAGCCCGCCCACCAGCCGATCAGGCTGCATCTTGACAATCTCAAGAAAGAGGAAACGAACTGGAGTAGGATCAGTTGAAAAGTATCAGAGTTTAATCTCCCTTATTTCGTCGGAAAACTCAAAACTTTGCGGTCTGGTCACGTGCAAAGAAGCTCCCAGCGAAGTCGCATAAGGCAGGTCTGTTGCGTAAACGGTATGTTTTGGATAATGCCGCGCGATCAGCTTTGTGAAAATCTCATTTCTCGCAAAGCCGCCATCAATATAGATTGACTGTACATCGTTCACTGCAATCAGGTCAAGCGACACAAACAAAAGCTCAGTCAGCCCTTTCAGTAAATGGTGATAGGCAATCTCGGCAGATGCGAATGCGCTTATCTGCCATTCCTGCGTATTAGGTTCAGGGAAGGGGCCATTGCCGGTCATGCAGGCGCTGTAAAATGGCGGCGTGTCCATTGCCAGCAGGCTTTCATCGTAAACTACTTTTTTATAAAAATCAGCATCGACCCTAAAATATTCAGCGATCCTGGCTGTTTGGAAATCGTGTTCACGTCCAAGGAAAAGCCTCGACGCAGTCACGCCACTTCCTTCCGGCGTGAGATAGTTCATACAATCCCTTTCGAGCTGATAAGAAGTGAGCGGTTTCGAGGCGAATGAGTTGAAATTGATACACCAGGTACCCGTTGACAACAATACAAAAGGCTTTTTAACTGCCATTCTGTAAGGTATCAATGCCGACGAACTGTCATGCAGCCCAAATCCGGACTGGATTCCCTTGTCCCCGTGGCGGTAAATAAACGACGAAGAAGCCAGTACGGGTGCCAGCTTTTTGTGAATGCCTTCCTGTTTTACCCATTCGTGGTAATCCCACATCTCAAAGCTCCATAACGCTGTGTGACAGCCCAGCGAGGTATAATCGCTCACTTTTCGGCCTGTTAGCAGGTAAAGGATATACTGTGGCAGGTGGAGTGTCGTGGCAATCTGGCTATAAATCTCAGGTCTGGTGTGTTTCAGCCAATATAGCTGCATTCCCGAGTTGAGCATTCCCATTGCCGGCGAGCCGGTTTGCAATGAAAGCCTCGTCGGGTCTCCGTAAGCGCTGTAAAACTGCTTCAGCAGGTCCTCAGGAAAAGGCTTTAAATAAGAATAAAGCGGCGTCAACGGCTTGTTGGAAGCATCGAGATGTACGAGACTTGCACCATACCCTGCCACATTCACGGCTTTTATATCGTATTCCGGATCGGCAAGCAGCTCAGCCCAGCGGTCCTGGACCCATTTGGTTAGTAACCCGCAGTCTTCGGTCGGGAAGCCATCCTCATCGGTGGTTTCCGGTAACGACTCGGCAAACTCTTTAACTATCTCATACTTTTCGTTGAAAAGCACGTACTTTTTGTTAGTCCTTCCAATGTCAAAAACCGCTGTTACTTTCATTATTCAAAGTTGTATCACTTTTTACCCGGAATGTATTTTTCGGTTAATATAGTGACTTTACGTTAAAACCAATACCCTTAGTCGTTGTTTGTAAAATGTTTGTTATATCGCCCTTTCCGGGCAATGCTAGGCTGTTTTTTGAAGAATAGGCTTAAAAACCTGTGTCCATCTGCGGTAACCCTCTTCATTCATGTGCAGACTGTCGCTGGTAAAGATGCTGCCGTCGGGCCGGCCGTTTTTCAGCATCACCGGCCACACGTCTATATACTCGTGATTTTTGTCGGATTCAATAAAATCCCGGATCAGCTTATTGGCTTTAATCACATCCTCTTTTCTTTCCCACCGTGAGGGAGAAGGCTTCAAAGAAACGCCGTAAAGCAAAACGTCGGGCTGTTTGTCCCGTATCTTTTTGGTGAGTGCCACATAAGCGTCGCGTACCTGTTCCGGTGTTTTCTTTTTCTTGCCAAACATATCGTTCTCGCAATAGATCACGATGGTTTTAGCCTGGTATTTAGTTACTGCGCGGTCTGCATAATGAATTACTTCCGGCAAAGTGGAGCCGCCAAAGCCGCGGTTGATGATCGGCAGCGGCGCGAGGTCCTGCGCGGCTGCCTGCCATTTTGTAAATGAAGAGCTTCCTGTAAAAACAATTCCTCCCGGGGCGGGCATCTTTTCCGTGTCCTGTTTTTCGAAGTTCAGGATTGCATTTTCAGATCTGTCTACCTTATAATCAGGCTCCCAGGGAGCATCAATGCTATTATAATTGGGCTTGTGGCAGGAAGTAAGTCCGGCAATTAAGATAAGCAGGAAGTGTTTTTTCATTCTAACTAAAAAGTGGATATGCCCAAAAAAGGCATATCCACTGTGTTTTTAATGTATTTGCCGCAATTATCTTTTTCTATTTGGCTCCATAAAAATAACGCAGGCCTAACCCGATACTACCGGATGAAATGTTTGGAGAAAATGCATAAGTGACCGAATTTCCCTCATATTTGACGTTTTCGCCGTTCGGATATCTGTTCTGAAAATACTCGGTCTCCGAGAATCCATAACCAATGCTGAACGGATTGAGAAATGCGAAGCTACCTTGAATAGCCCATTTAGGTGAAAACCGCCAGGTAACACCCGCGCTGATGCCCGCACTTAGATTGATGGAATTGATCCGGCTTTCATAAACCAGCTGATTATCACTGATTGCGTTGTTATTTTTAAAGGAATAACCAAGGTTCAACGAAGGCCTGATATACAGTGCAAATTTTTCACCTACCGGCTTGTAAAACTCTGCAAAACGCTCAACCCCGAAGCCAAGTTCTCTCAGCTGTCTCGGCTCGGGTCTGGATAAGCTATTGTTTTCCATCACTAATCTATGCGTCAAACCCCAGCCAAGCGCCCGGTTATCACGGACAAATTTACCCATAGACAGGCCGATATAGTGGTTATAAGAGTTCATGCCAGAATTCGTGCCCGTTTCATTTACGTTAACAAGGTTGTTAAAAAAGGCGCCGCTGATAAACGATTCGCCGGTTTTGAATTGTGCCGTGGCGATGTTGCTGAATATCACCAACAGTATCAATGTGAATATGGAATTTTTCATGGCTTTCAGTTTTTAGGGAATATATATTTAGCAACACGGAGTGTGATCACGTTAGGAAAGCTCGTCGCAATGCCGGTTTGAAGTGTAAAGACACTGGGAGCTTCATTCTTGGAAGGGACGTAATTGGCGCTCAGGGAAAGGATATCCGCATAACCTTCGATCGCCCAGCCGTTTTTTCTCGAAACATAGGCGATTCCCGGCTTAACGCTCAAGCCATACTGCCAGAAGTCCCTGCGTTCTGTTTCCGGCGTGCTGCCTTGTGTATTGGTTTTCTTAATCCACTGAAACTGGGGTCCGAGTTCGCCGTGCAGAAAAACAGACCAGTTGCTGCTTCCCAGTGATTTATATTGACGGATAAAAGGCAGCAAGGCAATACCCTGAGATATCTGACTACTCGAAATGTCAGTTTCGTCATACTTCGTACGGTTCCAATTCATGTTGTAGCGGACACCCAAGCCAAGCATAGTTCGCTCGCCGATCATTTTTCCAAACTGTATTTCCGGTGCAATTCCATGCCGCGTGTTCCGGGCGGAATTAAGTGGATCGGCGATTTCTTTACTCCTCGAAGTTTCCCCGTCGAAACTAATTGTTCCGCCCACATACCCGGTTCCTTTTTGAATTTGTCCGTAAGCATTCCCGACCAGGAACCAGGTTCCCAGCAAGGCAAATAGAAGAAGTTGTCTCATGACTGTCGTTTTTAGTTAGATAGCGGCAATATACAGATCAATAAGTAACCTCAGAATTATTTAATTTTATTTAACAAAAACCATAAAAAAAGAGGCAATCCCAGGAAGACTGCCTCTTAAAAATTACCGATACCAAATTTAACCTAACAAGATCTTTTTTGCTTTTGGCTGTTAGCTTTTAGCCGTTAGCCGTTAGCCTTTAGCTTTATTAGGATAATGCTTACGGGTTCTAAATTTCAGACAAGTTAACAGCCAACAGCTAAGAGCTAAGGGCTGACCACTCCCCCTAAAACACCCCCTGCCAATTACCCTGGCGATAATATAGTAACAGTTTTTGCTGCATTAGAAAATCATATTTTGCCTGTATCGCATTGGCCTGGGCCTTTCCCAGATTTGCTTTTGCTAGTGTATATTCGAAACTGTTGGCCATTCCCGCGTTCAGCTTGCTTTCAACGATCGCGAAAGATGCAGTGAGCGATTCGACTTGCTGTTGAGCGGCAATGTGCCGGTCGGACATGGCACTCAAATTAAGTACGGCAACCTCGATCGCCTGTCTGAGGGTCTGGTTGGTGACATCGAGCGTATTCTGGGCCTGGCGCTCCTGTACCTTGGCCAGCTCCACGCGGGGACGGGTCACCCAGCGGCCCATAATGGGAATATTCAGGCCGAGGTTAATATATCCGTTTCGCGTCGAATTGAGTTGATTGAAGTAGCTTAGGTCCTTGTTTGATGTCGCGTAAAATGCCCGCATATTGCCGCCCAGTGATAGGGAAGGGAAATTATCGGCCTTGATGGATTTTACCTGGTAGGCAAAGCTCTGACGGTAAAGCTCAGCGCTCCTGATCTCAGGGAACGACCTGCGCGCTTCCTCATAAAGTGCCAGCGCATCCGAAGCAGCTACCACAGAGTCTTTGGGGGCAAGTGGTTCAAACTCGATTTTATCGTCCGGCGGAATGTTGATTCTCTGAAAAAGCGCTAGCCTGGCTGTCCGATAGTTGTTCAATGCCGTTACTTCCGCGAACTTGTCGTTCGCGAGCTGTGCCTTTATTTCGTAAAGCAGATTGGCGCCGACTGTACCCGCATTTACCTGCTTTTCGGTACGGTCTACCTGCTCCTGAGAAGACAGTACCAGCTGGCTGGCTGCTTCCAGTAGTGCTTTGGTTGCGAGGATATTAACATACCCCTGCATCAGCAAAATCGTCTGGTTATTTAAAATGGCAGTTCTGTTTTCCAAGGCCGATTCTTTCAATAATGTACCCTGGCGAATCTGGTTCTGCAATTTTAGGCCCTGAAAAATCGGCATCTGAAAACCAACTCCCAATACATTATTACTGTAAACCTCATCTATATACGCGTTGGTGTACTGGTCGATGCTGCGGCCGACATTGATGCTTTGATCTGCGCCGATGGAGATTTGAGGAAGGATCTGCGACTTAGTTTGCCTCAACTGTGCCTGTGCTGCCTCGGCCTGAAGGTTTCCGGCCTGATAAGTCAGGTTGTTCTTCATCAGAAGATCCACACATTGGGCCAGACTGAGTGTGTTCTGCGCCTGGGTCAGTGCCGGTAGCAGGCAAAGAATTAAAATGATACGTTTCATGGCTAATAAGAATTTTCAGGCTAACCACCCGTCTTTCAGGCGGACAACCCTATTGCCGTATCCGGCATTCGTTTCTGAATGAGTTACTTGTACAATTGTTACTTTATCTTCCTGATTCAATTTTTGAAATAATTCCATGATCTCGATTGACTGTTCCGAATGCAGGTTGCCCGTTGGTTCATCCGCAAAAATCACTTTTGGGTTATGGACGATGGCACGTGCCACGCCTACCAGCTGCTGCTGACCTCCTGATAACTGATGTGGGAAAAGGTCTTTTTTTGCAACCATATTGAAACGGTCCAGCAACTCTGCAACCCGGCTTTTTCGCTCGGAGGACGAAGTTCCTTTATATAGAAGCGGCGTCTCAATGTTCTCATAAACCGTCAGCTCGTCGATCAGATGGTATGCCTGGAATACAAATCCGATATGGTGGCGGTGTAGCTCCGTCCGTTTCTTTTCAGAAAGTTTCTGAACAGGCTCGTCGAGGAAAAGATATTCTCCCTCGGAAGGTTCTTCGAGCAAGCCCAGGATATGTAACAAGGTCGATTTGCCCGAACCGGAGGGACCCATAATCGAAACAAATTCACCTTCCTTAATGTGTAAATCAATGTGACGCAAAACGTAGGTTTTGCCAAATCCTGCCGGGTAATACTTTGATATCTTTTCTAGCTTAATCATAAAAAGTTTGGGTTTGAGATTTCAGGTTATAATTACGGACAAGCTGTTTGAAAAACAAAATCCGATAAACCGGCGTCTCTGATGTCAATGCTATTTTAAAAAGCCTTGCCAAAAATATAAACCGCTGTCCATTAGATATTTAAATAATGCTTCGCTGGGGCTGGCGTTCAAAACCGTACAAATGTGTACGGTTTCGGACGTAGCATTCAGAAAGTGCGAAATGTTATTCGGAGCGCAGGGATAGCGCCGGATTGACGGCCGCTGCGCGCGCACCCATGGTACCCACTGTCAATAAGGTAACGATTATCGCAACTGTACCTGCAATCGGAAACACCCAGTACGGGAATGGAATGCGGTAGCTGAAATCGCCCAGCCAAAGATTCATCAGATAATACCCGGCAGGACATGCGATGAGGATTGCGATTGCGATTATTTTGAAAAAGTCCCTCGAAAATAACACGATAATCCCCAGGGCGGTCGCACCCAAAACGAGCCGTATACCTGTTTCTTTTGTCCGCTGATACAATGCTAAATGTGCGAGTCCAAACAGGCCGAGGCAACACACCAATACTGAAATTGCCGTCGCGTAGCTGATCAGTACCTGCCACTTTTTTTCCTGATCATATTCTTTTGCATTCAGATCGTCGAGAAAAGTGTAGCTGAATGCTGCTTCGGGTAAAACCCTGTGAAATGCAGCTCCGACATCAGAAAGGGCTTTTTCCCGTGCAGTATGGTTGATTTTAAACAATAACGTTTCCCCGCCGAACTGGTCGCTCATCAGCATGACCAGAGGCTGGATGCGTGCCTTGAGCGAGGCATAATGGAAGTCCTGAACAACCCCGATTATTGTAAAGGGCGCCTCGCCGAAATGGGAATCTGCCTGAATTATTTTTCCGACCGGGTGATCGAGGCCGGCGGCTTTTACAAATGCTTCATTCACGATTGCTGCGCTGGCGGGGTCAGATTTAAATTTTTGTGAGAAATTACGGCCGGTCTTTAACTGCATTTCCAGCATTTCCAAATACCGTTCATCGACTGTCCGATAATAGCTCTCCAATTTCTTTCCTTCTACCTTCGCTTCCCGCAACCCGAATTCCCCTGTAAGTGACAATTGTCCTATATCGGGATTGTTTTTAAGGTTAGATTCAAAATTCGACCTTATTAAGCGCGATTCTGTGCTTCCTGCAATAGCGACTTTGACAACCTCCTGCGGGTTGTAACCCAGGTCTTTCGTTTTTATAAACCGCATTTGCAGATAAAAAACCAGTGAAACAATGCCGAGAACAATCGCTGTTGTGAATTGAAAAACCACCAGGACACTTCCCGATGCGCGTTTCCCTGTTAATTGCAGTTTCCCGTAAAGCACCTGTACGGGTGTGAAACCCGAGAGCAGATAGGCGGGATAGGCGCCTGATAAGAGGATGTTAAAAAGAAAAATAAAGGCCAGCCAGCCCAGGAGCCTGAATTGAAACAGCGATCCTGTAACGATCTGTTTTCCGGCAAGCTGATTGAAAATAGGCAGAAAAGCTATGGTCATCAATAGGGCCAGAATACACGCAGCCAGGCTGACAAATGCAGATTCTCCAATGAATTGCAGGAAAATCTCCGCGCGCTTTGAGCCAGTCACCTTTCTGATCCCGATCTCTCTTGCCCGCCGGACAGACGCCGAAATGCTGATATTAATGAAATTAATGCTCGCCATGAACAGAATGAAACCTGCGACAGTGAAGAACAAAAAAGAGTAGATCGGCCTGCTGCCATTGATCACACCTGCTTCACGGTTCTGGTTGGAAATTTCCTGGGGATTGAGATGGATATCGGTAATCTGTTGCAGGCCGTAACTGATTTCCGGCCGGATTCCGTGCTCTTTTTCATATTGGCCAAGTTGCTCCCGGGCATTTATTTTGCCGATCTGATCTAGCCTGCGGGTTACTGATTCCAGGTTCGCATGGGGTTGCAGAACAACAAATGTGCCTAGATAGGCATTCAACCAGTTGGTATCCTCAAATGATAATTGTAAAAACCTGAAAGGGAAGAGCACATCAAACTGGATGGATGAGTTGACTGGCGGATCCTGCACTACGGCGGTGATCACCAACGGCTTTCCGAGGCGTTGCGCCGAAGGATCCGCGCTCATTCGCAGTATTTCCCCGACTACATCCAGTCTTCCGAAGAATTTAAGCGCAGTTTGCCTGGTAATGACCACGGAGTTTACATCCTGCAATGCTTTATCCTGATTGCCGGAAAGGATTTTGAATGTAAAGACCTCAAAAAAAGTGCTGTCGACAAAGAGCATTTGCAGTTTGAATACCTTGCTTTTGTTTCGGATATCACCGTAAATATCGCCCCCCATAATGCGGGCATAGTTTCTTATTTCGGGGATTTGAGACTGAAATGCCGGACCCTGCACCTGGCCTGTGCCGCCTGAGGATTCACTTTTGCCTGCATTTTTAATGCGGGTGGTTATTCTATATAAATCAGGATTGTTTTGATGGAAACTGTCGAAGCTTTGCTCATCGAGGATGTAAATTGTCGCAAGCAGTAAACATGTCAGCCCGATCGCCAGGCCGGAGATATTGATGAACGCATAGATCCTGGTCCGCCAGAGGTGGCGGAAAGCAATTTTCAGAAAAGTCTTAAGCATAGATCAGGACTGGATTTCCATTTTGTAGCCTACACCGTGAATGGCTGAGATTTTGATGCTTTGATCAGAAGCAAGCAGTTTTCTAAGTCTGGACACAAATACATCCACGCTCCGGCCAACGATGATGCCTTCATCTTCCCAAACCGATTTGAGTATAAAATCACGTTCGAGTACCTGGTTGCGATGACGCACGAACAAATCAAGCAGTTTTGCTTCGCGGTATGTGAGCTGATGCTGGCCGGTCCCGGTAGTAAGCGACAGATTTTGACTGTTGAAAACAGAGTTTCCAAAGGTGGTTTCAAATTTGGGAACGGTCTCAATTTCAATATCAAAAGGGCTCGTTTTCTTGTTCCTTGATCGTTTCCAGGCAAACAAGCCTAACCCTGCGAGGCCGGTGCCGAAAGGAAATATCCACCAGGCATTGAAAGGCTCAGTAGTAGCCGCATTTTGCAAAACCGGTTCAAAACTGACCTGAACAAGATAACAGCCGGATTTTTCTGCTCTGGTCTGGCAGGGAACCCCGCCCGGTTGGTTCAGATCGAGCATATTGTAACCCAGTTGCAATGCTCCCGTCTCGCAGTCGAAAATCATGACATTGTAATTTCTGTCAATTTTCTGGATTGCGAAGGATTCTTCCAGGAGCTGGGGTAGCTCGCCATACTCGCCGGGACTCTCAACGCGGACTGCGAAAGTATTGGCGTCGATTTGTTTTACAGGAGGAATATTCGTGAGTGAGTCACCAGTTTCCAGCAATAAATGGTGGGCCGTGCGGCGCAGGGCTAGATTAACGTGCTCAGCAAAGCGAACCGACTCATTATTTGCAAAAGCACTTTGCATACCCGGCAACAGGACAACCAGCGCCCAAACGCAGCGATGCAGGCGTTTTTGTAAAAGTCCAAAACTGTTGCCGGGTATGATCATTAGCTGCACGCGATTAACATTTGTCTTTATTTAACGGATTTTTCTTGTCCAAAGCCGGGCCAAACCAATGGAATGCAGGAACTACCATCTGCTTCTTAACCGAGTTTACAGTTTTCGCCGGTTCAACTGCCTTTGCCGGTACTACTGCTTTTTTTGTTTCAGGCTTGCCAGTCTTCTTATCAGCGGCTTCGTCGGAAGGCAGCGCCGTGGAAGTAGTGACAACCAGCAGGATCATACAAATTAAACCCCATGCATTTTTCATAATTTCCGATGTTTTTGTGAATGAAACAAATGTATCGGTGAGCGGAGTCCTGCACGTAAAATGCCTGTAAAACCTTGTTAAGGAAATGTAAAAGAAGCTGGCAGTGCAAAATTTATTAAATTTTAATTAAAACAGAACATAATACCGCGTCTGAGGTGTTAGCTGAACATAACACCACCGTATCCGATTTGAAAACAGTATCTTCCCAAGATCCTTACGCAGCGCTCCGCTATTCTGACTTTCGGTTTTTTATTTCAAATACTTTTCTTTTCTCTGCATCGATCCTGATACAGGAAGTGATCGTGGGCTACGAATTGTATAAAATGACGCACGATCCGCTGGCACTGGGGTTGGTCGGGCTGGCTGAGGTGATCCCGTTTATCATCACCTCCCTGTTTGGCGGGCATATTGCCGATCAGAAGAATAAGATCACGATCATGCATATTAGTCTTGTTGTGATTTTGCTTGGATCGGTGATCCTGTATGCAGCTTTTCAGCCTGGTATTTATAATGCACTTTCGCAAACGCAGCATTTGATTGTGATCTATTCTGTTTTCGCATTGATCGGTTTTGCCAAAGGCTTTTATTCTCCCGCGTCCAGCTCGCTCAAACCGTTTTTAGTACCCAGGACGATTTACCATAATTCGTCGACATGGAGTAGCTCTTTCTGGCAGGCAGGATCTATCACCGGCCCTGCAATCGCTGGTTTTTTATACGCCTATGTCGGCCTGACCAATACTTTGCTTATCGTGATCGCCAATTTTGTGATCTGCTGGGTTTTGCTGGGTATGATCAAGACCCGCCCTGAATTTCCGAAGATCACCACCCCAATCGTAGAAAGTTTAAAGGAAGGTTTTCAATTCGTATTCCGCACAAGGATAGTACTTTATGCAATTTCCCTGGATTTGTTTTCGGTACTTTTCGGAGGTGTGGTGGCGATTTTACCCGTTTTCGCCGAAGATATTCTCAAAGTCGGGCCGGAAGGGTTGGGCTTGCTGCGGGCCGCGCCTTCGATCGGTTCGCTGCTTACGATGTTTGCAATGGCATACTATCCGCCCACGCACAATGCCTGGCGTAATATGCTCATTGCTGTCGCTGGTTTTGGTGTGTTTACGATCGTGTTTGCATTGTCGGAAAACTACCTGCTTTCCTGCGGCGCGCTTTTCGCGACCGGGGTTTTTGATAGTGTAAGTGTAATTGTGCGACAGACGATCCTGCAAATTTACCCGCCCGATGAAATGCGGGGCCGCGTCGCGGCCGTTAACGGCATGTTCGTTAGCTCCTCCAACGAGCTCGGTGCCTTCGAATCCGGCGTCATGGCGAAAGCATTCGGGACCGTCCCGTCTGTGGTGATCGGGGGCGTTTTCACGATCGTAGTAGTCACCTGGATCTATTTCCGTTCGAAGGATTTGTTTTCGGTTCGGTTGAGTTGAGGAAATGCGTAATTTTTGTAAATTGTACCTCATACACACTTAATATCGACCTATCATATGGAAAACAGAGAAACATTAAACGACTTGCAAGTCAGTATTTTGCGCCTTTTTGATCAAAAACTGACTTTTGAGGAGGCATTGGAAGTTCGCGAATTACTAATGAATTACTTTGATCAGCGCGTGAATAAAGAGCTGGACAAAGTTCTTGCAAAAAAAAACTACTCAACCGAAGACTATCGCAAAATGTTGATTGACGATAGCTTTGGTATCAATGGTTAGAGTTGTAATAGATACGAATTGTCTTCGAGCCTCAGTACCACCAAAAAGTCCCTATTACCAGCTCTACCTTGACTTTGTTACAGGAAGATTTGAGTGGTATGTCAGCAGCGAAATCTTATTGGAGTACGAAGAAATACTGAGCAGAACCTATTCTCCCAATACTGCTAATGAAGTCCTGCACCGATTAACGATTTCTCCCAATACTGTATTCGCAGAACCTTATTTTAAATGGAATTTAATAGAAAATGATCCCGACGATAATAAATTCGTCGATCTCGCAATTTGCACAAATTGCAATTTCTTAGTAACAAATGATAAAGCCTTTTCAGTCCTGCGAAATCATCCTTTCCCGAAATTGCGAGTAATCGATCTTGAATCATTCCTCCAATATCTGCTGACATTGTAACACTCAACTTTAATTTAAAGTCTTGGTACTTTACTTTCAATCCGCCCCCAAACTCTTCACCGGATTCATTCTCGCAGCTTTATAAGTTTGCATACAAACCATTAACGCAATCAATACCGCGAAGCCGCAACCGATTGCTGCGAATGTAAACCAGCCCGGCGTGATGCGGTAGGCGTAGTTTTGGAGCCAGTTTTTCGTAACAAAAAAGGCAGAGGGGAAAGAAATCAGCGTTCCGATCAGCATCACGATCAGAAATTCTTTTAGAAAAAGCATCACTACGCTCACTTCCGATGCGCCGAGCACTTTTCGGATTCCCAGCTCGCGCGTTCTTCTTGCTACATTCAGCGATACCATGCCGGAAATGCCCAGCAATACGATTACAACTGCGAGGATTGTAGCCAGTTGCGAGGCTTTCTTTAACTGGATCTCCGACTGATATAGTTTTTGTAATGTCTGGTCGATGAAGTTGTATTCAAAAGGCGCGTCTGGCATTACTTCGTGCCATTTCTGTTCCAGCGCCGCCATTGATCTGACCATATCAGATCCCAGGTGAAAAGTCAGGAACCGGTATGCATTGCTTCCACGGACGTGAAAGAATGCCAGTGGCTTGATCGCTTTATGCATGGATTCAAAATGAAAGTTGGTCGTTACGCCATTGATTGTAAGTGGATTAGGAAAAGTATGGATCCTGATCTGCCTGCCGACGGCGTCCGCTGGGTTTTTGAATCCCAATGCTTTCGCCAATGCTTCGTTTACTACGATGCGGTCGGTTTGCAGTGCGGTTTCTGAATTTTGAAAGAAATCTCCTGCCAGTAGCGGAATGCCGTAAGTAGCGGCGAAATGCTGATCCGTAGCCAGGAATTTGGTGTGCGTGGCACTGGAAGAATCCTGGCCAGGCTTATAAACCCCGTAATCTACGCCCGCATTTCCATTCGGTATCTCGTAAGACAGACTTACCGAGCTGACTTCCTTCATCCGCCTAAACTCATTCCTGATCGCCTCCATTTTTGCCAGGCCCTCAGGCGTCCAGTCGCGGGGAACTGCCACCGTAACGCGCGCATCTTTATGGAAACCCAGACTTTTATTAAAAAAATAATCTACCTGCTGAGAAACAATCGCCGCCGCCGCAAATACAAACAATGCAATCGTAAACTGTACAGCGAGCAGCATTCTTCGAAACCCGATGTTTTCTCCCACCGACTTGAATTTACCTTTCATCGACTCAACGGAAGGTATTCCCGATAGTACAAATGCAGGATAGGAGCCGGCCAGCAAGCCTAGGAGCAGTGCAATGAGTGGCACGACGAGAAAAGACCAGCCGGATAGTTGGGTTACGGAAGGAAGTTCGGTGCCGATGATATTACCGAAATGTCCTCTTGCGAGTACATATAAACCAATGGATAACAAACCCGCAAGTGCAGCCAGCAGTACGGACTCGGCCAGAAACTGTCCGATAATCTGCGTTTTAAGACTTCCCAATGCCTTTCTTACGCCAATTTCCTTCAATCGGGATGCGGAACCTGCGACAGAGATATTTACAAAATTCACCACCGCCATCAGCAAAATAAATGCGGTGATAGCGGATAATGTGTAAATCATTTTTTGCACCAGGCCATTATTGGCTTCCCGGTAGTAGCTTTTTAGCGGAGTAAGGTAAGCGCGCAGGTTGTTCCGCAGCTGCGGCGGGGCATTGGTAGCAAGTAATCTTGCGATCGGTTTTTCAAGATCTGCCGGTTTAACACCCTTTTGGAGCTGGATAAACGTGATCATATAGGGGAAATTCCAGTTAGTTTCCGCACCTTTCCTGCCATCCAGTGAGCTGAGCGGGATGAAAACTTCGGAAGCATTTCCCAGCAAATGATTGACGGAATTGTTGGGGAGATCTTCCAGCACGGCAGTTACTTCATATTCCTGCTTGCCGCCGATGAAATTATGAAGCGTGAGATTTTCACCCACAACGTCGGTTTTACCAAAATATTTAAGCGCTTTTCCGCGTGTGATGACCACCGAATTCGGCTGCTGCATTGCCGTTTTCACATCGCCGTGGAGGAGCGGGAAGCCGTACATGGTGAGTAGCGTCGAGTCGCCCGTTTGTACTTCCTCACGAAAATGTTTGTCGCCTCTGGAAACAGCCACCGTAATGCCGTCGTAGCGGTAATAACCCGCTACCAGATTCGGATATTCGTCGCGCAACGCTTTCCCGAGCGGGCCGAGCGTTGCCAGATCGACTCCCATATCCGGATTTCTCCATTCGCTTCGGATAATGAACTGGTTATCTGCATTACGCAAGCTGGAATTCACCTGCAACTCTGTGTACACATAACTGCCGACGAGATAGGCGAAAGTGATCCCGACAGACAGCCCGAGTATAGTTAGCAGCGAGTAAAACCTGCGTTTCAGCAAGTTGCGCCAAGCGATCTTGAAGTAGTTATGTAGCATAAATCCCGGCATTTGAGTCAGTTTGACAAAAATAGCCGGGAAAGAGAGGCAATTGGTCTGTTTAACTTTTTTTAACCTGAATGCGACGTACTGTGTAATTTCATATTATCCTTACTCGCTTCGCAAACTCTTCACCGGATTCATCAACGCAGATTTCAGTGCCTGCGCACTTACCGTAAGCAATGCGATAACGATTGCGATTAAACCGGCTGCGGCGAAGATCCACCAGGAAAGTGTTTCGCGGTATTCGAAGCTTTTCAGCCACTCCGTCATCGCGTACACAGAAACGGGAGTGCCTACTACAATAGCGATCAAAACCAGTTTGATAAAGTCTTTGGATAATAACAAAACCACGCTCTGAACACTCGCGCCGAGCACTTTACGCACACCGATCTCCTTCGTGCGTGACTCTGCGGAAAACGCGGCCAGCCCGAATAAACCAAGGCAGGCGATCAAAACTGCCAGTATTGCAAACGTGAGCATAATATCTCCCTGCCTTTTCTCAGACTGATACTGCTGCGCAAAATTTTCGTCCAGAAAGTGAAAATCCAGTGTCGCTTCCGGGTCAAATTCCTTGTAAGCCTGACGGAGAAATGCGAGCGCTTCGGTCGTTTTTTGAGGTGCGATCCTTACATATATATTGTCCTGATCCTGCGGGGCCGGAAGCTGCAAAACAAGCGGCTCGATTTTGTGCTGAAGAGAGTAAGTATGAAAATCACTGATCACACCTACAATCCGCGCCTCTTTCGTATTGCCTTTATCATCAATAAAATACCTGATCTTTTTGCCCACCGCATTTGTCCAGCCCTGCTTTTTGACCAGCGATTCGTTCACCATCGCCGAGGCCGAAAGGTCAGCTTCTGAATCGTTGAAAAAATTTCGACCGGCTAAAAGATTGATTTCCATCGTCTTGATGAAATCCCAGTCGACCGCCAGCTTCTGCACGATTTGTGTGCTCTGCGTCATTTCTCCATTCTCTTTTTCCATAAACATCCCCGAAGACCCCACCTTGTTGGTGCCGATCGGGTTACTCGAAGCCGCGATACTTTCTATAAACGGACTTTGCGACAGTTTCTCTTTGATCGACCTTACCTGATTGCGGACTTCGTTTTTGTCAATGTGAAACACAAGTACCTGACTTTTATTAAATCCGAGATCCTTATTGTTGACAAAATGAATCTGGCGGTAAACAACTGCGGAGCAGGCTATCATCACTACCGTTGCTGAAAACTGAAACACAACCAGCGACTTCCGGAAATAGTTGCTGCCAACCTGCCCGCCCACTTGTCCTTTTAATGCATTAACCGGCCGGAATCCTGAAAAACGCAGCGCCGGGTACATGCCGCTCAGCAGCCCGACAAGTAGCACAAACGCGCTGGCCAGCAGTGCGCTCAGTACATTGTTTTGGTGACCAATCGTCAGTGACTTTTCAGCAAGCTGGTTGAAGAGCGGCAGGAAGGCGGTTACCAGAAGAAAAGCAACAATGCCCGATAATATGGTCATAATCAATGATTCGGTGAGGAACTGACCGATCAGCTGCGACCTTTCTGAACCAATGGATTTGCGCACACCTACCTCACGAATCCGTTTCAGGGAGCGGGCTGTGTACAGATTAACATAGTTAATACAGGCAATCAGCAGAATCAGCAGTGCGATGGCGGAGAACACATAAACAGTATTTACATTTCCATTCGGGCTGAGCTCGAACTCCATTTGTGAATGCAGGTGAATGGAAGTCAGCGGTTGAAGCTCCATTTGGTAACTCACATTGCCCAATTCTTTCCGGAGGTATTTTGGGAAAAAGCCTGCGAGTTTCTTTTCAAACTGTTTGCTGTCAGTACCCTTCTTCAAAAGTAGGTAAGTATATAACTCAAATTGTTGCCAGCCTGCCGTGTAATCAGGAGGCAGCGAGCGCAATGCGCTGAACTTCAGATGCGAATTAGAAGGGATATCTTCAATAACCGCAGTGACTACATTCGGGAAGTTATTGCTGAACATCACCGTTTTTCCGATTGCCAGCGAAGCGTCTTTAAACAGTTTCTCAGCAAGTGTTTTAGTTAAAACGATCTTTTGCGGCTGCGTTAATGCAGTTTTCGCATTACCATAAAGTACCGGAAGAGAAAAGACATCGAAAACAGATGCATCTGTGAAATAGATATCATTGGCGACTACTTCATTTTTACCGTATTTGAGCGCGCCGCCGCCTTCCGGGTTAATCCTGACGGTATTTTCGATCTCAGGATAATCGTTTTTGAATGCAACAGAGAACGGCGCCGAGGTAAGCGGAACATTGAAGCTACTTTCGTCCCACGTCACATGCTGCGCAACGCGGACGATCCGGTCTGCTTTTTCGTGAAAACGATCGTAGCTCAACTCGTCGGCTACGTACAGCACCATCAGCCAAACCGCCGCCATTCCGATACCCAGTCCGAAGATATTGAGGCCGCTGAAAAGCCTTTGTTTTCCGAAGTTCCGGAAGCTGATTTTGATATAGTTGAGCAGCATGGCAGTTTAGGTTTGTTTGATTACTTTGTTTCAAAACGTATGCCATTCTTGGTAAGTGTTCATAATCAATATGTTAATTGTAGAAATGCAGATAATTTGTCCGGTTTCGAACATTGGGTTTACGTATGTCCGGTCAAAATACCTAATTTTACCAACTTCCTTATTTAGGATTTTTTAACAGTAATTTCTCTTTGATTTTTTAACAGAATGAACCCATCACCCGCTACCTCTTTACAAGACATCGTAGGGCACGCCAAAGAATACGGCTTCGTTTTTCCTTCTTCTGAAATATATGACGGTCTGCAGGCTGTTTATGATTATGGCCAGAATGGCGTCGAACTTAAAAATAACCTGAAAGCAGCCTGGTGGAAGGCTATGACGCAGCTTCACGATAATATCGTGGGTATCGATGCGGCCATTTTTATGCACCCGCTTACCTGGAAAGCGTCAGGCCATGTCGATGGGTTCAATGATCCTATGATCGACAATAAGGATTCCAAAAAGCGTTACCGTGCCGATCAGCTGCTCGAAGGCAAAGCAGAGCAGTATGCAGCGGAAGGTAATGAAGCTAAATCACAGGAATTGCTTGCGGAAATGGGCCGGTTGCTGAGTGCCGAAGATCTCAATGGCGTTCGCGAGCTGATCATTTCTGAAAATATCAAATGCCCGGTATCGGGTACGACCAACTGGACTGAAGTGCGCCAGTTTAACCTGATGTTCAGCACGCAGGTAGGCTCGGTTGCGGAAGATTCGAATATGATCTATTTGCGTCCTGAAACCGCACAGGGGATTTTTGTCAATTTTTTGAATGTGCAAAAAAGCGGACGGATGAAGGTCCCGTTTGGGATTGCACAGATCGGGAAGGCATTCAGAAATGAGATCGTGGCGCGGCAATTTACTTTCCGCATGCGGGAATTTGAACAAATGGAAATGCAGTTTTTCATTCGTCCCGGTACCGAAATGGCGTGGTACGAATCATGGAAAGAGGCGCGCATGAAGTTCCATAAGGCGATTGGACTACCCGCAGACAAGCTGAAATTCCATGACCACGAAAAACTGGCACATTACGCCAACGCAGCAGTTGATATTGAATTCCAGTTTCCATTTGGTTTCCGGGAAATAGAAGGTATCCACTCGCGTACAGACTTTGACCTGCGTAATCACCAGGAGCTATCGAAGAAAAAGCAACAGTATTTCGACTCCGATCTGGATGAAAACGGGAAACCTTACGGAAACTACATTCCTTACGTGGTGGAAACTTCGGTAGGTGCGGACCGTCTGTTCCTCGCTGCTTTTTGCAATGCATACACCGTCGAAACGGTAGGTGAAGGCGAAACCCAGAAAGAGCGTACTTATCTGAAATTGCACCCGGCACTGGCGCCTTTTAAAGTAGCTGTGCTCCCGCTCGTTAAAAAGGACGGACTGGCTGAGAAGGCACAGGCTATCGCGAATTCGCTTAAATCTTCATTTAGAACAACTTATGATGATGGAGCGGCGATTGGAAAACGTTATACCCGCCAGGACCTGATCGGAACGCCGTTTTGCATCGCGGTGGATTATCAGACCATGGAAGATGATACCGTAACGATCCGTCACCGCGATTCAATGGAGCAGGAGCGCGTTGCAATCAGTGAGTTGAAAGAAAAGATAGGTTACCAGGTGGCAATTGAGCGTATTCTGGAAGCGATCTGAAATCGAAATACTTAAACATTAAACGGGCTGATTCAATGCGAATCAGCCCGTTTTGGTTTGTTGATGTTTAGTCTGTTGTGTGCAATCTCACCAGATCTTCCGGATTACCTTTAATAAGGTCAACTGAATCTACTTCCAGGATTTGCGCAATCTGGATCAACCTTTCCAGCGTAATGCGCGTATAGGCAAGCTCAATCTTACTGTAAGCATTTTGTGAAATACCCAGTTTCATCGCGAGGTATTCCTGTGTGTAATTCCTATACTCCCTGATTTTACGGATGTTCAGCGCCACGGATCTGATTTTTGCCTCTATCGTCTGCTCCATGTAACATCATTTTTAGTGTCGTAAAAAGCGTGCTTTGGAAACATACGTCAGAAAGCGGGAAGACAGATCGATTTGAGGATGATTTAGATTCCTGTTAAGTCAGTGAATTATCAGATTTACGGTGAAAGAATGGTCCGTTAGCTGCAATAAATACCTGACAGTCAGTAAAGCGTTTGCCCGTATAAGAAAGCTCTGGCTACCTTATTTTTATGAGTTTTTTTGATCATACTATGTTTCGGTACATCTCCATTGTCTGTGGAAAATACCAGTATCAGATAGCTTTTTGAGTGCTTTGATAAGGTGTGAATTGCGTTTATGCAGACCGCATTTCTCCGATTGTAGAGAAAATCAACACTTGAAATTGCTTGCTCCGGTTTCTTGCCAGAATCGTTTATCGCGCAGGCTATCATTTCCATCTATATGTAGGACAAAATCAAAATGCAGACAGGACGACGGCGCTTTTACTCCTAACAAAACCTCCGTTTTTATATAAGGAACCGCGCGTGTAATACGATACGCTTCCCACTAGAGATCACTTTGGATATTCTTTGGAGGTGTATTTTACTCTTTTTAGTTGTTTGATAATCAGTGTGTTAATGGGAGTTTGGCATAGAAGTTTAAACTTCCACTGCGAACATGAGTTCAAACAGGGGGCGCTGAAAACCTGAGAAAGAGTAAGCTAGTTTTCATTAAATTTTAAGCATTATGAAATTTCAAGAATTGAATCTCGCAGAAATGAAAGAAATTAATGGTGGTCTGTTAGGACTTGGAAGCAGCAGCGATTCTTCTTCATCAGGTGGCCTCTTCGGATCATTGGGAATCGCGTTCAGCAACGAGTCAGTTGACGATGACGGTTCCTCAGAAAAAACACAGTTCGGCTTAGGCCTTGACCTTGGAGGGATCTTCAACTCTATAACTGAGTAACAGTGAAAAAGACGGATAAAAGTGGGGGTGGCATCGGTCGCCCCCACTTTTTTATGCCCAAAACCTGTGTCCCCCTGTACGATAAAAACAGCTTTTTAGATCGCTGATATTATTCTCTTAGGTTGTAACATATTCCGAAATGTTGTTTTGTAACATATTGATATATAGGTTATTGGCATGGTAATTGATCAGATTCCCATCAATCGCAACCTCTGAAAATCGGACATAAATTGTATGGAAAACGAGATCAGTACAGTCAATAACAAGATATTCCCACCCGAAATATTGCAGCATACCGCTGACTATCATTTCCACGAGCACAACACCCGGTCGAACATCGTATACCAGCTTGCGATGCTGATCATGATTGCCGCGTTCGTATCGTTGTTCCTGATCGTAGTGGATGTGAGTGTGAAAAGTACTGGCATTATCCGGTCGTCCGACGACCGCAACGAGATCAAGGCCCTGGTGAGCGGGCGTCTGGATTCGGTATTCGTTTCGGAAAACCAGCGGGTCGTGAAAGGGCAGACGCTGCTAAAAATTGAGTCAGAGATTTTGAAAGAGCAAAATCAACTCGTAAACGCGCAAAAAAGCGATTTCGACAATCAAATCAAAGATTTAAAGACGCTTCTGCATCTAAGCCGGACCAATAACTGGAGTAAAAAGCCCGGGTTGACCAGCGGCTTGTATAAGCAGGATTTTGCATTGTTCTGGCAAAAAATAACGGACGCAAAAACCACATTAATGACCGTTGAAAAGGATTTTGCGAGAAATAAAACACTGTACGATGTAAAAGCGATTTCAGAAGCCGAGTTTGACCGCGCCCAACTTATACACGCCACCGCCAGCAACAAGATCGTAACGATCATGGAAGAAGAGGAGGCTCGCTGGGAATCTGAACTGACCCAGTTGCAGATGAAAACCCGTGAACTAAGCTCACAAAACAAGCAATATCTCCGTGAAAAGGATTTTTACATTGTTAAAGCGCCCATTAGCGGCACGATCCAGCAGCTCAAAGGGTTACAGCCGGGAAGTATCGTTTCATCCAATGAATTCCTCGCCGAAATATCGCCCGATGAAATGATGGTAGCCGAAATGTATGTATTACCGAAGGATATTGGTCTGATCCAGCCGGGCACCAAAACCCGTCTGCAGGTGGATGCATACGATTACAATCAATGGGGACTGGTCACAGGAGAGGTGATATCGATTTCAAACGATGTGTACACGAACGGGAAAGAACCGCCATTTTTTAAAGTAAGGTGTAAACTTGATGCCAATTCACTTACCCTCAAAAATGGCTATGTTGGTAAGTTGAAAAAGGGAATGACTTTGCAGGCGCGTTTTCTGGTGACTGAAAGAACGTTATTCCAGCTCCTTTACGACAAAGCCGACGATTGGCTGAACCCCAATCTAGTCGCTACTACTGAAACCCCACCTCTAAACTGACCCTATGAAACCCGGCAACCTATCTGAAACCTGGAATGGTGCAAAGCGTTTGGCTGACAATATTTTCGAAAATATCCCTTTATTTAGCTCGGGACGGCGGTTAAAGGATGTTGTGATGAAGCAGCACGACCTTACCGACTGCGGCGCAACCTGCCTGGCGTCGGTCGCGGCATATTACAAGCTTGCTCTCCCGGTCGCACGTATCCGGCAATATGCCTCCACAGATAAAAAGGGAACTAATATCCTTGGTATCATTGAAGCAGCCACAAAGCTTGGGTTTAATGCAAAAGGTATCCGCGTGGAGTTTGACCAGTTGCCGCACGTGCCCGTTCCGATCATTGCACACGTGATAATCAAGCAGATATTGCATCATTATGTGGTAATATATCGTGTTACTGCCTCAACCGTGGAAGTAATGGACCCTGCACGCGGCGAGCTGATCCTGATGAGTCATGATGAGTTCAAAAGCATCTGGACGGGCGTAATGGTAATGATCCAGCCGGGCGATACTTTTACCGAAGGAAATGAGAAAATATCAGTAAAACAGCGTTTTATATTCCTGCTAAAACCGCACAGATCGGTGCTGATGCAGGTTTTACTGGGCGCGATCATTTACACGGTGCTGGGCTTATCTACTTCCATTTTTCTCCAGAAGATTGTCGATAACGTGCTGCCGGAGGGCAACCGTAACCTGCTGAATTTAATGGGCGTGATCATGATCATGATATTGCTATTCCGGGTTGTGATCAATCACGCTAAAACGTTGCTGACCATCAAAACCGGCCAGCAGATCGATACGCGGTTGATATTGGGTTACTACAAGCATTTGCTGCGACTACCCCAGCAGTTTTTCGATAATATGCGCGTCGGGGAGATCATCTCGAGGATTAACGATGCGGTAAAGATCAGGGTTTTTATCAATGATGTACTGGTCGGTTTCGCGGTCAACATGTTTATCCTGCTTTTTTCTTTTATGCTGATGTTCACGTACTATTGGAAACTGGCGCTGATCCTGCTGGGCGTAGTGCCGCTGTATGCGATCATCTACTATTTCTCTAATAAAATGAACAAAACTACTCAGCGGAAATTGATGGAAAGTTCAGCGGAGCTGGAAGCGCAGCTGGTCGAATCCATTCATTCCGTGAGTACGATCAAACGTTTCGGGTTGGAGGATTTCACCAATATGCGTACCGAAACCCTTTTTATCGGAATGCTGAAATCGGTGTATGAATCCAATACCAATTCACTCTGGATCGGCGATTTCAGTGGTTTTGTTTCGAGTGCGTTCACGATCATATTACTCTGGGCAGGTTCTCTTTTTGTTTTAAATAAGATCATTACCCCGGGAGAACTGCTCTCATTTTATGCGATTATCGGCTACTTCACCGGCCCGGTTTCCAGTCTGATCGGCATGAACAGGACGATTCAGGATGCAAGCATCGCAGCCGACCGATTGTTCGAGATCATGGATATTGAGCGGGAATCCATTGAAAACAAAGCGGTACTGACGCCGGACATGATCGGCGATATCCAGTTTCGCAATGTACATTTCAGGTACGGAACACGCGTTACCGTTTTTGAAGGGCTGGACCTGGTTATTCCTAAAAACAAAATTACAGCCGTAGTAGGTGAGAGCGGGTCCGGAAAAACTACGTTACTGGCCTTGCTACAAAACATTTATTCAGTCGAAAAAGGGAATATCCTGCTCGGGGGTTTTGATATTAAATACCTGACAAATGACAGTTTGCGTCAAATGGTGAGCGCGGTTCCGCAGGATGTACATTTGTTTGCCGGAAATGTAATCAACAATATTGCCGTGGGGGAATTTGAGCCTGATATGAAAAAGATTGTTTCTATTTGTCAGGAGCTGGATATTATGAAGTTTATTGAAAATCTGCCCAATGGTTTTAACACTTATATCGGTGAAAATGGTACCAGCTTGTCAGGCGGGCAGCGGCAGCGGCTGGCAATTGCCCGCGCATTGTACCGCGACCCGGAGATCCTTATATTAGACGAAGCCACTTCTTCGCTCGATTCGAAATCCGAGCAGCATATTCAGCTCGCAGTTCAGGCACTCAGAAAGCGCGACAAAACGATCATTATCATAGCCCACCGCCTCAGTACCGTGATGAATGCAGACAAAATAATAGTTTTGGAACAGGGAAAACTGATCGAGGAAGGTAGTCACAAGAAGCTTTTGAACAAAAAGGGCAAGTATTACGATATGTGGAAGCAGCAATTTCCGATGCTTGAAAGTGTCAACTAGCCGCAGGGAAACGTGCAGCAGCAGAAGGGAAAGCCGGTTAGAAATAATCGGCTTTTTTTATTAATTAGGCATTTCATAACAAACAGATAGCCGATCAATGATCAATAAATTGTATGATACATCCCTGAGCCTGCTGACCGATCTGTACCAGCTTACGATGGCTTACGGGTATTGGAAAGCCCGTAAAGCAGAACAGGAAGCGGTTTTTAATCTCTATTTCAGAAAACATCCGTTTCAGGGCGGATTCACTATTTCCTGCGGGCTCAATAGTGTGATCGACTATATTCAGGAATTCCGTTTCAGCCGCGAAGATCTCGGTTATATTGGCTCATTGAAGGGAAATGACGGGCATAGGCTGTTCGAACCGGGCTTTCTGGAATACCTCGAAAACATGGAACTGCAATGCAGCATCGATGCGATTCCCGAAGGCACAGTCGTTTTTCCAAACGAACCTTTAATGAGAGTTCGGGGGCCGATATTGCAATGCCAGCTACTGGAAACGCCGCTGCTGAACCTCGTAAATTTTCAATCGCTTATCGCTACGAAGGCTGCCAGAATGCGGCTCGTCGCGAAGGAAGATACGCTGCTGGAATTTGGTTTGAGGCGCGCGCAGGGACCCGACGGCGGTGTAACCGCGAGCCGGGCTGCCTATATCGGCGGTTTTGACGCTACTTCGAATTTGCTTGCGGGGAAACTGTACGATATTCCGGTGAAAGGAACGCACGCGCACAGTTGGGTGATGTCTTTTGATACCGAGCTGGAAGCATTTGAAACCTATTCCAGGTATTTGCCCAATAATGTCACTTTGCTGGTAGATACCTACGATTCGCTGGAAGGGGTGCGCCATGCAATCGAGGCGGGGAAGTCACTGAGAAAACGTGGCTACGATCTCGTAGGTATCCGGCTTGACTCCGGCGATTTGGCTTATCTAAGTATAGAATCGCGGAAATTACTGGACGAGGCAGGGTTTGAAAAAACGAATATCGTCGCCAGCAACGATCTCGACGAGTACATTATGGACAGTCTGAAAATACAGGGAGCGAAAATCAATGTGTGGGGGATTGGTACCAAACTGGTCACTGCTTACGATCAGCCTGCATTGGGAGGCGTATACAAGCTTGCTGCGATCCGGTCGAAATCGGGTGAATGGGACTACAAATTGAAGCTGTCTGAGCAGGCAATCAAGGTTTCCACGCCAGGGATTCAGCAGGTCAGAAGGTTCAGGGATAGTAAAGGGTTTGTTTCGGATATGATATTCAATATTGAAAATCCCCTGATCGGAAAATCTACGATGGTCGATCCCTACGACTTTACTAAAAACCGCTCATTTGCGGAAAACACGCATTTCGAGGATTTGCTGGTGCCCGTTTTTGCGAAAGGCCAATTGATTTACAGCCTGCCTTCCATTCATGAAGCCAGGGCCCGGGTCCAGGATCAGCTGGCGCATTTTTACAAAGGCATTAAGCGGTTTGTCAATCCGCACACTTACCCCGTAGGCCTGGAAAAGCATTTGTTTGATATGAAAACCGATCTGATTATGAAACTGAGAAACAATGAGCCCGAAGCTTTGTAGCTGCTCCGGGCTCATTGTTAAATTAATTCAGCCTATTTCTTCTCAGGCATCAATACAACTTTGATGAAATTATCGTCGCTGAAATACTTTTCAGCCGCAGCTTTGGTACTGGCAACGGTAACGGTTTTCAGTAACTTATCCTGCTGAAAAATCTCATCCAGATCGTCACCCAGAAAGGTATTGTCGTCCAGATAGTTGAGCCAGAAGTTGTTGGTTTTGACAGCAATTTCGGTTTTGCGTTGCGTTTCAGCCACGAACTTCTCAATGTCTTTTGGATCAGCGCCATTCTTTTTGATCTTCTCGATTTCTTCCTGCGTCCGTTTCACCAGTTTATCCACATTCTCCGGCGCGCAGCCGAAACCGATGCTGAACCGGTAATGCCCACTCGGAAATTTGTCCGCAGATTCTGAAACTCCTACTCCATAGACCCCGCTTTCTTCCTCACGCAGTGCCTCGATCAGCTTGATTTGCAGTACTTCCTGCAATGCCTCTATCTGGATATTGTTTTCGGGACTATATTCATATTCCCCGCTTGAAACCAGGGTAACCCGGCTTTTGGGCTCTAAACCCTTGTAGATGGTTTTCTCTATTTTTCCTTTTGGAGGATAGATATTCGGGTGCTTAAAATCGTCGTCGCGCTCCGTAGAAGGCAGGCTGCCAATGTATTTTTCGAGTAACGGTTTAATCGCATCGACCTTGAATGCACCTACGAATGTGAACACAAAATCAGAAGCGTCAGAAAAACGGTCTTTGTACATTTCAACGGCCCGGTCGAGAATGACTTTGTCTACACTCTCCGGTTTCAATGGTTGACGTTTCGGGTTGTAACTGGTCAAAACCGCATTCAATGAGTCGGAATACACTTTTTCTGGTGTCAATGTCTTCTGCATATTTTCCAGATAAGCTTTTTGATTAGCCAGAATTCCTTTTACCAGCTCGGCATCTTTTCTGGGTGCTGTGAAATACGCGTAAACCAGTTGAAGTGTAGTTTCCAGGTCCTTCGGGTTGGTACTGCCTCCTATTCCTTCTGTAAGTTCACTGATAAAAGGGCCCGCATTCGCTGTTTTTCCGGCGAGGAATTTCTGCAGTTGTGTCTGGTTATAAGGCCCCACGCCACCGGACTGGATCAGGTAACTGCTGAAAACACCTGTTTCGCGTTCGTCGGGAAACAAAGAGTAACCACCTTTTCCAGTCGCTTTGATCAGTATCTCATCATTTTTAAATTCAGTAGGTTTCAAAAGCACTTTTGCTCCGTTCGAAAGTGTAAGCTCCGTTACACCTAATTTTTCCAATGTTTTTTCCGCCGTCACTTTTCCGGCCACCGGTTCATTGCTGAGCAGCGGGCTATCGAGGACGTCATCTACATAAGCTGTTACATCTTTACCTGCATCTTTGAGCAAAGCGCGGATATCAACTTCAGTCGGCAATGCAGCCTTACTTTGTTCAGGCCCCATTACTACCACAGCGCGGTTTTGATCAGTAATGTATTTCTTCGCGAGCGCATTAATCTCCGCCAGACTCACGCTTTCCAGGTTTTTCTGGACAAATGCATAATAGGCTTCAATACCCATAAAAGGCTTATCGTGCAAAAAGTGGTTCAGATATTCCTGCACATAATTGGCAGATTTGGTCTTGTCCCGCTCTTTGTAATATTGCTCGATACTATTCATAAAATCCTTTTTCGCGCGATCCAGCTCCGGCTGCGTGAAACCGAATTTTTGAACCCTCGCATTTTCTTCCAGCAAGGCTGTCAGTGCAGTCCGCATGGAAGCAGCATCTTTGGCAAGTGCAACAGAAGTATAGGAGTCCAAATTGCCAAGAAAATCGCTGTACTCACTTCCTCCGTATAGAAATGGCGGATTTGGCTTCTGGGTAAGCTCCTGCATTCTTTGCCCCATCATGGCATTGTACAATTCCTGAGCGAAGTTGTTCCGTACGTCTAGCAGGTTTTTCTCTTTGCTGTTCGGCTGTTTATAGATCAGCTGGATCAGGTTCTGCGGGTATTCGGGATCCGTTACAATGGCTACCTGCGTAGTGCCGTCGAGGGGAATTTCGTATTTGGTCCTTTTCTTCGCATTGACAGGCGGCTTAATCGAGCTGAATTTCTCTGTAATGATCGCTTCCACTTTGGCTACGTCAAAATCTCCCACGGCAATCACCGCCATCAGATCGGGGCGGTACCAATCCTGGTAAAATGCCTTAATTGTTTCTGGTTTGAAAGATTTCAGAATGCTGTCCTTCCCAATCGGCAGGCGCTGCGCATAACGCGAATTATTCAATATTACTTTCAGGAATTTGTCACGCATACGTTGTTGTGCACCACGGCCCATGCGGGATTCTTCGAGTACCACTCCGCGTTCCTTTTCAATTTCAGATGGGTCGAGCAAAGCGCCGTGCGCCCAGTCTTCCAATACCTGAATCCCTTTTTCAAGAAGCCCGGCCGAATCCGTCGGGATAGGGAGCATATACACAGTTTCGTCAAATCCGGTGTAAGCATTCAAATCCGCGCCAAACCTTACTCCGGTCTTTTGCAGGAAGTTAACCAGTTCATTTTTAGGGAAATTGGTCGTGCCGTTGAAATTCATGTGCTCCATGAAGTGTGCCAGTCCCTGTTGCGCATCTGTTTCAAGAACGGAGCCGGCTTTTACTGCAAGTCTGAGCTCCGCCCGGTTCCTGGGCTCGCTGTTTCTTCGGATATAGTAGGTGATTCCGTTTTTCAGTTTTCCGGTTTTTACATTCGGATCAAGCATCACTTTCTGTGAGGCCAGATTTTGCGCTGAAACGGAGGATGAGCAGTAAATTCCCAAGGCGGCCACACACAAGGCCAGGAATGCCTTTTTCATTATTTTAATTTTAAATTGTTAAAATTCAGGAGAAACGAAATATATAGTTAAAGATCGCGATTGCAAAGTGGAAGCTGCAAATGTTCAACAAAAAAGCCGGGGCAATTCCCGGCAATGAGCATATCGAGTTGATTTGGCAGTTGTAGCCTCACGGACACCTGATCCCCTTAAAGGCCAAACCCTTTTCAAAACTGACCTTAGATCTGTCTTTAAAAACGGTTATTCCATCCTGTTCTTTTACATTTCCGAAACCCTCCACCCAATCAGGCCCGTTTTTCAGAAACGCCACTTCCCGGATTGATTCAGTGCCTTCGGACATGAATTTGTATCTTGCCAACAAGGTATCTCCGAGTATTTTACCTGCTATTGTTCCTCTGTTCCTGTCTTTTTCATGGAAAGCATAAAAGAGCTCCCCGGTAACCTGCTGGCCCGCCAGCTCGATATGCAGGAATGCTGAGTCTTTGGCTGAGCGATATACAAAGCATTTATGTGTTTCAAAGTCGGTAATAAGCTTGCTTGGGTTTTCGGTTTTTGAGTAACGGACCCGCTTTCCGTGGTTTTCCAGCACCAGTGAGCTGTCGGCTACGGAAATGATTCTCAGTGTGTCAATTACTTCACTTCCGCCCGCCTGACCTTCATCGCTCCCTTTGAGAATCAATAGGTTGTCCTGTCTTTCCCACGAATCATACCGCTTCGCATTCAGATTGATGGACGATGCCTGGCCATCGTCATGCAATGTAAATCCTTGTTTGTGAGTGGATTGATCGGATATTTGAGTTACCCAGTTTCCGGTGATCAGGCCCGGATCATTTGTGCAGTCCAGAAAAAAGATAAATAGCAGAAAAAAGAAAGTGTGCTTGGTCATAACGTAGTAATTTCGGTTGAGCTTGATCCGCAATGAGTAGTAAACTAAATAGGAACGAAAAAGCGCAATTGTAATTATTCAAAGAGGCATTAATGCAGAAAGTCTGGCAAATTATTGCCAGAGAATTCAGCCCCCTTAGTCCATTGCCGGGGACTTCAGTCCCCGGAAAACTGATTAAGGGGCTATTTTTCTCTTGTTGCCGAATCCATTCTGGTAATTTCGAGTACATCTACACTGAGGAATCCAAATTCTTCACTTACAATCCCTCGGATCTTGTACACGCCTTTAACCGAAAAGTTGGATTTAACAGGTACGGTCGGGAAGTGCACGGTGTCAATAAACTGTCCCTCCCGATCGAGGAAGGTTCCGAAATGCATAACTTCACCCCGCGCCGTCCGTGTATTTTTAATCGCTACCAAATAGCCATACTGAATGACCTCCTGATTTACATACTTATGCAAATCCCGGCTCATCACGCTCGGCGGCAGTGGATATTTGA
Organism: Dyadobacter sp. UC 10; assembly: GCF_008369915.1. Classification (NCBI taxonomy): domain Bacteria; kingdom Pseudomonadati; phylum Bacteroidota; class Cytophagia; order Cytophagales; family Spirosomataceae; genus Dyadobacter; species Dyadobacter aurulentus. Next base: position 1,236,879 of record NZ_VSRN01000001.1, on the reverse strand, counting down.
CCAGATCAAACGGGCTGCACAGCGGATAACCCAGCAGTTCGATCTGGTCATAAGCATCGTCGATAGGGGTGGAGTCAAAAACTGGTAGCTCATAGTCTTTGATCTCAGTTTCAAAAAGCTGCTTTTGCGGCACCTTGACTGGCGTTGTACTAAGCCTGAAATGCGCTTTCCATAGCAGCGTCTTCTTGTCCATACCGGTAAAACGGAATGCATCAATCTGGATGAGGATCGTCAGCTGTTCGATTGAAATGACAACGCGGTCGAGAAAATTATGAAGGGAAGTAAAAGGGCCCTCGGTTTGCCTTGCGTGGACAATGCGGGCGATGGTTTTTTCTTCCATTTCATTCAAAAACTGCATTCCAATGTAAATATCTTTCCCCTCGATCACCGTTTGTGCGAGACTGTGGTTGACACAAGGCGGCAGCACATTGCCACCCAGGAGCCGCGCCTCGTGGATATAAAGTTCCTGCCCGTAAAACCCACCGCCATTATTCAATACCGCCACCATGAATTCTAGCGGGAAATAGGTTTTCAGGAACAGTGTCTGATAACTTTCCACTGCATAGGAAGCGGAGTGCCCTTTTGCAAACGCATATCCGGCAAAACTGGCGATCTGGTTCCAGATCTCCTGGGTCATCGTTTCATCGTAACCCTTTTCCCGGCAGTTCTTGAAATACTTTTTCTTCACTCTTTCAAATTCATCGCGCCCTCGAAACTTCCCGCTCATACCACGCCGGATTACATCGGCTTCACCCAGGTCCAGGCCCGCAAAATAGTGCGCGACCTTGATCACATCTTCCTGATAAACCATGATACCGTAAGTATCTTCCATCAGTTCGAGCAGCTTGGGGTGCGCCTCTCCGCGACGCTCCGGGTTACGGTGCCGTAGAATATATTCCCGCATCATGCCGCTTTTTGCTACGCCCGGGCGGATAATAGAGCTGGCCGCCACGAGTCCCAGGTAATTGTCAACTTCCAGTTTTTTCAACAGCATCCGCATCGCGGGAGATTCGACATAAAAGCAGCCAATGCATTGCGCCTGTCTGATCAGGTTGTTGATATTAGGGTCCTTCTTGAATTTTTTAACGTCGTCGATATCGAACTCTGGCGCATCGGGGCGGTTGTAGCGGATTACTTCCAACGTTTCTTTAATCTTGGCAAGTCCGCGCTGGCCGAGGATATCGTACTTATTTAAGCCCACATCTTCTGCAATAACCATATCGAATTGAGTCGTCGGAAATCCTTTCGGAGGTACATCGGTGGCGGAGAAATGGTGAATCGGGCGCTCGGAAATCAGGATACCTCCGGCGTGGATGCTGAGGTGGTTAGGCTGGTTGTTTTTTTGAAAATAATCTGCGTAGCGAAGTACCAGGCCAGCATATTGATCAAGCTTTTTGGGATCGTATTTTCCGTTACTGAGCGCTTCAATTTCATAAGCAGGCAAACCAAAAACCTTCCCCAGCTCACGTACTGCTGCGTTGTGCTGAAAAGTACTGTAAGTCGCCAGCAAAGCCGCCTGGCCTTTTTTACCGAAAGTGTCAAAAATATACTGGGTAACATCCTCCCGGTCCCGCCATGAAAAATCAATGTCAAAATCGGGCGGATTTTTTCGGTACAGGTTCATAAAGCGCTCGAAGTAAAGATCCAGCTCGATCGGGTCTACATTGGTGATATTGAGCAGGTAAGCAATGATACTGTTAGCGCCACTCCCCCTTCCAACGTAGTAATAACCTTTCTGCCGGGCATAGCTGGTTATCGAATGGTTTACGAGAAAAAATGGTATGAAATTCTGTTTTTCTATCAGTTCCAGTTCCATATTGAACCGGTCAAGGATCACATCGTTTACATTAGATCCGTACCGGTAACGCAACCCATCGCAGCCTAGCTGGAAAATGCGCTGGTAATCGTCTTTTTTGCTTTTGCCGAACACCTGAAGGTTCTGGTGTTCACGATCGTCGCCAAACCGAAAATGAATGCTGCATTCGTCCATCAGCTTTTCGGTATTGTAAATGAGCGGGTCGAAATCCTTTTGTTTGAAGTGATAGGTCAAAACTTTCTGCGGCATCATTTGCTCGTCTTCGGCAGCAGTTTCGTCAGTGGAAAGCTTGCTGAGCATCGTATTCTGGTCGATCGCGCGCAGCAGCCGGTGCGCATTGAAATCCTTTTTATTTCTGAAACTGACGGGCTGCTGGATGACCAGTTTGTCTTTGTATTTAAATAATGGCGAAAACTGCAACCTGCTCAGGTCTTTGACTGAAATCCCAATGTATTCGTTCGCCAAAAGAGTCTCCTTGTTTGTGTTTTTTAATCGCTCGAACGGGTAAATAAAAACGGTGTCTTCGAGACAGGGAGCATTGGAAGGGAAATCTGCTTTTGTATTTAAATGGTGGGACAAAAATGCATTGAGAGCCTGAAAACCGGCATTACTCTTGGCAAGCCCTACATATTGCTGAGCAATTCCATTCCTGAAATCAATACCCACAACCGGCTTGATATCGTACTTCGGTGCAAGCCGGATAAAATTAAGGCAGCCGGAAGTATTGTTAATGTCCGTGAGGGCCAGGCACCCATATCCATTTTCCCTGCCCAAACGCAGCAATTCTTCTTCCGGTATGGTTCCGTAGCGAAGACTAAAATAAGAGTGGCAGTTGAGTAGCATGATTTGGAATAACAAACTTTTTACTTACTTTCGACGTTACTAACGCACTACGTTATGATTGTCAGTTTTGACTCAAAGGATACTGAAAAAATATGGTTTGGCGAGCGTGTCGCTAAGCTTCCGTTAGATGTTCAGGTGGTCGGGAGACGGAGTTTGAGAATGTTGAATAACTCACATAATCTGGCCGATCTCAGCATACCGCCATTAAACAGGCTGGAAAAGTTGTCAGTCAATAGGAAAGACTTTTATAGTATTCTTATTAATATCCAGTGGCGCATAGTGTTTAAGTGGCAGGACGGAAACGCATTGCAAGTCAGTATCATCGATTATCATTAGTACTCAATGGAAAAGCTAGCTAACATTCATCCAGGTGAGATTTTGTCGGAGGAATTTTTGGTTCCGATGGGCATTACTGCATATAAGCTCGCGAAAGACACTGCAATTCCTCAAACCAGGATAAGTGAAATCATTAAGGGCCGGCGCCGCGTTACTGCGGATACTGCGTTGAGGCTGAGCAAGTATTTTGGCACTACGCCCAAGTTCTGGCTTGGTTTGCAGGATGATTATGATTTGGAAGAAGAGCAGCATTTGATTTTCAACGAGTTGAGTAATATAAAAGCATTGGTGCAAAATATCGCCTAATCGCATTTTTCGTCAGGCATTCCGGTGAGCCGGAATAATTGGGGGATCACCGTTAAACGGGTTTCCCATGCTGGATATATTAGGTATGCCTAGTGTGGTAGCCCAGCTGATGATCGAGTTGCCACGGTCGTCGATTCCGTATTTGTTGCGGATATGGTCCATCGCCAGATAAAGGTTCAGCCGCTCTTCACAATCGTCGAACATATTGATCTGGTGATTGCCGGTCACCAGGTCGCTGAAATTAACGCCTACCAGCCTCACCATCATCCTCCGGTTGTGCAGTTGATCAAAAAGCCGCTCAATATGCGGGATCAGAATATGGTCGGCGGAAGTATAGGGTATCTTGGTCTGTTTTGAAAAGGTATTAAAATCGGAATAACGGATCTTGACAGACACGCAGGAGGTAAGCTTATTGCCGGTCCTTAACTGGTACGCCAGGTTTTCACCCATCGCCCGGATCATTTCCCGCATTCGCTTGATGTCGCCGGTATCCTTGCCGAACGTCCGCTCGTTTGAAATCGATTTGCGTTCGTGAAATGGAATGATAGGAGAGTTATCCAGTCCATTTGCACGGTTCCATAGCACCACACCATTTTTACCTAATACCTGGCTCATGACCTGAACAGGCATATCCTGAATGGTCTTCACGTACCTGATACCCATATTTTGCAGGATCTTGTCCGTCTTTTCACCTACCATCGGGATTTTCTTGACGAGCATTGGTGCCAGAAAGGACTTTTCACTCCCGGCGTCGACTTTTCTGTAATTGTTCGGTTTGGCCTCCTCAGTTGCCACTTTCGCAACTATTTTATTGGTTGAAAGCCCCAGGGAGATCGGTAAACCGCTTTCTTTTCTAATACGTTCGCCCAGGTTTTTTGAAAGCTGGTAGGAGCCAAGAAACTTATCCATACCAGACAAATCTGCATAAAATTCATCAATACTCGCTTTTTCGAATACGGGGACCGTTTCACTGATAATCTCGGAAACGATCTTGGATTCCTTGGAATAGACCCCGGCCTCTCCACGAATCACAGTTGCGTCCGGGCACAGCATTCGCGCCATCTTCATGGGCATTCCCGAATGTACGCCGAAAGCCCGCGTCTCATAACTGCACGCGGCTACTACACCGCGGTCTCCCGTCCCGCCAACCAGCACAGGCCGGTTTTCCAGCCGGCTGTCGTGCTTTCTTTCCACGGAAACGAAAAACGTGTCCAGGTCCATATGTAATATCGTGCGGTCCAAGGTTTGGAATATTTACTGATTAATGGATTTATTCCAAATATATGGAGTATATCCATTAGAAAAAAGGATTTATTCCAAAAAAAATGTAGATTTGAAAAAGGATAGTTTTCGTGCAACTTGACAAGGGGAAAATGCCAGCAGACGAAGAATTCAAACGGTTCAAACAAGTAAGAGAAGAGCTGAATCTTACCCAGGCGGCATTCGCGGAAGAACTGGGTATCAGCGCAACCACGGCGGATATCGAGCGGGGCAGGACCCGCATTCCCGGGCAGGTCGTAAAGGAGCTTTTAAAGAAATACCATATTAATCCTCTGTGGCTCTTTGGCGAGAGTACCCAGAAATTTCTGCATTCAGATAAATTGTCGGTCAGTCCGAAGGTCGTGACTGTTGATAGTGCGGGAAATGAAAACATCGTGCTGGTCAATGCAAAAGCAGCCGCTGGCTATCCCAGCAATATCGGCGATGCGCAGTGGTTCGAAAGCCTGCCTGCATTCGGAATTCCGCTTCCTGAATATCGAAACGCTAGTTTCCGCGGTTTTCAGGTGGATGGTGACAGTATGTCGCCGGTATTACAGTCGGGCGAATGGATCGTGGGAAAGGCTGTGGATGATCTTGAAAACCTGAGCAGTAAGCGGATGTATGTAGTCGTAACTAACGATAGTGTGCTGGTAAAAAAAGTGCAGAAAGAAGGTCAGTCAGGATTTGTAAACCTGGTTTCTCTCAATCCCGACTATGCCCCGATCCGCGTCGACCAGAATGAAATCAGGGAAATGTGGCAGGTAAGCAGTAAGCTGACATTCAACCTCGAAGCAGACACCCAGCAGGTAAGCCTGCAAAGTCTGCACAATGACGTGAAGGAATTGAAAGAGGAAATGAAAAAGCTGGCAAAATAGGTTTGTTACACTTCCTCGGCGACGAGCTGCTTCTCGTAAAGCTCCTTATAAGCTCCGTTCTGCTCCATCAATGCGGCGTGCGTACCCTGCTCGATGATCCTGCCTTCGTCCAGTACCACAATTTTATCCGCCAGTTTCGCAGAGGATACCCGGTGAGAAATGATCACCGAAGTGCGCTGGTCCATAATGCGTTTCATGTTATTGAGAATAATATTCTCCGTATTCGTATCAACGGCAGAAAGGCAATCGTCCAGTACCAAAATTTTCGGGTCGCGTGCGATCGCGCGGGCAATGGAAAGCCGCTGTTTCTGCCCTCCGGAAAGCGTAATACCTCTTTCTCCTAAAACCGTATCGTAGCCCTGTGGAAAATCCATGATGTTTTGATACAGATCCGCATCCCTGACTGCCTGCTCAATTCGCTCGAAAGGCATATCCTCCGTACCAAACCGCACATTGTTTTGTATCGAATCGGAAAAAAGGAACACATCCTGCGGCACATAACCGATCTGCCTGCGGTAAGCGTGCACGTCATAGTCTTTCATAGGGACGTTATCGATCAGGATCTGTCCACTTGTGGGGTCGTACAGCCGGCAGAGCAAATGTGCCAGCGTACTTTTTCCCGAACCTGTCGTGCCCAGGATCGCAACTGTTTCGCCCGGTTTTATTTCAAGATCAAAGTTCTCCAGTGCCTGAATGCCCGAATCGGGGTAAACAAAGTTTACATGCTGGAATTTAATACCGCCTTCCAGCTGCGTAACCAGATTTTTCTCGGATATGAGGGTCGTTTTTTCGTTTAAAAATTCATTGATCCTGGTTTGCGAAGATGCCGCCCGCTGGATTTGACTGGTAGTCCAGCCCAATGCCATCACCGGCCAGGTAAGGATATTGACGTACAATATAAACTCGGTGATATTCCCCGGGGTAAGTTTGCCTGCAATGATCTCCTGGCCGCCCACGTAAATGATCAGGATGTTGCTGAGCCCGATCAGCATGATAATGATCGGATAGAAAAAGGCGTCGACCTTGGTGAGTTTTAGAGACTTATTTTTAAATACTTCAGCCTCTTTTTCGAAATTATTAAAAGAGTGTTTTTCCTGAACAAATGACTTGATCACCCTGATTCCGGAGAAAGCTTCCTGAACGTAAGTAGACAGTGCCGAAAGTTGTTTCTGGATTTCCTGCGAACGTTTCATGATCATACTATTGACCACATAAACACTGACAGAAAGCACAGGCAATGGAAGCAGAACATATAAAGTAAGCTGTGGGCTCACAGAGACCATATAAGAGATCACGAGCACAAACAAAACCAGCAGGTTGATCCCGTACATGAGCGCAGGGCCGACGTAAATCCGCACATTGCTGACATCTTCGGAAATCCGGGCCATTAAGTCACCGGTGCTATGCTTTCTAAAGAAACTTGCAGGGAGCGTCTGGTAATGCTGGTAAATGTCATTTTTGAGGGCAAATTCAATGTGCCTCGACATGACGATGATCGTTTGCCGCACCAGAAACAGGAAGATACCTTTGAGCAGCGCCATCAGCAGGATCAGCAAGCCATAGAGCAGGATACTGAAAGCGAAGATATCGTACATTTCAGTTTGCAGTGAAACGCCATTGAAGAGGTAGTAGATGTCGAGCGTTTCGATCACCAGGTCCAGCGCATACCTGACCAGCTGAGCAGGAATAATCCCGAAAAGATTAGAGATTATGGTAAAAAGTATCCCCAGTATGAGATACCATTTGTATTTCCATAAGTACTTATTGAGGTACTTTAACGCCTTCACAGGTTAATACTTTGGGTAAGAAAAATGTGGCCTTGCCATAGGCAACATCCTATTTATTCAAAACGTTGCAAAATTAGGGACGCGCATTTCATTTTTTCGATTCTGAACAAAATAGTCTATTTTTGCGCTAAATTTTAGACATTCTCGCAAGGGGTATAAGTTTAACCTTGCTTTATATGAAGGAACGTTCTTTGAATTACTGTACTTTTTTTTCAATTAGTATCCCGGCTTATGCTGAATAGGAGATTATTAAGGACCAAAGCTGTTCAGGCGCTTTATGCCAGGCAATTGACTGCTGAGGCAAACCGCCTGCTGGCGTTGGACCACATTGAAGCGGCTTTTCAACCCGATTTGAACTCGATGGAGTTTCAGGACAAACCGAAGCTCGCCGGGATGAACAAACTGGCGAATATCGCCCTCGATGAATTTATCAAGAACGGAAAGCTGAGTGATGATGATCTTCCTGACCAGGTAATCAGGACAGCCAGAAGTGCCTATGAGGCATATGCCCGTCAGACCAAAACCGACGGTGAGAAGATGGTAAGAAGGGTTTTAAATGAAACCGAGCTTATCCATACCGATTTTATCCGGATACTCTCAATGCTTATCGAACTATCGCACCAGGCGAAGATCGACCGCGAAAGAAGATACGAAGATCCCGAAGCGCCTTTTCCGAAAAGTTCCGGCCTCAATTCCAACCGGGTTATCCAGGTGTTGACTGAGGATAAGGCATTAGAGGAGGAGATTATCCGCAGCGGGATCAACTGGAGCAATGAAATGGGCGTGATCCGTAAAACATACCGGGAGGCATTACGGAAAGACGAAGTTTACGAAGCATACTGTCGCCAAACCGAGCATTCTGCCGAGGAAGATCAGGCGCTGATCCAGCATATTTTAAGACAGGTAATATTGAAGCATGAAGTTCCTTTGGAATACCTGGAACAACGTGACCTGTACTGGGCCGACCATAGCGAACTAATCCGCGGCCTGGCTATTAAAACATTAAAATCAGCAGATAGCGCCCAAACTTTTCAATTGGCACCGCTTACGAAAGACTGGGAAGAGGACAGGGAGTTTGTGGAAGAACTTTGCCGCATTGTGGTTGCTGAAAGCGATCAGTATGATATTTATCTTGACGACCAGTTGAAAAATTGGGAGCTTGAGCGGATCGCCTTGGTAGATCTTATTATTCTCAAAACCGCTCTGGCAGAGCTTATTCATTTTCCCGGAATACCTGTTAAAGTTACTATTAACGAGTTTATTGAAATTGCAAAAAGGTACAGTACCCCAAAAAGTGGTAAGTTTGTAAACGGCGTCCTCGACGTTTTGTCAGTAAAGCTCGCGAAGGAAGGAGTGATTAGGAAGAGCGGAAGGGGGTTGATCGACAATAAATAATCGGGGAAAAGCCCGGGGTTTTTTTAATGGAATAATTTTTGGAGCTGTCGGATCATAGAAAGCTAATATGGCCGACTCAATAGCTAAAAACTAAAAAATCATGAGTAAAACCAGTAATAGTCTGATTGCATTTCTGACAGGTTGTGTCACAGGTGCTGCATTGGGAATTCTTTATGCGCCTGACAAAGGAGAAGTACTCAGGACGCAATTGACTTACCGACTTTCAAAATACCGGGAAAAACTTCAGGAAGTAGTTCAGGATTTAGTTGATAAAAAAGACCAGCCTGATAATTTTTCCCGCTCGGAAGGAGAAAGGGTAGTGAACGATGCCCGTGAAAAGGCGGAGAAACTGCTCGAAGATGTAGACCGTCTGATGGCGCAGATTAAAGGTCAGGCCAGCTGAGTTACCGATATGAGAAAAACTTTTGTTTGCATACTCTTCGGAATTGCGTTTTCTTTTTTCAATTGTTCTAATGAAGGAAAAAAGGAAGATGAAAAACAGGCATCGTCAAAAATGCCTGTTTTTGCATTGCTTGACAGTGCTTCCTTCGATTTTGGGACTATTCAGGAAGGTGCGGTAGTTGAGCACGATTTTAAGTTTAAAAATGAAGGGGAATATCCGCTGATCCTGAGCAATATATCTTCTTCCTGTGGCTGTACTACACCTGAATGGCCGAAAGAGCCGATCGGGCCGAATGAAACATCCAGCATCAAGGTACGTTTCGACAGCAAAAATAAGGTTGGGCCGCAGGTAAAAACGATCACCGTTTATGCGAACACCGAACCCGCAAACACGGAGCTGCGCTTGAAAGGCATTGTAAATGCTGCCCCAAAGCCAGCGACAGGCAAATAGCCACTCTATCTTGTTATGACCGGATACCGGTCTGAATTTTACTAATCTATCTCTTAAAATGAAGCTTTCTCTCTTAGCCCAGGCAGCATCCGACGGTTCACAAACCATGATTTATCAGGTTGTTATGTGGGTCGGTATTATCGGCGTATTCTATTTTTTCATGATCCGCCCGCAGCAAAAAAAGCAAAAGGAACAAAAAGAATTGCTTACCAACCTTAAAAAAGGTGACCAGGTTGTTACCATCGGAGGAATTCATGCCAGAATTTACACCGTGGAAGAGGCAACTGTGACCCTTGAACTGGACAAAGGAGTAAAATTAACTGTCGAAAAGTCGGCGATCTCACGCACCATAGCCGCATAAATTTTAACAGGCCGTGAATTACGTACCACCAAACCCAAACAGAATCAAAACTTTTATTGGATGCTTGCTGGCTGCGTCTTTCTTTTGGCTGATGAATGTGCTGAATACCGAGAACTATTCGATCAAGCTCAACTATCCGCTTGAAATTGAGTACGATAACTCATCCTATGTTCCTATGCAGCCCTTGCCGAGGAGGATTTCAGTGAATGTGTCAGGTGATGGATGGACTTTGCTGCAGAAATCGTGGCTGAACTTCAACGCAAATCCTGTGGTGTATAAGGTTTTAAACCCGAATGAAGCCAGCTTCATTAATTCAACGACACTCACAGATCAGGTTACAGAGCTTTTTCCAAACTTGCATGTAAACTATGTTGTCGCCGATACCTTTGAGCTGAGTTTCGAGCCTAAAATCAGGAAAATTATTCCGATTCGGATCGATAGTGCGGGGATCAATATCAAGCCGGGATACGTGATTTCCAGCATTATCAACGTTTCTCCATCATTGATTTCTGTTGACGGACCTGTTTCGCTGGTGAAATCGTATCCCGACACCATCCGCGTCTCGGTACCTACCCCCAAAATTCAGGGTAACTATGATGAAAGTCTCCCCATTCCGCTTCCCGTTTCACCTCTCGTTGATGTAAGTCACCGTGATGTATTCGTCAGCTTCGAAGTGGCGCAATTTCTGAATGTACCTTTATAGACTTCAACTGTTAGCCTATGTCAGCTCCTTTGCAAATTGGTGTTACCGGCGGAATAGGTTCAGGTAAAAGTGTGGTTTGCGAGCTATTTTCCTGCCTCGGAGTTCCTGTTTATAATGCTGATATCCGGGCGAAATGGCTCACAAATCATAGTTTGGAAGTCAGATCTGCTGTAACTGCGCTACTTGGCCCTGATGCATACGATGCAGCAGGTAAATACAACACTTCGTATGTAGCGTCCATTGTTTTCAAAGATGAGTTTTTGTTGAAAAAACTTAATCAAATTATACATCCCGCTGTTCTGCGCGACACCGAAGATTGGGTCAGCAAACATGGGAAATCACATTATGTGATCAAGGAAGCGGCGATAATGAACCGTGCCGGCGAGGGGAATACGCTTGATTTTGTGATTGTGGTAGAAGCAGAGGTCAACTTACGGATTGCCCGTATTCTGGAACGGGACCAACGGAGCGAATCTGAAATCAGGGCAATTATCGAAAGGCAGGTTTCTGATGACGCCCGTAAGAAAGTCGCAGATTTTGTGATTAACAACAATGAAAATTCTGCTTTGATCCCCCAGGTAATGCAGCTACACAGGCAATTTTTAGCCTTTAATAAAAACTAAAAATCTACATCCAGCCCCAGCACTTGTTTCAGTTCAAGAAGATAGGGGTTTTTTTCTGCCATATAATTAAACTTTTCGGCAGGCGTGTAAGGCAGGCGGTTGACTTCCTGAGGTGCTACCCTTGCATTAATATCGAGTTTTGGGGCGTCAAGGCGGCTTTTCAGAAAACCAAGCAAATCATAGCGGGCATTTTGAATCGCTTCCAGCTGGTGGGTATTGTCCAGGGCGATTTCGATAGAGGAGCCTTCGAGGCGGAACTCTCTTCTTAAAGTAATCTCCTCGGTTGTTGAATTCCCTTCTTCTCTTCTCTTTTCCGCAAATTCATACCAAAAGCGCTGCAAGTTTTCCAATGTCAGCTTCTCCTTCCGAATGTGCGTTACAGGGTCAATTTCTGGTCTGTTCTGGGCCGAACTTTCAATAGTTGCAGTTGCCGCCGGCCGGGTTATGGCGAGCGGGATTGTGTTTTTGAGTTTGGAAGACACCGTTGCTGGTGCAGCAGGTTGAATTGCCGGGGCCACATTTCCGTTGGAATGATCGGCCAGTACTGGCTCAGGCAATGCGGGAGCTGCAACTACTATAGGCTCCCGTGGGGGCTCAACTTTTTTTTTTGCCGTTTCTTCAACGGCGGCAAGAGAATTTAGTTGAAGTATATTCGGGAGATTGGCGAGTTTCATCAGACAAAGCTCAGCATGCAGCCGCTGATTTTTGGCCGCTTTGTAGTTGATATCGCATTGACCGGTAATGCTTAACGCAGATAATAAAAAGCTCATATCTGCCGCTGCAGACTGTTCCAGGTATTTGCGTTCGGCTGATTCGGAAACCTGCAACAATGTAACTGTCGCGGGATCTTTGCAAACCAGAAGGTTGCGGAAATGTTCCAGCAAGCCCACTACAAACAAATGTCCGTCAAAACCTTTTCTCAGGATTTCATCAAACAAAACGAGTGATCTGGCAATGCTGCCTGCCAGTAGCGCGTCCGTGATTTTGAAGTAATAATCATAATCCAGAATATGCAGGTTTTCAAGTACGGCCACATAAGTAAGGCGGTTATCGGTCGAAAATGTCACATTCAGGTCGAACATTGACAATGCATCGCGCAATCCGCCATCTGCTTTCTGGCCGATCAGTTCAAGTGCTTCTTTCTCAGCAGTAATACCTTCTTTTTGGGCAATATCAGCCAGGTGGTAAGCGATATCTTTCGACTGTATCCGATTGAAATCGAAGATCTGGCAGCGGGAAAGAATAGTAGGTAAGATCTTGTGTTTCTCTGTCGTAGCCAGAATGAATATTGCGTAGCTGGGCGGTTCTTCCAATGTCTTCAAAAAAGCATTGAAGGCAGCCTGCGACAGCATATGCACCTCATCAATGATATAGATTTTGTATTTACCGGTTTGAGGCGGATAACGCACCTGATCGATCAGGTTGCGGATATCTTCCACGGAATTATTGGAAGCGGCATCCAGTTCGTGGATATTGAAGGATGCATTATTCTGAAAGCTTACACAGGATTCACATTCACCGCAGGCTTCCGCATCGTCCCCCAGATTCTGGCAGTTGATCGTTTTCGCCAGAATTCTCGCACAGGTAGTTTTTCCAACCCCCCTTGGGCCGCAAAATAAAAAGGCCTGAGCGAGGTGATTGGTGCGGATTGCGTTTTTTAAAGTAGTCGTAATGTGTGATTGCCCAACCACCGAATCAAAAGTAACCGGGCGGTATTTTCTGGCCGAAACAACGAAATTATCCATGATGCAAGATAGCCCTGTGCACTGGATTTTCAAAGCTACTTTTTCTCGGCCAGCGGGTAAAAGCGGACGTAATCTATCTCTAATTTTTGTGGGAAAATGCTGTCATCCACACCCTCTTGCCCGCCCCAATTACCTCCGACGGCCATATTTAAAAGCAGGTGAAAAGGTTTGTCAAACGGCCACTCGGGCCATTGATAAGAGGCCTCTTTCGGGAATTTGAAGTAGGCTTTACCATCTACGAGGATAGTAACCAACTCAGGAGTCCATTCGCAAGAGTAAATGTGAAATTCCTCCGATGCCTTATCGACGATCACGCTATTGCCTTTATTGGTCTTCAGAACGTGGTTAAACGCTTTGGTATGCACATTCCCGTGAACACGGTTCTGATCAAAACCAACGTGTTCCATGATATCAATTTCGCCGTTGTCAGGCCAGCCTTTGTTGCCGTAACCCTCCTCGCTGCCCAGGGTCCAGATCGCAGGCCAGGTTCCTCTGCCCGTGGGCAGCTTGGCTTTTACTTCGATTTTACCATATAGAAAGTCCCCCTTACCTTTTGACACAATCCGGGCGGAACTGTAACCAGCCTTCCCGGATTTCTCTTTGATTGCTGTGATAATCAGGTGACCATTCTCTACTTTGGCGTTTTCGAGCTTGTCAGTGTAATTTTGCAATTCGTTGTTCCCCCAGCCGTGATCACCCAAATCATAAGACCATTTCGCCGGATCTGGCTTGCCTGAATAGTCAAATTCATCTTGCCAGGAAGGGGTTGTGGCGAAGGCATATGGTTTGTCTTGTGCAGTGACAGCTACCCGCGAGCAAGCAAGCGAAGCTATTGCCACAAATGCAAAAATTACCCTATTATTAAACATGGTTATCTGGTGCATTCTCCTTTGGCCAGGCTTCTGATTTTAGATAGATCAACCTTTTCCAAAATTGCGTTTACAATTTTTAATTCCTGCTGCACCAATTTTTGGGCGGACAGCTTTGTTATTGATGCTTCGTTTTTCATAGGTTTCATAGCTTATTCGTGATTATGTATAGTTTGTAGGATTGATCGGGTTGAAAATATTCGATTCTATCCTCATTGATCCCTAAAATAACATATTTTTCTGACAAGTTTTTTAGTTCTCTCGAGATAGCGATTCGATACAATCGGTGTCTCCTTGAATCATTTCCCCTGAAAACGACAACATATTCCTTATCTATTTCCAAAAAAGTTGCCACGATGCGGAAGATGGTTGCCATAACGGTAGTCATGTCCCGGTTCCTTGTCTCGGTGATATTACAGCATTCCCCTGAATCCAAAATGTCAAACAACGCGAGATTAAAGACGTTTTCCCGCCCGGTTTCTGTGAATGCAACAAGCTTCCTTACGTTTTTATCCTTGCTAACACTTACAAATTCATAAGTGTACTCTTTGAAGATTTCGTAAGGGTAAATGTTTTCGTCCATATAGTTGCGCGTTTTTGATATTCCCTCCAAACGTAAACCTTTCCGCAATAACCCTAAACATGCAATTCTCCAGCGGTAAGATGTTAACTTTGTATTCCGGATTTGAATTATCATGAGAGAAATAAAGCTGAGTACAGAAGTCAATATCATTCCATCCGAGTGGAAAATAGATCACAAATCAAAAGTGCTGACGATCGGCTCTTGTTTTGCGGAAGTGCTTGGTTCTCAGTTGAACGCGTACAAGTTTCCAGTATTGAACAATCCGCTCGGTACTATTTTCAATCCCCTTACCATTTGCAAAACACTCGACCTGGCGCTTGATAAAAATGACCCGGCCGGTGAATTGTTCCTGAAAACATCAGACGATATCTGGCTGCACCACGATTTCCATTCGTCATTGTGGAGCAATAGCCGGGCTGAACTGGAAAGTCAGCTTGTCAGGAAATTGAGTGATTTACGCACATTCATAACGGAGGCCGATGTACTTGTGATTACTTTGGGTACCGCCTATGGTTATCGCCACAAAGCGACCAATATGGTGATCGGAAATTGCCACAAACTGCCAGCCGAACATTTTATCAGGGAACTTCTGCACCCTGATCAGATTAGTATGGCGATGGAGCTATTGATCCAAAAACTGTTAATGTTCAGAAGAAATCTGCGCGTGGTACTTACAGTTAGTCCTGTTCGTCATACACGCGATACATTGCCACTTAATCAGGTCAGCAAATCAACGCTCAGACTGGCTTGTCACCGGCTTGCGGAAAAGTATAAGCATATTTCCTATTTTCCTTCGTATGAGATCATGATCGATGAACTTCGGGATTACCGGTTTTATAAAAATGACCTCATCCATCCGAACGAGCTTGCAGAGGAACATATTTTTCAATCTTTTGCGAAATCATTCATCGAACCCGATTCACTTGAATTAATGCAGGAATGGGACAAAATTATGCTGACAATCAATCACCGGCCTTTACACGGATTTACTAAAAGTCATTTGAAGTTCCTGAAATCGGTGTGGAGCAAACTGAACGAGATTTCGAGGAAAATGAATGTGGCAGAGGAAATGGAGGAGATTGAAAGACGAATTGGAGAATTTCCGGTTTTGTAACAAACTCATCAGGTGATTTCTGTGTTGCATAGTATTAGTTAAGGTCCTCAACCATTACAATGGGCGAATTTACAATCAATAAAGAAAAAGTATTACAGGCACTCAGCACTGTGGAAGAGCCGGACCTGAAAAAGGATCTGGTGACGCTTGGGATGATTCAGGATATCGAGGTCGGAGTCAATCAGGTTCGTTTTACAGTTGTTTTGACAACCCCGGCCTGCCCACTCAAAGAATTGATCAGGAGAAGTTGTGAGAATGCGATTCACGAGCATTTAAGTCCTGATGTTGAAGTGATTATCAAACTTACAGCAAACGTTACCACAGCCAGGCAAACCGGCCCGTTGATTCCCGGAGTGAAGAACGTGATCGCGATTTCGTCCGGGAAAGGTGGGGTAGGGAAGTCAACTGTTACGGCTAATCTGGCGATGGCACTGCACCGTTCCGGTGCAAAGGTGGGTATTATCGATGCGGATATTTTTGGGCCGTCGATTCCGGTGATGTTTGGGGTCGAGCATATGCAGCCGACCATTACTCCGAAAGACGGTAAAAATTATATCAATCCGATACGTCAGTTTGGCATTAAACTAATGTCCATAGGATTTCTGACGCCGCCTGACAGTGCAGTTGTGTGGCGGGGGCCGATGGCAAGCCAGGCCTTGAAGCAGTTTTTTGCAGATACCGACTGGGGCGACCTGGATTACCTGCTGATTGACCTGCCGCCAGGTACCAGCGATATTCATCTTACCCTGGTGCAAACTGTGCCCGTGACCGGCGCGGTAGTTGTTACGACACCTCAAAAAGTGGCGCTGGCCGACGCAACAAAAGGGTTGTCCATGTTCCGGCAGCCACAAATCAATGTGCCGATCTTAGGTATTGTAGAAAATATGGCGTGGTTTACGCCGGAAGAACTTCCTGATCACCAGTATTTCATTTTTGGAAAGGGTGGAGGGCAGTCACTGGCAGATAAATTTGATGTGCCTTTAATTGGTCAGATCCCGCTTGTGCAGGGTATCAGAGAGGCGGGAGATGAAGGAAGACCGGCTGTAATGGATACGAACCCGATCGTAAATGACGCTTTCAGGGATGCCGCGGAGTCGCTTGCACAGCAGGTGGCGATCAGAAATGCGAGCAAAAGTAAGACCCAGCCTGTTGAGATCCAGGTGTGATTTTCGGGCCGGTCAGGATTTGATTTTTTGAATATTATCTTGCATCTTAGCAAATACATAATTGAAACAATGGATTCCAAAGAAAAAACAATAGAATTGATCGAGCAGGCACTGGAAACGGTGCGGCCGTATTTGCATGCTGACGGTGGTGATGTGAAGCTGGTGGAATTGACTGATGATAACGTTGTCAAGCTGGAATTACAGGGATCCTGCCAAAGCTGCCCAATGAGCGCTATGACGTTCCGTGCTGGTCTGGAAGAGTCGATTCGCAAAGCAGTTCCTCACGTTAGTAAAGTGGTTGCAGTGAACGTACCGGCACTGGCTTAGTCCCGGATTATATAACATTCAAAAGGCGGTTCTCTGAAAAGGGCACCGCCTTTTTGTATTCAAAAGCAGCCCGTTTCGCAGTTCCGATTGATTCATCCCGATTAGTAGCTTATCTTGCGTTCCTGACTAGAAATTGGAAATACTATGCGCATCGGAATATTTTTTGGAGGCCCTTCACGTGAAAGAGAAATATCATTTGCAGGCGGAAAAACGGCATTTGAGTATCTGGATAAATCACTTTTTGAACCGGTACCTGTATTTGTCGACAGTTTTGGACGGTTTATTCTTTTGGAAAAACAATTGATGTATTCCGGTGAGATAAGGGAATTTTACCCCCCTAAAAGCATTCAGAAACCAGGCTTTAAAACGTACATTGAATCCTATCCCGAACTGGCTGGTAAAGCGGTTGGTGAAGATATCGGCGTAATGATCACGCCCGATCAGTTCAAAAACCATTTCGAATTCGCATTCCTGGCCATGCACGGTCCTGATTGTGAGGATGGCGCAATTCAGGGTTTGCTGGAATGGTACAAAATTCCTTACAGCGGCCCGGGCCTGATGGGCTCTGCGGTGGGGATTGATAAGATCTTACAAAACGACATGATCGCCCTGGTGAACGGGCAGGAAAAGAAAAGCTGGACGCTGACGTACAAAAACTGGGTTCCGGAAGAATATTCGCTTCTTTTTCAAGTGCTTAAAAAGCACCTAGGCCTGCCGCTGGTGATCAAAGCGCCGCATCAGGGTTCTTCGATCGGCGTTGCCATCGTTAAAGAAGATTCGCTCGACGAATTTGTCGCAGCTGTGAACCAATGCTTTTTCAGGATCGAACTGGAAGCTGATACCTGGAAATCATTTTTTGATGCTGATAAACAGGCCTGGGGGCAGAAAGTCGCCAATCTGGACGAGGGGATTGGCTTTCCGGTCGTGCTGGCTGGTGAAACCATTTATCATCCAGCCGAACTGATCCGCGAACTGGACTCCTACTTTGCCGGGGGGCGTACCTTGGCGGTTTTGAGCAGCTCGAATGCAGAAGATCAGGTGCTGGTGGAGGAATTCGTAAACGGCCAGGAGTTTTCGTGCGGCTGTATTCAGTTTGACGACGGGAAACCACTTGCATTACCGCCGAGTGAGGTGATCAAAATGGTGCAGGTTTTCGATTTCAATGCAAAATATAAACCCGGCGCCAGCCGCAAGCGCATTCCTGTGGACACTTCTCTTGAAAAAAATCAGGAGATACAAAAAGTGATTGCCGAGGTTTTCGAGCAGCTGGGAATTAATGTGTGCGTACGAATCGACGGATTTTTGACGCCGGAAGGTCGCATTGTCCTGCATGACCCGAACACGATTCCGGGTATGTCGCCTACTTCATTTATATTCAAACAAATGGCGGAAATCGGTCTTAACGTGACGCATGCGCTCACTTATCTGGTCCGTCAGTCCATTCGCGAGCGCATTCGCACCGGAAAAAACACCTGGGCGTTGAGAGCATTGCTGGCAGAGCTGGACGAAAGAATTTCGGTAAACAACGCTCAGCCGAAGCCAGTTGAATACATTGTTTTCGGCGCAACGGACGAAGAATATGTCAATGCGCGTCTCCGATATGGCCGTTTGAATGCAGAAGGCAAAGTCCAGCCAACACCAGTTTTGAAAGCCAGTGACGGGCAGGTTTATAGATTGCCTAATCCGCTGATGTTCAAGGAGTACGTGGCTGATGTGGAAGTGTTACTTCGTGCTGAAAGGCACCCGTTGCTGACAGAAACGTCACAGAAAGCAGATTCGCTCACCAGATTTTACGCTGGCAATGTTTCTTTTGAAATAACAGCTTATCCCGACCTGGCGGCCTTACAGCTGGCCGTATAGTGTATCCCTGATTTTTTAACTTTTAACTGGTTTTTGCTGTTTTTGAAAACCGGTTTTCTAAATTGGGTCGATTTTAAGTTGAAATTCATTCCTTTCGATAACTAATACATTAATGGCAAACGGTGCTGAAAAAGTAAGACTAAGCCTTCAAAAAGATAACCGGGGATGGAAAAAGTGGGGGCCTTATCTGTCTGAACGCCAGTGGGGTACCGTGCGGGAAGATTATAGTGGCAACGGTGACGCCTGGAACTATATCACCCATGAAATGGCACTCTCCAAAGCATATCGCTGGGGGGAGGATGGAATTGGCGGATTTTCTGATAACAAACAGCATATCTGCCTCTCCTTCGGATTCTGGAACCATAAGGATAAGATTTTAAAAGAAAGGATTTTCGGACTCACGAACCGGGAGTCTAACCATGGGGAGGATGTGAAGGAAATGTACTATTACCTCGATAGTACGCCTACGCATTCTTATACTAAAATGCTCTATAAATATCCGCAGCAGCTCTTTCCTTATGACAAACTGCGGCAGGAGAATGGCAGGAGAGGCAAGCAGGATCCGGAATATGAGATCATGGATACCGGCGTTTTTGAGAATGACGAATATTTTGACATTTTCATAGAACACGCCAAAGCCGACGAGGAGGATATCCTGATGAAAGTGACGGTTTTTAACCGCGGCAAAGAAGACGCGCCGATTACCGTGCTGCCGACGATCATGTTTCGCAATACCTGGTCGTGGGGATACGAAGCATTCAATTATAAGCCTATCATGAACGGGATTTCAAACCGTTTGATAGAGGTTACCCACCGCAAACACGGGAAATATAACCTTTACCTGGATAATGCGGATGAGCTGCTGTTTTGTGAAAATGAAACGAACTTCAAGAAGCTCTACGGTACAGCCAATAATACGGCGTATCCAAAGGATGGGATCAATGATTTTATAGTTTCAGGAGGTAAAACAAGCACGGTCAATCCAAATCATATAGGTACCAAAGCCTCAGCACGTTTTA
Organism: Dyadobacter sp. UC 10; assembly: GCF_008369915.1. Lineage (NCBI taxonomy): Bacteria > Pseudomonadati > Bacteroidota > Cytophagia > Cytophagales > Spirosomataceae > Dyadobacter > Dyadobacter aurulentus. The sequence goes on along the minus strand of NZ_VSRN01000001.1, from coordinate 1,217,038 downwards.
CGCGGACAGTGAAGGCTGGAAGTAGTGAAACATTTCGCCTGCGCTATGTAAACCATACCATTTCTGAGCCTTTCGGTGGGTTTGAAGATCTCTTTGCAAAGAGGATCAGGGAAGCGGATGAGTTTTATGATGACTTGCAAAGGGACGTTTCGGACGCAGATCTGCGCTCGATCCAGCGGCAGGCTTACGCGGGCATGCTCTGGAGCAAGCAATTTTACTATTACAATGTATATGAATGGCTGAAAGGCGATCCCGCGCAACCCGGGCCGAATCAGGGCCGGAAATGGGGCAGAAATTCCGGTTGGAAGCATTTGTATGCCGCCAATATTATTTCAATGCCCGATAAGTGGGAATATCCCTGGTTTGCTGCCTGGGACCTGGCTTTTCACTGTGTGCCGCTCGCAAGGGTAGATGCTGATTTCGCTAAAAGACAGCTCGAAATCCTACTCCGGGAATACTATATGCACCCCAATGGGCAGATCCCGGCTTACGAATGGAATTTCTCTGACGTAAATCCGCCGGTTCATGGCTGGGCTACCTGGAAAGTTTACGAGATCGACCGGGAGCAAAATAATGGCGTAGGTGACATTCAGTTTCTTGAAAAAATATTTCATAAACTGCTGCTGAACTTCACCTGGTGGGTTAACCAGAAGGACGATACCGGAAATAATATATTCAGCGGCGGATTTTTGGGGCTGGATAATATCGGTGTTTTCGACCGTTCTACGCCTATGCCTTTTGGCGGCAAACTGCAACAGGCCGATGCGACAGGCTGGATGGCGATGTATACGCTCAATATGCTTCGTATCTCTGTGGAAATTGCATTGGTACACCCTGTATATCAGGATATGGCGTCTAAATTCTTCGAGCATTTTCTGCACATTGCGGGTGCGATGGAGTCGATAGGAGGGAAAAATTCTTCCATCAGTCTTTGGGACGAAGAAGATCAGTTTTATTACGATGTGATCCATATTCCGAACGGTCAGAGTATTTTGCTGAAAGTAAGGTCGATAGTGGGTTTGATTCCGTTATTCGCAGTTGAAATCCTTGATCCTCAGAATCTTGACAAACTGCCGATATTTAAAAGGCGCGTTGAATGGGTATTGGCAAACCGACCTGATCTGGCGCGTCTGATTTCCCGGTGGTTTGAGTCGGGTAAAGGTGAAAATCGCCTGCTATCCATATTGCGCGGGCACAGGATGAAAATGATCCTGAAACGGATGCTTGATGAAAGCGAGTTCCTTTCAGATTATGGTGTGCGGGCGTTGTCCAAATACCATGAAGAGAATCCTTACAAATTCTATATCAATGGCGAGGTGCTGCAAGTGGATTATACCCCTGCGGAGGCTTTGACGGATATTATGGGCGGAAATTCAAACTGGCGCGGGCCGATCTGGTTTCCGTTAAATTACCTGATATTTGACTCGCTGATGAAATTCCATGCTTACTACGGGGAGGACTTCATGGTGGAATATCCGACCAATTCCGGCAACCTCGTTACGATCAAGGAAGCTGCGGTTGCTATTGCCTGTCGTCTTATTGATATATTCAAAAAGGACACGGAAGGTAATCGTGCGGTGTACGGGCATGATCAGAAGATGCAGAAAGATGATAATTTTAACGATCACGTGCTCTTCTACGAATATTTTCACGGCGACAATGGCCGCGGCTGCGGGGCAAGTCACCAGACGGGCTGGACAGGCCTTGTGGCTGAGCTGATCCTGAAAACGGCAAAAGAAACGGTCCGCGAGAGCGAAACGCAGGAAGCCGAGATCATTAAATAAACCTTAACTAAATACTTCAACTACTTATGACTGCAATTCTCGAACCGAATGTAATGGCCAAAGTCAACAGCTGGCTAAACGGTGATTATGATATTGATACGAAGCAATCTATACAGCAACTGATTGATGAAGGAAATGATACCGAGCTGACGGATGCTTTCTATAAAGACCTTGAATTCGGAACGGGTGGTTTGCGCGGCCTGATCGGCATCGGTTCCAATAGAATGAACCGTTATACTGTTGGTACGGCAACACAGGGACTTGCCAATTATTTAAACAAAGCGTTTTCGGGCGAAGAAATAAAAGTGGCCATCGCATACGACAGCCGCATTAAGTCTGATGAATTTGCAAAGATCATCGCTGACATCTTTTCTGCGAACGGGATTAGCGTATATCTTTTTGAAGCATTGCGCCCAACTCCGGAGCTTTCATTCGCGATCCGTTTGCTTGGTTGCAAAAGCGGCGTTGTGGTAACTGCTTCTCACAATCCCAAAGAATACAATGGCTACAAAGCATACTGGGACGATGGTTCTCAGGTAGTGGCTCCGCATGATACCAATATCATTGGCGAGGTTAACGCGATCCAGTCTATTGATGATGTGAAATTTGATGGGGATGCTTCGAAAATCACAAAGATCGGTGCCGAAGTCGATGAGAAATATGTAGATCATATTTTGTCTTTGTCTATTTCAAAAGATGCACTGGCGCGTCAGAAAGACCTTAAAATCGTTTACACGCCGCTGCATGGAACAGGTGTTACCCTGGTTCCCTCCCTGCTTGCCAAAATGGGTTTTGAGGCTGTAACGGTCATCGAAGAGCAGGCCGAGCCGAAGGGTAACGGACAATTCCCGACGGTTGTTTACCCGAATCCGGAGGAAACGGAAGCCATGTCCAAAGCCGTAGAGAAGGCGAAAGAAATCGACGCAGACCTGGTCCTGGGGACGGATCCCGATGCCGACAGGGTAGGTATTGCAGTTAAAAACCACCATGGCGAAATTCAGCTTTTAAATGGGAACCAGACAGCCAGTGTGCTGATTTATTACCTGTTGAATGCATGGAAAGATGCAGGTAAATTGACCGGTACCCAGTTCGTATGCAAAACGATCGTAACGACCGATCTGATCGACAAAATGGCGGACGCATACGATGTTAAATGTTATAACACGCTGACGGGCTTTAAATATATCGCTCAGGTAATCAGGGAGAAAGAAGGCCAGGAGCAGTTCATTGGCGGTGGCGAAGAAAGCTACGGTTACCTCATCGGTGACGCGGTTCGTGATAAGGATGCGATCGCTTCGTGCGCTATGATCGCCGAATTAACAGCATATGCGAAGGACAAAGGTCTCAGCCTTTTTGATATGTTGATGGAAATCTACAAGCAGTTTGGTTTCTATTATGAAGGCTTGATTTCCCTGACTAAAAAAGGAAAAACAGGAGCTGACGAAATTCAGCAGATGATGGCGGATTTCCGTGCGAATCCTCCCAAAACCATCGCGGGATCACCGGTGGTCAGGATGGATGATTACAAAGCATTAAGTACGGTAGATTTTAAAAGCGGTACGACGCATTCTATTCCTTCGGGCGAAATGGGTATAGAGCCTTCGAATGTGCTGCAGTTTTTCACCGAGGACGGTACCAAATTTACCTGCCGCCCGTCAGGTACAGAGCCGAAGATCAAATTCTACGTCGGTGTCCGGGCTGCTTTGGAGAAAAACGAGGATTTTGACAGTGTGTATGCTTCATTGCAGCAAAAAGTAAAAGCGATAGGCGAGGAGCTGAATTTGAAATAGTAGTTTTTGATTTTTGTAAAATTAAATGGGGTAGCCGGGATTTCTGGCTGCCCCGTTTAATAATGCCCTTTTAATGATTCAATTTTAATGAATTCGTCGTCTACCCGATATACTACCCGGTGTTCACGATTTATTCTTCTCGACCAGGATCCTGCGAGCTCGTGTTTTAGAGCTTCCGGTTTTCCTATGCCCTGAAATGGCGTTTCGATTATCGATCTGAGTATTTCTTCAATTTTTTTCTGAATACTCGAGTTGCCTGTTTTTTTCCAGTATTGAAGATCTTCGTAAGCTTTGGCGGAGAAACTGAGCTTTCTGCTCATTTCCAGAGATCTTCGATCTCGACGACTTTAAAGTCTCCGTTTTCAAACTGCTTTCTGCTTTCCTGGATTTTGGCAACAAATTTTGGATCATAACCATCAGGGTTTGATACAAATGATATTTTTAACGCTTTGGCAAAAGCTTTCAGCGCTTCCAGTTGTTCCTTGTTTTCAGGTCGAAATACCAGTGTTTCCATTTGAATCTTTCGTTTAAGTAAAGATACTTCAACCAGGGATGTTTGCAATTTCTGGCTGCCCCTTTTATTTATCGCGCATACACAATCATGTACTTTTTACCTGCATTGTCTTCAAAAATGCTAGCTTTCTCGAATTGTTCGAAAGGCAACGCGTTGAGTTCCGCCAGAGTGGTCGGCCTGGTATTCAAGTAGAGTTCAGCATCCTTGTAAAGTTCTGTGACCTTTAGAGTCTTCTCCGGAGATTTACCTATACCACCTCTCTCCAAAAATCTGGCGGCATATTTGCCTTCCAAAATTTCTTTGGAGTAACCGCTGCCAGAATTTGGCCCGATCGTTGCTTTTAAATTGTGCTCAAAATAGGCTGTTGCGTTTTGTTTATGCTGCGAAAGCGCCTTTTGGTAGTCATTTTCTAGTTCCTGGCTTAAAGGCGCAGGTGGCCATTGACCCATGCCGATCCCATCCTTTTTAATATAACCCGAATATCCCTGGATAGGCATAAATTCGTTTTCCGCAGTTTTGCGGCGTTCGTCCGTGGATCCGCTGCCGCTCGATCCCTGACTTTTAGAAGCTACCCTCACACTTACGGAAGTGATGAAATGCTGGAAAGGGTCATACTGTATTCCGTTAATCTGGATTTCACCTCCAAATTTGTTAACAGCTTTGCGCATTTCACTAACATCTTCCCAGGTAGTCAATGCAGAAATGCCCCAGTAAAGTGTATCGTTTCTGATCAAAACTCCCTTTATTCTTTTTCGATCGGGAGTCTCGGAAACTGAGTCTGCCACAGGAATAATGGTGGCTTTCAGTATTGCTTTTTCCGGCTTCACTTCCAACTTTTGTTTTTGCTCCTTGGAAACTGTGTCTTCCATCAGCTTCATCACCGCCGTTCTTACAACTTTCGGCGCCATTACTACCAATTTATGTCGATAAGGTGCCACAAATGCGGAGGATAGATAAAGTATCGCGATTAATAGCACATATTTAACCCAGGCTAAATAGTGCGAAGGTTTTTTGTTCATCATTTTGATGCGGTTTTTAAGTAATGACTGAGCAAAAGAAGTGGTGAGCGGCAACTCTTTATCCTGTAATACCGCTGTAAGCAGACTATATTGATATTGCTTTTTCTCAATTCCACCTTCCAGCACAGCCCCATCGGCAAGGTATTCGAGGTTTGCCTGCACGAGCTTTTGATGATACCAGGCGAAAGGATTGAACCACAGCAGAATGCGCTGGATTTCGGATAGCAGCAAATCAATGCTGTGCCATTGTAAAGCGTGCTCCGTTTCGTGGGCAAGAATATGGCGCATTTCCTGCGGCGTGTGGTTTTCGGGGTTAACTAAAATCCAGTGGAAAAATGAGTAGGGAGATTTGATTTTCCTGTTCCTGACTAAATAAACCCTGTTGTTTGACTCCTCGAAATCTGATTTTGCCAGCACATAAATGAGTTTTCCAACCTGATACAGAAAGCGGACAGCCAGGATCGTAACTCCTGCCAGGTACGCGAGCAGCAGCCAGTCTGCCAAACCCAATCCTTCCCATTTGCTACTTTTCATTGCCAGAGAACCATTATCAGGTATTATTTGCTGAGCAACAGTCGGGATAACCTTCGCGATTTTTGGGATCGACTGATGAAATTCCGTTTGAACCTTCACTGGCCCCCAGTCGGGCATCGGGATCAATGGAAGGGTCCAGGCTGCCATCACATTCAGCCAGAGCAGCGCACGATTAAGTTTGGAAAATGTTTCAAACTGCACCATCCAGCGATAGCCCAGGGTCAGCACTGCCAGCAGCAAGCTGACTTTCAAAAGGTAAGGGAATAGCATAAGCGGGTGGATTAATGGTGGTACATTAACTTTTAATCTCCTTCCTCGATCATCCTGATAATCTCCCGGAGATCGTCGGGAGTTACTTTCTCATTTTTAGCAAAATAGGCGACCAGATCTTTGTACGAATCATTAAAATAGCTGCCTACCACTTTGTTCAGCACGAAATGGTTTTGATAATCGTCCTTTTTCACCACCGGGAAATATTCGTAGGTATTCCCAAACTGCCGATGACTCACGTACCCCTTTTCTTCCAGGTTCCGGATAATGGTCGAAAGGGTGTTGTAATGCAGTTTTGGTTCTGTAAACAATGGAAGCATATCCTTCACATATGCATTTTCCAGGTTCCAAAGCACCTGCATTACCTGTTCTTCTTTGTTAGTCAACTTTTGAAATTCCATGTTCCGAAAGTAGAAACTATTTTTATAGTTAACAAACTATTTTTCTAGTAATTAAAATTAGAGGTTGTTCGGCTGGTGACCTTGACGGTTCACACACCGCAAGTGACCGTTAGATTATTTGCTGGTAATAAATGTTAATTTTTAAAGAGAGAATATTAAATTACACGTATCTACATAACAAACCAAATATGATGAATCAATTACTTTACAAGATTTTAAGCGCTTTCCTGCTCTTCGCGATGCTATCCGTGGACAGAGGTAATGCCCAGAGCGGACTGGTCAGGGGCAGGGTAACCGATCAGGACGGGTCAGAGATCCCGGGGGTGAGTGTAAGTGTCAAAGGCACTTCACAGGGAACCTCTACCAATGAAAAGGGGGAATATAGTATTTCAGTGGCTCCCGGCGGAATATTGGTTTTTAGCTTTATCGGTTTCAAACGAACCGAAGTCAATGTTACAGATCAGCAGGTTGTAAACGTGACGCTACAGTCTGAGGCCTCCATCCTGGACGAAGTCGTGGTGACGGCGCTCGGGCAGACGCAGGAGAAGCGTGCGATCGGATATTCAGTGCAGTCCATCAAATCGGATGAAATCAAAGAGTCGGGAAACCCGAATATGATAGGTGCGTTGCAGGGCAAAGTGGCAGGGGCCGTGATCACGGGGTCGGGTGGAGCGCCCGGGGCAGGTGTTAACATTATTTTGAGAGGCATCACCTCTCTGAGCGGCAGCGCCGATAACCAGCCGTTATTTGTAATTGACGGGATTATCATCAGCAATGCAACCACTGCCGGAAGTCCCCTTCCAAGTGCTGGAACAGCCTCGCCGGGAGCTTCTGAACAATTTGCCAATACTAACAGAGCGGCCGATATTAACCCCGACGATATCGAAAGCATCTCTGTGCTGAAAGGCCCGGCTGCTACTGCGCTGTACGGTCTGCGTGCATCCAACGGGGCCATCATCATCACTACAAAACGTGGTAAAACAGGTAAAATGAATGTCTCCGTTTCACTTTCCGGCGGAGTTGATGTATTGGGCAAATCGCCGGATATTCAGAAACGTTTCATTCAGGGTAGATTTGGTGAATTTATCTCGCCCACAGAAGTGCGGCAGCGGACCCCCTACCAATCGTTCGGGCCGTCGGTCATTGGTAATGACACGGACCGTATCTACGACAACTTTCGCGGATTTTACCAGACAGGCTTTCGTACCAACAATACGGTCACGATTACAAAGGGCAGTGAAACGGGAAATATTTACTTTTCAGCCGGGAATAACTACCAGCAGGGTATCGTTCCCACAACGGATTTTTCCAGGACTTCAGGAAAGCTGGCAGGATCGTACAACCTGACCAGGAATTTCACCGTGTCGGGGTCGTTCAACTATATTCGGTCCGGTGGAAAGAGACCGCCAGCCGGGGATAAATCGATTTTTAGTGCATTATCCTACTGGCCAAATACCTATGATGTAAATGATTACCTCCATGCTGACGGTTCCTACAAGAACCTGCTGCCCGGCTTTACCGACAACCCGAGGTATCTGGTTGAAAAGAGTCCAAGGATCGATAAAGTTAACCGCTACATCGCCGATGCAACTTTAAATTACAAGGTAAACGACTGGCTGACTGCTAAATACCAGCTCACTTTTGATGCTTTCAATGAGCGCCGGTTCCGGCAGGTTGACAGCACTTTTGATGTAGGCACAGCGGTGAAGGGTTTTTTGATCAAAGAGTACATTAACTACCGCGAGATTAATTCAAACCTTTATATCACAGCAACCAAAAACTTCAATGAAAGCTGGTCAGGCTCGCTGATGGTGGGGAATTCGATTGTTGACAGCAAAAGGCCGGACAGTTATTATGAACGAGGCGAAGGCTGGCGGGCACCTTTCACGGACGAAATCAGTAGCTACCGCAACCAGCAGACGCGGCCGTATTCTCCGCTTCAATACAGGATAGTCAGCTTTTTTGCCGACGTGAAGCTGAGCTATAAAGATGTGCTTTACCTGAATGCAACAGGGCGGAATGATATTGTTTCAACTTTACCTGTCGCGAGCAATTCATTCTTTTATCCTTCTTTTAATGCCGGATATATTTTTACCGAAAATCTTCCAAAAAACAATGTGCTTTCCTACGGTAAGCTGCGTGCGTCGTGGGCACAGGTTGGGAAAGGTACGGATCCATACGTAATCGGGGCCTACTACGAAATTGCAGATAACTTCCCTTATGGAAATACAGTACCGGGTTTTATCAGGAGGTCAACGACGGCATCCGACAATCTGAGACCGGAGAGGACCACTTCCATTGAATTCGGGACTGAATTAAGGTTTTTTCGGAACCGTTTAATGGTTGATGCGACTTATTTTACGATGGATAGCAAAGACCAGATCGTTCGTGCGCCGGTTTCCAATGTGTCCGGCTATTCCTTTTACTACACTAATATTGGTTTGATACGTAACAAAGGCGTAGAGCTGTTGCTGTCGTTCAAGCCGGTTCAGACTTCGAGTTTCAACTGGGATATGTCACTCAACTTTACAAAAATGGACGGCAGGGTGATCGATATGCCCGACGAGCTCGAAGAGATCTCTTATTTTGACAACGGTAGCCGCGGTGTTTTGAAAGTAAGGGAAGGAAGCCGGGTAGGCGACCTCTGGGGACTTGATTATATGCGCGCCCCCGATGGGCAGAAGCTGATCCAGGCAAATGGATTTCCATTAACCAGCTTAGTCACAACCCCCTACGGAAATGCCTTGCCCGACTGGACAGCTGGCTTGACCAACTCCTTCAACTATAAAGGTCTCGGTTTATCCTTTCTGCTGGAATGGCGAAAAGGGGGCGACGTAGTGGATCTGGGCGAAAGAAACGCATTCCGCGCGGGTTCTATCAAGATCACAGAGCGGCGGTATGAGCAGGTGGTGTTCAAAGGAGTGGTGGAACAGAAATCGGAGGAGGGGCAAATCAGCTACGTGCCTAATACCAAAGCCGTGGTGCTCGACGATGCATTTTACAACCCTTCCACTGCACGCTATATGGGTAATGCAGCCGATTTTAATATCCAGGACGGTTCCTGGATACGGCTTAGAACAGTCAGTCTCAATTATGCATTGCCCAAGAGCCTGCTCGCTAACTCTGTTTTCGCAGGAGGTGTCAGATTTACGCTTACCGGTACAAACCTTTTCTTGAGCACACCCTTTCGTGGCTATGATCCAGAGGCGCTTACGTTTGGATCGGGTACTAACCTGATCGGTTTTGTGGGGCGGAACAATCCGGCGACGAAGAGTTTTCAATTTGGTGTGAATGTAAATTTCTGATGTATGAAAAATATCAAAAGACTTTGGATAATCTGCGTCCCGATCATTCTGCTCACGGGCTGCAATAATTACCTCGATATCAACGTCGATCCAACGCTCAAAGCGGACGCGACCATGCAGGAGTTGCTTCCGACTGCCCAATTCTACACCGGCGAGGCGAGTTATCAGCAGGCGTATGTTGCTTGTCAATACTCGCAACAATTGGGAAACGCAATTGGTGAAGACGGGATCGACACTTACGCAGAGACCGATAATACCCTCGGCTGGTCGAACATGTACTTATATGTGGTTCCTCAGTTGAACGCAATCATTTCAAAAGGCGGGAGCGAAGATGCGCCGGTATATGTCGGCGTTGCGAAGGTACTGATGGCCTACAACCTGGGTATTGCGACAGTCAACTGGGAGAATGTACCCTATTCGCAGGCTGATCAAAAGAACTTTTCGCCCGCTTACGACACGCAGGAACAGATCTACGGGACTATTCAGAAATTGCTCGACGAGGCAATTGTCGAACTCGCCAAAAACACCGGTACCCTGCCTTCATCGGACGATTTGATCTACAATGGTGATGCGGCAAAATGGACCCGGCTGGCTTATTCTCTAAAAGCGCGCTATGCCATGCATTTGTCCCTCAAAAACCCGCAGCAAGCCGCGCAGGCAGCAATAGCCGCCCTGGAAAAAGGCATGACAGGGAATGCGGACGATTTTCAGTTACAATACAATTCCAAAAACCTGAACCCCTGGTACAGCCGGGTCGCGATACCGAACACGACCAGCAACTTGTCGGTCACTTTTACTAATACATTTGTCAATCTGATGAATGGGACCGTACAGGGGATCGAGGATCCGAGGTTACCGAAAGTAATTTCGTTGAAAAACAACCAGACGGTATACGCCGGTGTGGTACCGGGATCCGGGAGCGGCTCCACCGTCGATCTGACCGCGAAAGCCTGGCATTCGAACATCAATTCACCTCTGGTGATGATGACTTACTCGGAAACTGCCGCCATTAAGGCCGAGGCGCTTTTCCTTTTAAACGGAGGAACGCCCACTTCCACCGGGACGTCGGCAGCAGGGTACGGGGCTTACCTGGAAATGATATCTTCCAATATGAAAAAGGTAGGCGTAACGGATGCTGACATTGCCAAATACCTGGCTGCGGCGCCGGTGAATGTAAGTGCGGCAAAACTGACTGCGAAGCACATTATCACCGAAAAATTTAAATCGATGCTTTTGATTGGGGATATCTGGACGGATATCAGGAAATACAGTTACCTCGATTTTCCAATGCCGGTCAAGCCCAATCCCGACCTGGGCGGAAGCCGTATTCAGCGGATGCGCTACCCGGATTCTGAGATTACGAGGAACTCTAAAACAGTTCAGGCTAACCAGAAAGACCCGGAAATGCCGATGTGGTGGATGTCCAAATAACCCGTGTTTTACTAAAAAACGACTATCATGAATAAGCGTATAAAAGTGGCTCTGCTATCATTTGCAAGCCTGTTTCTGCTGAGTGGCTGCTATAAAGAGCCGGATTTGTTTGAAGACCTTTTGACGAGCAACGGGAAAGTAGCGCAGATTGCGGTACTGTGGCTGGGAGAGACAAAGACCTTTTCAGCTGCGGGCGTGTTACAGCCCGGTATCACCGTGGATTCTGCCACTACGGTGAATGTCAACATTGAATATACCTCCGAAATAGCGGTTAAAGAGTTCAGGATTTATTCCGCTGCTACGACCACCGGCGTTCAAACGCTTGTAACGACGTTGCCGGCAGGTACTCAGAAATATGACAGCGAGCTCCGGAACTATGTGGTAAAAGTGCCGGTAAAAGCGCCTCTCACCAAAAACATGTCGCTGGTTCTGTTCGCAGAAGTGGTTGCGGAAAACAATCTTCCCTCTTCGCAGCGAAACGTGACTTTAAAAACCAATCCTTAGTATTTTTACTTCCCAAACTGCCTGCGCCTTTCGAATGTATCTGTTGTGCGCAGGCAGTTTAAATTCCTGTTGGAATAGGAAAGGGGCAATTTTCGATACTTTATAAGGTGCTTCATTTTATATTTGGCCGAAAGATTAAAAATTGTCGATGCGGCTGCTTCTTAGGATTGAATATTTAAATTGCTGTAAACGGTTTGGATTTTCCTGCCTGTCGCTGCTGATCGTTATGCAGGCGACTGCGCAAACTGGTACGGTTACACTGGTTGGAAAAGTTACCGACGAGAAAACGGGGAAGCCGCTGCCTTTTGCAAATGTTTTTATCAATAATTCTTCAATAGGAACTAATGCTGACGAAAATGGCAATTACAAACTCCCTAATCTGACGATCGGTAACCTGGAAATGGCGGTCTCCTTTCTCGGCTATGAAACCGTCAAGCAAACACTTCGTTTCGAGCAGCCGGGTACTAAAACGGTGATGTTCAAATTACGCGAGGGGATGGAGTTGAAGGGGGTTACCATTTACGCTAAAAAAGACAAGAAGCGCGAACGGTATTTGAAAATTATTACCCGTGAGTTGCTGGGCACCAACAAGTTCAGTAAGCAATGCAAAATCCTGAATCCGGAGGTACTCCGCATTTCAATGGAAGATGACGGGCATTTGACAGCGCAGACGGTGAGCCCGCTGATCATTGAGAATTATGCACTGGGTTACCGAATTCATCAGGATCTGGACGAATTCGACTACTTTAACCCAACCCTCTATTACGGCGGCAGTACCCGGTTCGAACACTTGAAGCCAAAGGACAATGCACAGAAAATTTTGTGGCGAAGTAATCAAAAGATCGCATACCAGGGATCGCTTAAGCACCTGATCGCCAGTATGGTCTCGGATAGTTTGCAGGAACATGGTTTCAGGGTTTACCAGGAAATCCCCGATTCGCTCCGCATTTTCAAATCTGTCAGGGTCCAAAACGGCTATAACACAATCAAAAACCACCTGCATAACCGCATTGAACAGGTGAGGGGCGTTCGGCTGGTACAGCCTGGCCAGCTGGAAACGGAGCGCCTGATCGTATCCGGTACGAGGCTTGAGATATTCAATATGCGCAAAAAGAGCCGGTCGCCTTATGCTGATATGCCATTTTCATACACACAGATCAATTTCCCGAGTGGCTATATGGTCGTCACGCCGCAGGGTTGGGTAGTAATGCCGATGGGCTATCAGATTTCCGGCGAGCTTGGCAAAGACCGTTTTGCAAACCTGCTTCCCGCCGACTGGAAACGCGAAGACTAGCTATTTAGCGCTAGTTTTGGCTGTATTGTTTTCCAAAATCACAAACGGCAGGTTTACATTCCAGTCAGGTTGCACATTTTGTTGGTTCAAAAAGCCGCTCGAAAAGTTGCCCAATGCAATATCCTTGTCGCCATCACCGTCCCAATCCTCCACATCCATACAGATCCACCGGCCTAGTTTGTCGAGCGGCAGGGTGAACGGGGTGAAATCCGGAGCATCGGTCCGCTTTTGCTGGAAGTAAAGAAACTTTTCGAAGGGCTTGTTTTTCAAATCGGCGAAGAATGCAATGGTTGCAAAATCCATTTTTCCATCCTCGTCGAAATCGGCGGCGATGGCTTTTGTGCAGCCATTAACCGGGTAAAAGAATGTTTGTTTAAATGTCAGATTTCCTGTGTCGGTAAAGATATAAACACCGTGGTAGGGTTTCAGTATCCTTGAATAATCGCTGTTGTCGCCTGCTGTATAAAGTATATCTTCCCTTCCGTCGCTGTTCAAATCGACCAGTTGAAAGCTGCTCGAACCATAGACAGGTGGAAAGCGGAGGAGGTTACGTTCCGAGAAACCGCCTTTTTGATCATTGATAAAGATCCAGATGCCTTCATCTCCATGTGCAAACAACGTCATAACATCAGGCCAGCCATCGTGATTGAAGTCGCGTATAGTGGCATGCGTTGCGCCGGGTACTTCCTTTACAATTATTTTCTGAAAGGTGCGGTCCGGTAGCTGCCTTAAGATATATAATCCCCCCAGATTGTGGCCAAAGGCGCAAACGAGATAGTCGGTCAGCCCGTCTTTATTGAAATCTATCGGTGTGGTTTCGATAGGACGTATCAGGTCTCCGGAAATTTGAATTATTCCGGCACCGGAGTCAGGCCCAATCAGTGAGATCTGGCCGCGTGTCTCGTCAAGAGCGCGCATTCCGCCCATAGCGGTAACCATATATTTACCTTTATTTTCAACTAGAAGGTTGACGTCCACGGGCGGGGACAGGAGTTCACCGATCAGGCTTTTCTTCAATAGTCGATTATAACTTAACAAAGCTGGCTTTCCGGCAACTCCCACGATTACTTTTCCAGCCGACGAATCAAGTTTAACGACCATCGTACTGGCTGTCACCGAATCTGCTGTCGGTTTACGCAAAGTAAAAAGTGCGCTATTTAATGGTTCAGGAAAAGGCTGCTGATGATGTTGCAGCGAATCGGGAGCGAGCGATTCATAGTATTTCAGGAGCTTTTGCCAGTCAGGGGAAGAGATGGCGGATTGCTTGTTGTGGAGATACATGTTTCCTTCCAATAATTCAATTCCCAGCCGTTCAGCCATGGCGGGAAGTACATGCTCCAGCCAGGTGTTCTTATCCAATAGCGCTGGGGTAGGTACCAGGTGGCAATTTCCACAATATTTACCAGCCAGTTGTTTTTCCTCTACCCTTTGATTTTCGTCTTCACCCTTCGCGCAGGACAGTAGTAGAATCACCAATTGCAGAGCGTAGTATGGGATTTTAGCTTTACCGGAAAAGTAGTGTTTCATCAATGTAAGCTTGGGAGTGGTCATGAATTTTATATCAATATCGTATAGTAATCTTTGGTGATAATGTTAAGCAAAATGAAGCAATTTGGTTCAAACAGTATCCTAACTGACACTATTTTATCTTTTTGTAATACAATTATATATTCGAATAAAAATATTAATTAAGATGAGTCAATTATTTGTGCGAATAATGATAGATTTGATTGCTTAATAAATTATTAACCTAGACAGGAAACTATGAAAAGAATCTACAAGAACTCCGCATGGAGTGCCTTCTTCTACTTCATGCTAAGTTTTGCAACGATTGCTGTTGCACAAGATCGAAAAGTTACCGGGAAAGTCACTGATGTCGCAGGGGTTGGTATCCCGGGAGCAACCGTAGTGGTCAAAGGTACACAGAGCGGAACCAACACAAATGCAGACGGCGAATTCTCGATGAACGTTGCGTCGCCGAATGCGACATTGATCATCAGCTTCGTTGGTTACAAAACCCAGGAAGTGCTGGTAGGGAACCAGACCTCTCTCGACATTAAAATGGACGACGACGTGTCTGCGCTGGAAGAAGTGATTGTAACTGGTTATACCGTCGACAGCCGCCGTGAAACAACAGGAGCGGTTTCGACCGTCAAATCCAAAGACCTTACCGCAACACCATCCGGTAATGTGGAACAACAACTACAGGGACGGGTTGCCGGTGTTACCGTGATCACAAACGGACAGCCGGGAACCACCAGCCAGATCCGCGTACGTGGCTTTGGAGCTTTTGGAGGTAATGAGCCACTTTATGTAGTTGACGGGGTCCCGACAGGTTCTACAGATTTTCTTAATCCGGACGACATTGAATCCACTACCGTACTGAAAGATGCAGCAGCAGCATCCATTTATGGAGCCCGCGCTGCGAACGGGGTAATTGTTTACACCACTAAAAAAGGAGCCAAGAAAGCCAAGAAATTATCCATCACTTACGATGGGCTTTTCGGTTTTACTACCCCGGGGAAAGGCCAGCCCATGCTGAACCCTCAGGAGCAAGCCGACTGGACCTGGCAGGCAATCCGGAACGATGCATTTCAGGGCGATTCTCTTCCTAAATTCAACAATGTAGCAAGTGGCCAGTACGGTTCGGGCGATAAACCGGTTTTACCTGACTACATCAACGTAGGCGGTGCCACCGGTGTACGCGGCACGCTGGATCTGGAAGCAGAAAGAAAGAAATACAATGTGAACCCTGCGGCTGGTACTATTTATCAGGTGGTTAGGGCGAATAAGCAAGGTACAGACTGGTATGATGCAATTACCCGGAATGCCCCTCTTCAGCGCCATACACTCGGATTTTCCGGTGGCGGCGAGAACAGCCGTGTTTATGCGGGATTCAGTGTTCAGGATCAGAAAGGTATCCTGAAGAACAATAGCTTCAAGCGCTATGCTTTCCGTATCAACTCCGAATTCGATGTCTTGAAAAATGTGAGGATAGGGCAGAATGCTCAATTTACTTACCTGCAGGTGCTTGGCCTCAATGGTGGTGCCGGCGGACAGGGCGTTGCGTCGGAGGAAAATGATATTCTTTCAGCCTTTCGTATGCCCTCGATCATTCCGATTTATGACGAGTTTGGAGGGTACGCTGGTACTGCTGCCAAAGGATTCAACAACCCGAGAAACCCGGTGGCTAGCCGCGACGGGTTGAAAGATAATAATGCATTTGCAGGAAACGGTTTTGGTAATTTCTATGCAGAAGTCGATGTGATCCCGGGCCTTACTCTAAGATCGAGCATTGGCGGGCAATACAGTAATTACGCCAGCCGCGGTTTTAACCGGCTACAGTACGAAAACTCTGAGAATAACTCGGCATTCGGGTATAACGAAGGGTCAGGGCACCGTTTCTCCTGGACATTTACCAATACTTTGAACTTCAAAAAGCAGTTGGGACTGCATAGTATAGACGTGTTACTGGGTCAGGAAGCGTTGAACACGGGAGTTGGTAAAAATCAGAATTCTTCCGGTTTAAATCCTTTCTCAACGGATATCAACTACATTAACATGAACAATGTAGGATCCAGGATCGTAGGCAGCGATTTTTATAAAGGCGTAAATTTCTACTCCCTTTTCGCAAGAGCCAACTATACTTTCAATGACAAGTATATCCTGACCGGTGTTGTTCGTCGCGACGGATCTTCCAGATTCGGATCCAACAACCGTTACGGTGTATTTCCCGCGTTCTCAGCTGCATGGAGAATGTCTTCGGAAGAATTCATGAAAAGCATTCCGTTTATTACAGAGCTGAAAATCAGGGGTGGATATGGTTTGATGGGTAACTCCAATAACGTTGACCCGAATAATCAGTACAGCTTATATGGTGCGAGCCTGGGTCAATCTTCCTACGATTTGAACGGTACCAACTCTAGTGCGCTGGAAGGCTATTACCGGACACGCATCGGAAACAAGGATGCGAAATGGGAAACCAGTATCACAAAGAACATCGGTATCGACGCCACATTGCTGAAAGGTAAGCTGGATATTATCGTGGATTTCTGGCAAAAAGATACCAAAGACCTGTTATTCCAAGTTCCGGTGACGGCTACTGCCGGATATGATGCGGCTGTTCCTTCGGTGAACGTGGGTAAAATGTCAAACAAAGGAATTGACCTTCAAATCATCACCCGCGGCCGCA